>JAKFDY010000503.1:0-26744 GCA_036675885.1 Lacibacter sp. | reverse complement strand
GCAGTAACCGAAAATTTATCGGTAAAGCGATAAGTAAATGTTCCAAAACCGGAGTTGTTATAGTAGCGGCTGTTCTGCCTGTATCCATCTGCATTGCGGTGATCAAAGAAACCATAGTAATGAAACTTTTTTGTTTCGCCCCCCACAGCGTTATAACTGTTAAACAAGCCATTGCTGCCAATGGTTTGATGTGTTTCGAATTCAAAGGGCTTATTAATTTCACTGCCATTGCGAAGAATGTAATTAACCATTCCGCCGAACTGCGGGCCATATTGCAACGAGCCGTGACCACGTATAATTTCAATACGTTGCACTGCCTGTAACTGAGGGTTGTAATAAGCTTCCGGATATCCATAAGGGTCGGCTGCAATATCATAACCGTTTTGTCTTGTGTTAAATTCCCAACTCCTGTTAGGGCTCAATCCTCTTGCTGCAATTCCAATCTGTATGCCGCTGCCGTCACTTTCCCAAATTTGAATACCGGGAATTTTAGCCACCACTTGCCGCATGGTATTGGTAACTACATTTCCCTGCACATTATCTACAACAATTAAGGAGTTCTTTTTGCCTGCATTGATATTTACACCAACAATTTCAGGCAAGAAATGTATATCAGCACGGCTGTTACGGCCTACTACTGTTATATCGGCTAAGTATTTTGTATGGAGATGACTGCTGTCTGTTTTTGTTGAATCCTGTTGAGCAGTTGTTTGTAAAGCTATTATCGCCAGGCAAAGAGTTATAATGGTTCTGATCATGTTCATTCTAATTTTAATCGGATGCAAAGGTGCGTTACAATCATCCTGAATCATTTACAGAATGAGGAAAAGTTTTTACGCAATACGGAAACAGGAATGCTTTGAGCATGGTGCATGTTTGCTAATAAGAAAGAACGGTCGTTTGTTTTCGTCTTCGCCCCAACCAAATGAGGAAGCCAGTAACCGGCAAACTGGCAATAATAAGTGCAGCAAAGAAAATGGCAATACGGCCGGGTAATCCCCAGGCGGCACCCGTATGAATATCATAATTCATCCGTTTAATATTGTCAGCCACTGTTTTTGCATCTGTATAATTGCCCCACACATAAGCACCGGGTATTTCCTGCGCCGTGTTGGGGTTGAAATAACGGAAATCGGTTTTATAAAGCGTTTTACTTTCAGGATTAGCCCTTAACAAAAGGGGATCAGTCTTCTTAACCGGCAACACAAATAACATGGCTGCATAACGGTGGTGAAGATCATGCTGCACATTTGCCCATACGCTGTTTAATGCATCTGCGTTACTTAACAGCGTTGTATCGCTAACGGGAGGTTTCTTTTGTACAATGGAACCTTTGCTTCCGGTGAGTTTGTACGTAAGATCAGCAAAGCTGTCGAAGGCAAAGACCAACCCGGTAAATACAGTGAGAAGAATAACCCAGCTGGCATAAAAACCCAACACACGATGCAGATCATAGTTCAATCGTTTAGGTGAAGCTCTTAACTTAATTGTAAAGCCTTGTTTTACTCCCAGTTTGTTACGTGGCCACCACATCACCAATCCGCTAACGATAATAATGAAGAAGGCAACCGTGCTCCATCTCACCACTTCATGCCCGTAAGGAATAAGTAAAGTGCGGTGAAGATCAAGTATAACAGAAAAGAAATCTTTTTTGTTGTTACGCACATTGAGTACGTGACCGTTGTAAGGATCTATAAAAACTGAATAGCTGTACTTCTCTTTATCTCTGAACAATACCTGCACCGATTGTTCTTTATGTCCATAATAAATACGTTTGGCCGCTTTGCCTGGCAATTCCTTTTCTGCAATTTGTTTGATTTGTACGGGAGGAAGAAACACTGTGTTCTGCTGCGGCACTTTCCGGTAAGGTTGTGTAAGATTCTGCAACTCGGGAGCAAAACAATAAATAGCACCGCTTAAGGCAATGATGATAATGATAAGGCCCGCAACAAGCCCAAGCCATAAATGTATTTGTGCAATAAGTTTTTTCAGCTTCATTCTCTTTTTAAAAAATCAATAGTCCCGGCCTGCGGGACTATTGTATAGTGCGTTGCAAAATTAAAGTTTCACATGAAGTGTAAGCCGGTACGATGCGCCTTTCCCTTTTGTGTAGCTATCGTTAAATGCACCCCACTGCGAACGGGCAGTGAAATAATTTTCGTTGAACATATTTTCTACACCCAGGTTCAGTGATGTGCTTGTATTAAAATTATACCCGACAGATGTATTGAACAGGTTATATGCTTTCACCGGCGCTTTGTAAGGATCGTACGATCCTGCACTGTTCTTTGCAAACCTGTTACGGCTCATAATACCCGTGTACTGTACCAGCACATTCAGTTTACCGGGCAGTATAGCATAATCAACATGTCCTGCAATTTTAGGAGCAGAGATACGCTGCCCTGGAAGGTATTCATCTGTTTCACCATCATACTTACCATCGTTGTTGGCATCCAGTTTTCCTTCAACATAGCTATACGAAACGCCTGCCTGCAGATTTTTCAATACCTGTACATCGGCAGACAATTCAAAACCATAAATACGTTCAGGTGCTCTCACCACTATAAAAGCGCCATTGCTGTACACACTGTTTGCTCCCAAACTTGATTTGCTGATATAACCTGTTGCTTCAAAACGGATGTTTTTGATCTTGCTGGTAAAACCAGCTTCGTAGCTGTTAACGATCACCGCTTCGGTGTTGATCTTTGCAATATCATTCACTCTTGCTGAACGTAATACCAAACCAATATCTGACACACTGAAGCCTTGTGAAAAACTGATGAAGGGTGAGAAATAATCGGAAAGGTTATAACGCAAACCAGCATTTGCAACCAGTGCTTTGTATTTTATATCGCCGCCTTTTACATCCATTGATGGAGTAACAGCACCTGTTGTGGTATTTCTGCTGGGAAGAGTTGCATAATCGTCCACGCCAATGTTTACGGTTTCATAACGCACGCCGCCTTTCAATACCATTTTATCAAAAAAGGTGAATTTTGATTGAACAAATGGTGCAAGGTTCAACATATCCATTTCAGGCACCCACACACGGCCATCAACCAATGGTTGCGATGTGACATCACGTTGTGCATCTAAACCATAAGTAAAATTTGCATCGAAATTTCTGTAAGAAAGAGGCGTGTTCAACACTAAACGTGCACCTGTTTTCTTTGATAAGATGCGGGAGACACCTCCATCAACAAACGCCTCTGAATAGAAGAAAATATTATCAACGCTTTGGTAATACACATCAGCATCGTAACGTGTATTTGCCACTCCTGTTTCACCGCTGAACTGCAAACCAAGATTATGGTTTCCTTTTACACCTTGCGGTACACCCTTTGCCTGGCCCTCAACAGCCGTTGTTTTTTTGCCGGTTTTATAATCACCGTTTACTGTAACATAGTTGGTTGTCTGTCGGCTGCTGAAAAAGTTATAGCTCGCCTGCACTTTATGTTTCGGCGAAATATCATAACCAAGCTTTGCAAATGCGTTGTACGAATCTGTTTCACCCAAACCATATACAGGAGGTAATACATCACCATCAGCATCTTTGTGTTCACCTGTTTGCTCGTACACTCCGCTCAACACATAGCTGAACTTTCCTGTATTGCCATAAAACAGCTGGCTTAAACGTCCTCCCATACTGTTAGATCGTTTTACCAATGATCCGGTTGTGCTTACTGAAGTTTGGCTGTTGAACAGTTTTCCTGTTTTAGGTGCACGTGTAAAATAGTTGATTAAACCACCTGCTGCACCATTACCATATATAGCGGTGGCCCCTTTCACCACTTCAATACGTTCCACTACGGCAGGGTCAAGTGCACGTAAGTCCATTGCACCGTTGCGTAATGGAGTTGATTGCGGTACACCATCCACCATAATCAGCAAGCTGCGGCCACGAAGTGTTTGTCCCCAATTACTACTGAGCCCGGTACTTGGTGCCAGCCCTGCTACACGGTTCTCCAGAATATCACCGGGGTTGCTGGTGATCATAAGATTTTGTTGTAACGTTTTATAACCTACCACCGAAACAGAAGCTGGTACTTTATCGATGGTTTCTTTGGTTCGTCCTGCAGAAACAATGATCTCTGTTAACTGTGTTTGTATTTCTGTTACCTGTATAGTTACTTCGGCTGTTTCACCTGCAGTAACTGTTATTTCTTTTTCGAAGAGCTGGTAACTGATTCCCGACACTTCCAGTTTATATGTTCCGGCTTCAATATTCTCAAACATAAATCCACCTTCATTATTGCTGATGGTTGTTTTCTTCGTGCCTTTTAAACGAACGGTGGCCGAAGCTGCCGCCATATTGTTATTGGTTTGTACGGTTCCTTTAATTGTTCCTGTTTGTGCAAATGCAATCAATGGAAATATAAAGAGGCAAAGAAATAATAATCGTCTGTTCATCTTAGCTTGGTTTTATTCTGTTTGTTTTTAAGATGGCAAAGGTGCATCAGCTAAGCTCTATTCATGTATCGAATCGGTAAAAGCATTTGCGAAATGAGGAATTTATTAGCGTTGGTAAATTATTATAAATGATACTATGGGTTCGTTAAACGAGAACAAAAGTTAGCTATTCTCGACTTACTACCCGAAATCTAAAACTGAGTTTGCCGGGAAATGCTGTCACTACTTTCCCGCCAGCATCCGTTACCACAGTCAAATTTTGTTCAGCATGCCCGTTCCAGTCAAAACCTATCACCTCACTGTTTCCGGCTCACGGTAAAATTGGAAGTTTCCATTCGTTCTGTTGATTGTTGCATTTTCATAGAATGAGAAATTGATATAAATAGCAAGTTCAATGATCAAAAATTTCAAACTTCTTTGTTCGTGAGTTTACAATTACAGGAACCATTGCAACTATTTTCTTTTCAATTGAATTATTCCCGAACAATTCTGAAGCATAAATAAATCAGTAAATTATATAGAATCAATCTAACGGAAGCAATCCGCTAATTTTCTTTTGTTAAAGAAATGTCAGTTTCCCTTTTGCGTAAATCGTTTTCCCAAAACGGTAAACATGGTTTTGCAAACGACTGCGATGTTTGTAACATGAATTGTCACTTTCAAAAATTATACAGCGGTGAAGATGGATATGTTGTTCGTTGCAAGGAATGCGGACATTACCAATTGGCCTATCTCTGCGTAATGGTAACGCTTGATGAAAAAGAATTTCGATCTTTTCGCCGTATGGTACAACAGCAGTATGAAAACAGCCTTCATATCCCAAACGATCTTTGCAAATGTGTAATAGTGCAAACACCTGCTGCAGGCACCTGTTTTCTTTTTACAAAAAGAGAGATAAAGCGTTTTACTGAATTACTCGATGAAGCAGATACTGAAGAGCGTGCCCAGGTATTGTTTGCCCTGTTTCGGGAATAAGATACTAAGCCGGGGTTCTGTTCACCAACCGAAATACTTGATATAAAAAATGCTCTACTTATTTTTAGTATGAAACTCCTTTATCGCCGCATGGTAAACGCTTTTTTCTTCACAGGATCATGTAAAATACTTTGTGCATAGGCAACCTCTTTGGCAAATTGTTTACGGTTCACTTTTTGCGCCTTACTTGGTTTCACATTACTCATATCCGGGTAAGCAGTGATCACCGTCTTTTTTCCGTACTATTTCACAACAAACTGCTTCCCAACTTGCCCTCTTACCTGGCGCAGTAATAGATTGTTTGTGCTTTATGCCATTAGCTCATTTTAAGTACCTCTATCTATTATTTAAGGCTGGCAAATGCAAGTTTCCTACGTTCATCCTTCGTTTATCCTGCATATATACAAGCTGGTACACCCAATGCTTCCGGCCATTTACTCTCTACATAATATACAGCTAACCCTGCGTTTTAATCAGGCAAATGAGAAAGATAGTTTGACAGAGATAATTAAGCTCTGAAGAGAAGTTCACATGGTTTTAAACCCGTGTGCTTTTTAAACGCAGTAGAAAAGTGTGAGATAGAGGAATAGCCGAGTAAGGCACTTACTTCTGTAACGCTTAATCCTTTTTCGTATAAAAGATATTTAGCGTGTTCCATTCGCTGGCTTTGGTAGAATTCAAAAATGGTAGTGCCGAACATTTCTTTGAAACCTTTCTTCAAATAACATTCGTTGGTTCCTACTTTACGGCTCAACTCTTTAATGGTGATAGGTTCACCAATACGTTGCAATAAAATTTCACGGGCCTGCAAAATGGTATCTTTTGCATTATCCGTTGCAAGAAAACGACAGACAAAACTTTCCTCAGCTTTCTGATCAGTTAAACATTCCAATCCATACAACAGCAACGTTTGCAACTGGCTGTTTACATAAATATTCTCGAGTGCATTACTGTAGTTATGCTGTACCAGGTTTTCCAACACCGTTCTTATACGGCTGCAAAGATTAACGGTTGTGCTGAACGATTGCTTTTCTTTAAACGCAAGCACACGCTCACTTTTGGTTGTAATGGTCTTCCCTTTTACAAACGGTGTAAGGTATGAAGGCGAAAAACGGAACAGAAACACATCAATCGTGGGTTCTGCTGCACAATCGGCCGAAGTTTTTTTACAAACGCCGTTTGCGCAGGTTTTGCTGTTACAATATTTATTGCCATTGATGCAGAAACGCAGCTCAATGTTACGCTCCTTTGATTGTTGCGGTTGCGAATTGTACACCAGCACAGCCGTATCTTCCGGTGTAACATGTGGCAGCAATTTATAGCGATAAATACCATACTGCACGGAGCCGGGAATTTGTTTTTCCTGCTCATACACCAAGTCCAGCTCATGCGTTAAGAGCGGGTTTCGGTTGGCTAGTGTGAGTAATTCATTCAATTGCTGCATCGGAGGGCAAAGATAGGTTATAAAGCAGGGCTACTGTCATGGCCTATTGACAGAGTTTTGTCATGTTTTTGGCGTGAAAAGGAACCGATGTGTCGTCCCCGTTTTCCGGAATTCCACAACCTGTTTCAATGCCTTCATTTTCAGTAAGAAAATTGTGGATTTCTTGCTGTAAAATCGGCTTTAAAAATCGCTTCAACCGCTGCCTTTTCCGTACATTTGTCCGAATATATTTTCACCACTCCCAATTAGATTTTTGAGAAGCATTATATGAGCACAGAGTTACAGGAACAAGCCCTCAGCGCCGCTGCACAAAACGCAGGTTATGGTGCCGACAGTATCCAGGTTTTAGAAGGTTTAGAAGCGGTTCGTAAGCGTCCCGCCATGTACATTGGCGATATCAGTGAAAAAGGTTTACACCACCTCGTATATGAAGTGGTTGACAACTCAATTGATGAAGCATTGGCCGGTTACTGTAAAAACATTACGGTTAACATTCATGAAGATAACAGCATCAGTGTGCAGGATGATGGTCGTGGTATTCCCACTGCCATGCACACAAAAGAAAAACGTTCCGCATTAGAAGTTGTAATGACGGTGCTGCACGCCGGTGGTAAGTTCGATAAAGGTTCTTACAAAGTATCAGGTGGTTTGCATGGTGTGGGTGTGAGTTGCGTAAATGCATTATCATCCAAACTCCAGGTAACCGTTCAACGTGAAGGAAAAATATTTGAGCAGGAATACCGCATTGGTGTTCCTCAATATCCCGTTCGTGAAATAGGCACCAGCCCTATTACAGGAACAAGAGTTCATTTCTGGCCCGATACTACCATCTTTACCGCATCGGTTTATAAAAAAGAAATTCTCGAAGCCCGTTTGCGTGAATTATCATTTTTGAATAAAGGCATTCGCATTATTCTGAATGATCTCCGTGAAACAGATGATAACGGTGCTACTTACACAAATACATTTTACAGCGAAGGCGGTATTACCGAATTTGTTGAGTTGATTGAAAAGAATGGCAAACGCAGCCCATTGTTACCACAGGTGATCTACATGGATGGTCATGACCCAGAAAGTAATGTAGCTGTAGAAGTGGCAATGGTGTACAACGATTCGTATAGTGAACATATTTTTTCGTATGTAAACAACATCAACACCATTGAAGGCGGAACACATGTAACCGGTTTCCGCAGATCAATTACCAGGGTGTTTACTTCATACGGAAAAAAAGAAGGCCTGTTTGAGAAAGCAAAGGTTGATGTGGAAGGCGATGATTTCCGTGAAGGTTTAACAGCCATCATTTCGGTGAAGGTTCCTGAACCACAGTTTGAAGGTCAAACAAAAACCAAACTCGGTAACAGCGAGGTAAGTGGTATAGTTGAAACATCTGTAAGCCGCACACTCGAAGCTTATCTCGAAGAAAATCCAAGAGAAGCAAAGAACATTGTTCAAAAAATTATTCTTGCAGCACAGGCAAGGGCAGCAGCAAAGAAAGCACGTGAACTTGTGCAGCGTAAAACCGTATTGAGCGGTGGTGGCTTGCCCGGTAAACTTGCCGATTGTTCTGACCGTGATCCTGAACGTTGCGAATTATATTTGGTCGAAGGTGATTCGGCTGGTGGTACTGCAAAGCAAGGCCGTGACCGTAGCTTCCAGGCCATTCTTCCTTTACGTGGTAAAATATTGAACGTAGAGAAAGCAATGGAGCATAAGATCTACGATAACGAGGAGATCCGCAACATGTTTACTGCTCTTGGTGTAAAGATGGGTACACCTGAAGATCCAAAAGCATTAGACATCAGCAAGCTTCGTTACCACAAGATCATCATCATGACCGATGCGGATGTGGATGGTAGCCATATCGCCACATTGATTCTTACGTTTTTCTTCCGTTATATGACAGCGATTGTTGAGCAGGGTTATCTCTATCTCGCACAGCCGCCGTTATACCAGGTAAAGAAAGGAAAGGAAATGGCTTATGCATGGAATGAAGAAGAACGTAAAGCTTATGTAGTCCAGTTTGGGGCAGGTAAGGAAGATAGTGTGGGCGTACAACGATACAAAGGTTTGGGTGAAATGAATGCCGACCAGTTATGGGAAACAACTATGAACCCGGCTACACGTGCATTGAAACTGGTTACAATTGAAAGTGCAGCCGAAGCCGACAGGGTTTTCAGCATGCTCATGGGCGATGAAGTTGCTCCAAGAAGGGAGTTTATTGAGAGCCACGCTAAGTACGCCAACCTGGACATTTAAGGGGGATTTTAGAAAAATCATCATACAAGCGACCTGTAACAGGGTCGCTTTTTTATTGATTTTCAATGCATAGCGGCTGTGGAAAGCATTTTGAGCCCTTTTTTAGCGAAAATCTGTACTTTAGCCCGAACCGAGAGACGGTAATTATTAACTAACCCCCTCATAAAAAATTTAAATTATGCAATTAACAGCGTATAACGTAAAGACAAAAGAAAAGAACGTTCCTATCCAGAATGCAGTTGTTGAGCGTACAGCTAAAGGTGGATACATTGCTAAAGGCGATGATGGAAAAGGTAACAAACTTACTGCCTTGTTAGGCGAAGCAAAAGCTTTGGCTGCAATTGCTGCAGGCACTGCAAAAAAAGGCTGGGATTAATCTTATTCTACCCATAAAGAAAGTCGTTCTGCTTACGTGGAACGACTTTTTTATTGATATCAATTAAGTATGCCATGTCTGCTGATAGTACTAAGGAACAGAAATACTGATGAAGACATGGCATACTTTCTTCGATACCTGTTTATAATGGAAATCTTCTTGCAATAGCTCTTGTTACATTTTGAATTGATTGCTGGAAGGGATAATTCCAATCCGTCTGGTTGGTAAAGCGTGTGCTCCAGACAGTATACCCTTCTTTTACGAGAGCACTGCTCACAAACATATCGCTTGTGCGTGCCATTCCTGTTGGCACACCAATGCCCGGCACAGTTCGGTTAAGAATACCACCTACTACATCAACACCCATGGCAACTTCATTACTGAGGATATGGTTCTGTGTTACCTTGGTTGATACAACCGCATCAACACCCAGTATTTTCGAAAGCTCTGCAGGATCCATTTGCCAGGATGCAGAATCAGTGATGCCCTTTTCTTCCAATAGTTTTTTTGTGCGCTCTGAGCTTTGAAATTGAACCTGCGAGTAACGACGCAGGCGGGTATCAACATACTGCACGAGATCGATGTACAAAGCACGGTTAAGAAAGGTGGAGTTTTTAGCCACCATCTCATTCACCTGTTCAGGCGTTAACTTTTTTGGAATGTTTCCGGTTACTTCTAATTGAGCGGGAAGAATGGCAATGGTGCGGATATTGTATTGCTGCACCCTTTCCATCATTCGTTTTCGTGCACAGGAAGTAATAAGTAATGAAAGAGAAATCAAGAGTAGAATTTGCTTCATAGCGTTTCGGTTTTTATTGAATAATACAATGTGTCATAGATATTGGAACAATTGCAGTACCAAAAGTAATAAAGGCTTTCGTTTCAGAAAGCCTTTATCAATCAATTAACTTAAAAAAAGTAAAACTACTTGATGAAACGGATAGTAAATGGATAACGGTACAGCACATCATCAGCTGCTTTTACTGCTGCAATAATGTAGAGGATAAGCGAACCGATTCCGATAGCGATCAACAGAAAAATACCAACTATTAAAAATATCAACGGAATACAAATGATACAGTAAATGAAAATGCTGATCTGAAAATTCAATACCTCTTTCGCATGCTCTGCTACATAGCGTGATTCATCTTTTTTTACCAAGTAAATAATTAATGCAGGAATAATGGAAAAGAAGATCGATAATACATGTGTAAGAATAGCAATAGAGCGTTCGTCGCTGCTTACCTGTGCGTACCTGATCTCACTTGAATTTGCAAAGTTTTGTTCCATGAATGAAGGTTTAATTTTTTAAAATGATCGGTTAAAGATGGGAGAAACAGCAACTTTGTACACTTAAAAATAAGATTAAAATTTCGTTTTCAGCATAAAAAGACCCCATGTAACAAGTACACGGGGGCTTAACCTTTCATCAAAACCATCTTCTTACTGCATTCCCTGCATTGCGCCTTGCGAACCTTCGCTTTCGGCTTTCATGTTTTTACGTTTGAAGAGCGACATATCCATTTGTCCGAACTTGTACGCAAAGTTGATGCGGAACATCGGCACATCGTTTAACCGATAGCTGTTCTGGATATAGAATGAACTTGCTGAATACTGATCATACTTTCTTGTTTTGAAAATATCATTTACATTAAAGGTTATTGTTGCTGCTTTGTTCTTGAGAAAGCTTTTTGAAATGGCAGCATCAATACCGTAGTTGGCTTTAATATAACCCTGCGCTGCACTTTGTGCACCACCACCCATTGGCGGGCCACCCATGCCACTGTTCTGGTTCACCGGTAAATTTGTTTTCGACTGATACGTACCGGATAACTGTAATTTAAAATCGGCTGGCAGTTTAAAATTGTTATTCAGTTTTGCAAACCAGCTCCACATGGCAGCTTGCGATGTACCGGTAATATTATCGGTATTGATCTTTGAATTATAAATATTGAGGTTCGAATTAAGATCCCACCATTTCGTAACGGTATTCTGTGTGGTAAACTCAACACCATACGATTGACTTGATTGTGCATTCTGATAGGTACTCAACGGTCGTTTTTCACCTGATGCCAATGTAACGGTATCGAGGAAACGTGTAATTAAGTTGTTTGTGTATTTATAGTAAGCCGAAACCAAAATCATATTGCCTCCTTTAAAACTCTTTGAATACGATACTTCTGCTGAGTTGGTAAACTCAGGTTTCAACGCTGCATTACCTCTGCTCCAGTTTAATTGATCGGTTGAATCAATAAACGGAATTACCTGCATAAAAAACGGACGGTTTACACGGCGTGTTACACTAAACTGCAACTCCTGTTTATCACTCAGCTTCTGACTTAAGAACAACGAAGGAAATAAACTCAACGGATATTTATTGCTGAAACTTTGTTTCGTATCTGTTAACTCACCTGTGTAATCTGAACTTTCTGCACGTAAGCCAACTTTATAACCAAACTTCTCATATTGATTACCTAAAGAAAAATAAGCAGCATATACATTGTCTTTATTCTTGTAATTACTTGTTGCATTCGGGATCAATACATATTCGTTTGCAGAGCTATTGAACATGTAGTTTTGCTGGTTATTCGTCATAGTACGTAACTGCACCCTTGCACCTGTTTCAATTTTACCGGCTTTACCAAATGGCTTTACATAATCTGTTTGAATGGTAACAAAGTTATTCGTGCCGCTACCGAGAATCTGTTGTAACACTGCACCTGTTTTTGCGCCACCTTCATATGTATAAATACCCGTATTATAATTTGCGCTGCTGCTGTTACGGCCATCAAAAACGTTGAAGTCGGCGGTTAACTCTTCTCCTTCTTTCGGGAATAAATATTTGAATCCGCCCTGTACTCCTGTTGCATTGAATTCTCTCTTCGATGCTGTTGAACGATTGCTGAAGCTGATGTATGAACCATTACTGTATGAACTGTCTGTTTTCAGAACAGAACCTGGATTAAACTCACCATGTACTCTTACAGCAGATAATGAAAGCGTTAAACGGTTGGTGGCGAAATAATCTACACCTGCACGACCAAACAGGAAACCACCATTCATTCTTGTGCTGCCAGTTTGATTCACCAATATATTTGGTGTTGTAAGTAAACTTGTAATATCAGTAGAACTTGTTGTGCGGTTTTTCATTTGGTTACCAAACGCACTAAAAGAAAGATTAAATTTTTGCTGACGCAGATTTAAACTTGCACCACCATTGATGGCACCACGTTTATCTACACCCACATTTACGTTACCATTATATCCGTTCTTTTTATTCTTCTTCAATACAATATTCAAAATACCGGCATTACCACCAGAAGCATCATATTTTGCAGAAGGATTGGTAATGATCTCCACGCTTTCAATTGCATCTGCAGGAATCTGATCGAGTGATAAAGTAGTAGGGCGACCATCAATATAGATCTGTGGCGATGCATTACGCATGGTTACATTACCATCTACATCTACATTTACAGAAGGCACGTTCTTCATTACATCAACTGCTGTACCACCTGCACTTACAATATTCTGATCAACACTGAATACCTTTTTATCAATATCCATCTTTAAACGACCCTTTGCTGCAGTAACAATAACCTCAGATAATTCCTTTATTGATTTTACAAGGCTTACTTTACCCAAATCTTTTTCGAATGCAGAAGCCATTGCACTCATGTCGGGCATTTGACCGTTGGCAGGTTTTGGTTGAGCACCGCCCGCAGGCATCTTCGGTTGAAACGTTACAGTTTGCGTATATGCTTCAAAGCCTGTTGCAGATACCGTTAGCTTCAACGGCCCCATAATCGGTAATTGCTCAATATTAAAATCACCATTCGCCGCACTGACAGTTCCTTTCAATAATACATCCTTCCCTTTCTTTGTTGTACTGTCGTATTTGCTTTGCAATACAACAACCGAAGCGCCTTCAATTGACTTACCTGTACTATCAACCAGCTTGCCATAGATACGGCCAATACTTGGAGGTGCCTGTTTAGCCGTGCCGGCAGGAGCAATACCGGGCATTTGTGCTTTTGCTAAATGAACTGTAACAATTGCCACAAAAGCCAGAATAAACTTTTTCATTTTTGATAATTTATGCTGTAAAAGTAGTCTGGCAGAAAAAACAGGCTTGGCAAATGAGACAACAGCGGGAAATGATGCGACGAAATCGGGAAGAAGATAAGTCTATTCGGCACGACCGATTACTGCAAAGAGTTTATCTCTGAAATTATCGCTGATGGGGAGTTCAGTTTCCTGGATAAAAGCGCTGCTTTTACGGATAGAAGTGATAGCTGAAACTGCTACGATAAACGACTTATGAATACGCACAAACTGCTGTGTTGGTAATTGCTCTTCCACAGCTTTTAAACTCATACGGGTAACAACAGGCTTCGACGAACTTTTAAGATGAATTTTGATATAATCTTTCAAACCTTCGATCCATGTGATGTCGGCCTTTTCAACTTTGTGTAAACTGTATTCCACATTCACAAAGAAATAATCCTGCTGTACAGATTCCTGCTTTGGTTTCTGTTTCAACTGAAACAATTCATTGGCTTTATTGCAGGCTTGGATAAACCGATTAAGTTCAACCGGTTTTAACAGGTAATCAACTACATTCAAATTGTATCCTTCCAATGCATATTTTTCATACGCTGTTATTAAGATGAACATACACTGCTGCGGACTGCTCTGTATAAACTGTAATCCATTGAGACCTGGCATTTGTATATCGATAAAAACAAGATCAACCTGCTCCTGCTGCATAATGCGTAATGCCTCCAGCGGATTGTTGCAGCCCGCTACCAATTGCAGAAACGGAACTTTACTGATATTATCTACCAACAGTTCAAGCGCCAATTCTTCATCGTCTATTGCAATACAACGGAGCATTAATGCAGTTTTAGTTGAAGTGAAACAGTAAACCATCCATCTTTCTTATCAATATTCAATGTATGATCCTGATGGTATAATAAATTTAAACGTCTTTTTACATTCACCAACCCAATACCTGATGTTTTATCTTTCGGCTCATCTATATTAGTATCATTGTATTTGTTTCTAACAGAAAAATGCAGTTGATCCTTTTCTACTTTCAGATCTATATCGATCTGAGCATCTTCAATTAAACCAACACCATGTTTGAATGCGTTTTCTACAAAAGGAATTAACAACATCGGCTCGATGGTATATGCAAAAGCAGTTTGCTGAAGTTTTGTATTGATCTGCATATTCTTTCCGAAACGTAGATGTTGCAGATCAATATAGCTTTGCAGGTATTCTACTTCTTTATCGAGTAATACTTTGTCTTCATCCGTTTCGTATAACATATAACGAAGCAATGATGAAAGCTTAATGAGTGAAGGCTCCAGTATATCCGATTTCTTTCTCGCCAGCGCCACCATGTTATTTAAAATATTAAACATGAAATGCGGGCTAACCTGCGAACGCAAGAATGAAAGTTCCGTTTTGAGGTTTTCTGTCTGTCTTTCCTGTTTTTCACGGTCTTCAATAATTCTGTCACGAATGGTACGGAAAGCTGTACTTGCCAATACAATAAAAATAAAAACCGGCAGGTTAAAGAACAGGAAGTTGCGCACCTTGTATTCAAACCCTTCGATGAACAAAGCGAACATAAAACGATCAGCAAGCCAAATAAAAAGTACCGACGCCAGCAATATAAGCAGATAACGTCCATATCTTTTCCGATAAAAGAGAACAGGTATTAAAAAGTATGTATTGAAATAAAAGAGCGTTATCCAGAGAAAGTTTTTGATGAAATGCAGGTAGTACATGCCAAAGGGCCTTTCATCCGTATGCACTGTTTTGTTCTCAGCAACGGGCCGCAATAAAAAAGGCAACGCAAGGAATAATGCCCAGAATAAAACATGCATTCCGAAAACAATCCATTTGCGTGTGTACCATTTACTGCTCATGTATACAAAGTACTTATTAATTCAGATGAGAGTTCTCCCTTTTGCGACGAAATGGAAAAATCTGTCGATAAGAAGGCTTTACTTTATGCAGTAACCGGTTTTTCCACCACAGCTGCATGCATACGGGTTAAGAGACGAAGTAATGCTTCCATGCCGTCCATATCACGCACTACCAGCAGGAACAATTTGCCGGTTTGTTTCAGTTGTGCTTTGTTGAGTGATGTTTGCACAAACTGCATGATACCCTGGAATACCGGTGATTCAAAGTAAGGTGAATCAGGGTTGTTGATGAAATAACAACGCAGGGTTTGTTCCTTCAACGTCATTTTTTCAAAGCCGAGTTCAACAGCCAGCTTACGGCAACGCACAGTTGTAAACAAGTCTTCCACCTGCGAAGGTATCGGACCAAAACGATCGATAAGTTCTTTATGGAATTCAACCAGATCTTCATCTGTTTCGCAATTATCCAATCGTGTATATAAACTCAAACGTTCGCCAATACTTTCAACATACGCATCAGGAATAAGAATTTCAAGATCGGTATCGATCACACAATCTTTCACATAGTTTTCCTGTTGCTGAATTTCTTCTTTAAACAGTTCACGGAACTTGGTGCGTTTCAATTCACGGATAGCTTCATCCAATACTTTCTGATACATTTCAAAACCAATCTCTGCCATGAAACCACTTTGTTCACCACCCAGCATATTACCTGCGCCACGAATATCAAGATCACGCATGGCAATCTGGAAACCGCTACCCAACTCACTATGTTGTTCTAATGTTTGTAAACGTTTTCTTGAATCGTTTGGCAATGTACTCATGGGTGGTGCCAATAAATAACAGAATGCTTTTTTGTTACTGCGGCCTACCCTTCCTCTTAATTGATGCAGATCACTTAAACCAAACTGATGCGCATTGTTGATCATGATGGTGTTCACATTGGGAATATCAACTCCGCTCTCAACAATGTTTGTACAAACCAATACATCATATTTTTTGCCGATAAAATCGAAGATGCGTTCTTCAAGATCATGGCCTTCCATTTGTCCGTGTGCAAAACCAATGCTCAGGTCAGGACACAATCGTTGAATGATAGCAGCCATTTCAGCCAAGCCTGCAATCCGATTATGTATAAAGAAGACCTGCCCTCCACGTTCTGTTTCAAAATAGATAGCATCACGGATAAAATCTTCCTGGAACACCTGTACTTCTGTTTGGATCGGTTGGCGATTTGGTGGCGGCGTATTCATGATGCTGAGATCTCTTGCACCCATCAAACTAAACTGCAAGGTACGTGGAATAGGTGTTGCCGTTAGTGTAAGTGAATCCACATTTGTTTTGAGTGTTTTGATCTTTTCTTTATGACCTACACCAAACTTTTGTTCTTCATCCACCACTAGCAAACCAAGATCTTTAAACTTTACATCTTTGGCTAATAAAGCATGTGTACCAACAATGATGTCAACTTTACCTTCCTCCAATTGCTTATATGTTTCTTTCTTTTCTTTTGTTGATTTAAAGCGATTCACATAATCAACTGTAACAGGAAAATCTTTCAAACGTTCCTGGAATGTTTTGTAATGTTGATAGGCAAGAATGGTAGTAGGTACCATAATAGCTGCCTGCTTTCCATCGCAAACAGTTTTAAAAGCAGCACGAACTGCAATTTCTGTTTTACCAAAGCCCACATCACCACACACCAAACGATCCATCGGCGATGGTGCTTCCATATCTTTTTTTACATCTGCAGTTGCTTTGCTTTGATCGGGTGTATCTTCATACATGAACGAAGCTTCCAGTTCGGTTTGCAAGTAACTATCCGGCGTATGTTGAAAACCTTGTTGAGCTTTACGCTGAGCATAGAGTTGAATCAGATCGAAAGCAATCTCTTTTACTTTCGTCTTCGTCTTTTCTTTCAGTCGTTGCCATGCATCACTGCCGAGTTTATTGATCTTCGGCACACTTCCTTCTTTACCTGTGTATTTCGAAATTTTGTGCAGTGAGTTAATGTTCACATACAAAATATCGCTGTCTTTATAGATCAAACGAACAGCTTCCTGCATCACACCATTCACTTCAATTTTCTGCAAACCGCTATATGTTCCCACACCATGATCGATATGCGTTACATAATCGCCGGGTTGCAATTCTTTTAATGCACGAATGGTAAGTGCCTTGCTTTTATTATATGCCTGCTTAACCTTGTATTTATGATAACGCTGGAAAATTTCATGATCGGTATAGCAAACGACCTTGAGGTCTTCGTCAATAAACCCTTCATGAATAGCTAATGCAATTGGCGTAAAAGGAATTTCTGCTTTCAGATCAGCAAAGATGCTGTGCAATCGTTCTAACTGTTTTGGATTTTCTGCGAAGATGAATATTTCAAATTTTTTCGCACTCCAACTCTTCAAATCATTAATAAGTAATTCAAACTGACGATTGAAAGCAGGTTGATGTTTGGTATGATACTCCAGTTCAAACCTGTTCTTTTCTTCAACAGTATTTAATAAGTGAGGTTGGTAACCAAACTCAATGGTATGATGTTGCTGAATCTGTTCTTCAACTATAGCTGCAGTAATAAAATCCTGTTCATTAAGGTCAATTTTCTCCAATCGCTCATCATCATCACGTTCCTGTTTTGAAATGGGCAATTTCAAAAACTGCTCCATGTCTTCTTCCATGGTGAGCAGTCGTTCTTTCATCACATCAAAATCTTTCACCCACACAATGGTATTCTCAGGTAAAAATTCAAACAAGGAAACTTTTTCGCCACTTTCAAATTGCGTTTCAACATTCGGGATAATGCTCACCTGGGCCAACCTTCTTTCACTCAACTGCGTTTCGGGATCGAAGATGCGTATGCTGTCCACATCGTTCCCAAATAATTCAAGCCGATAAGGTTTTTCATTCCCAAACGAATAAATATCCAGGATACCGCCACGTACGGCAAACTGTCCGGGCTGATAGACAAAATCGGTACGTTCAAAACCAAGATCAACCAAAAAGCCCATCATATTATCAACGTCTAACGTATCGTTGGTTTTAATGAGCAGCATATTGCCTTGCAGTTTTTTCGGCAACACCACTTTTTCAAACAAGGCATCGGGATAAGTAACGATGGCACCTACACGCTGGCCGGTGGGCATGGAAAATTTCGTCAATGCTTCTGTTCGCAACATTACATGCGACGAGTTCAAGAGACGAAAATTCTTTGGATGTTTGAACGATGACGGGAAATAAAAAAGGTTGAGTTCTTTGGTGATACTTTCCAGCGAATTGTGGAAGTAAGCAGACTCTTCCGCATCGTTTACGATAAACACATGGTTAAACTGTTCCAGTGAAGAGTGATTGAAAACCGAAGCTGCCACGAACTGCGATGAGCTTCCCAACATGTTTTTGAGATAGATCCGTTGAGTTTGGGAATAAGAAAGCCTGTCCGCCAGTTGAAAAAGGCGGGGATCGTCATTAAATCTTTTCTGCAACAACTCAAAATTCACAGGCGGCAAAGATACGATTAGAATAAGGATTTTAGTACATCTCCGTTTGTTTGAAAAGCTTCCATTTTCGGGAAAGAATGCCTATTTTTGAAATTAATCCAAATCTGTAAAACCAACTTCATGAATTACCTCAATCCGTATGTACAGCCATACTCTTGTTTATTCAGGCGACTACGCAATTTTACTTACCCGTTCATAAATATGAAAAAAGCTTTTTTGCTGACTGTTTTACTGTGCAGTATAAACTCATTAATTGCACAAAAGAAGATCACCACGCTCCGTTTAAAAGCAGGAGATGTTGCCATCCAGGGAAATATGGAGGCGGAAACCATCACAAAAGAATTCAGAAAAGGACGTTTTGGAGAATGGACTTACACAGTTCTTGCATTTGAAAAACCTGTTACAAATGCACAGCAACTTGCACTGAAAGGAATGGGGGTTGAATTATTATCGTACCTGCCAGACAATAGTTACCAAGTAAGGATGAAGAGGATGCCCATGTTTTCGCAGCTTTTTGGTGCTGGTGTGAGAGCAATGACACAACTACCCGGCAATTTAAAATTAAGTGCTGAACTGCAAGGACAATTAACTAAACAGTTACCATTTGAAGATATTACTGTGCATGTTCAATTATATAGCCAGATAAACTGGAATGATGTTTATCCTGCCCTTTCTGCTCTTGAGATTGTTTTGAAAAATACAAGCAGGGTAAATCAAGGTCTTTTAGAAATAGTAATTCCTGTAAAGAACGTAGCTCAACTAAGCGAATTCCCATTCATCTCATTTCTTTCATTAAGTAACAAAACTTTCCAACTTTTAAACGGGAGGGAAAGAGGCATGTTTGGTTTGACAAATCTTACAAGTTCAGAAGTTTTAGGAAGAAATTTATCCGGCAACGGTGTAACTGTTGGCGTTGGTGATGACTCCAATCCTACACATATAGACAATGACAGAAATCTGATTAACAGAAATCCGGCCTATATTTCATTAAACCATGGCAGAATGGTGGCAGGAACTATCATGAGTAACGGAATTGTGAATGAAAGAGTAAGAGGTGCTGCAGGTAATGTAAGAGTAGTTGCTGATAACTTTGATTTAATTCTATCTAAATCTGCAACTTATTATACTGATTATAATATGAATGTTACCAACAATTCGTATTATTTTGGATTGGCCTGGTGTCCTGGCGACGGTGAATATAACGAACTAAGTAATTATGTTGATCAGCAAATGTTTTTTAATCCTTTTCTCCAACACATATTTGCAGCTGGAAACGATGGCACATTAACATGTAGTCCATACCCAGTAAGCTTTGGAACAATAAAGAGCGGTTACCAGGTCGGTAAAAACACACTTGATGTTGGTGACTATTCAATCGATAGCGACAACTTAAATGCATCATCGAGCAGAGGGCCAGTAAAAGATGGTCGATTGAAACCGGAAATCATTGCCAGCGGATCAAATGTAGTTTCAACCGGTCCTAACAATGCTTATTCTGCGGGATATGGCACAAGCCACTCAGCCCCATTTGTAACTGCAGTTTGGGCTCTTTTGACGGAGAGGTACAAACAATTACATTCCGGCAGCCTGCCAAAAAGCGCACTTTTAAAAAACATTATTTGCAATACTGCCGATGACATGGGCAATCCCGGTCCCGATTATTCATGGGGCTTTGGCCTAATAAATCCAAGAAAAGCAGTTGAGACAATTGAAAATAATAATTACTATACAGGTACCGCTGTTACCGGCAGCTCAAATTCTAACATTATTAATTTGCCTGTAGGTACAAAAAAAGTAAAAATATTACTTTACTGGCACGATAAAGAAGCTTCACCTCTTGCTACGAATGCACTTGTGAATGATGTTGATTTATCAGTGGACAATAATGGTACAACCTATTTCCCATGGGTACTTAATCCTGCACCCGCATCAGTAAATAATAATGCCATCAGGGCAATCGACCGCTTTAATAATATTGAACAGGTAACCATTGATAACCCGGCACCTACCATAACCGTTAATGTAGGTGGATATAACATACCACATGGACCACAAGAATATTATATCTCCTATGAGATTATTAAAGATGGGATCATACTTGAACATCCAATCGGCGGTGAACGTTTCAATCCAGGCAGTTCTGAAGTTATAAGATGGAATTCAAATGATAATAGCTCTAACCCTTTCACAATAGAATTATCTCTAGATGATGGAAATACATGGAGTACAATCAACAACAACATACCAAGTAATACAAATCGCTTTATATGGCCCGCTTCCAATACTCCAACGAATAAAGGAAAGATAAGAGTTTCACGAAATGGTGGTGGTGCCTCAGCCACATCACCCGGCAACTTTACCATACTAGCCATGCCAGCACTAACAGCAACCGTTCCCTGCGAAGGCTATGTAAATCTTTCGTGGCCTGTAGTCACCGGTGCTACTGATTATGAAGTGATGCAATTAAATGATGGCGCATTTTCATCACTTGGTACAACCAATACATTGAGTTACCGTGTAAGTGGGTTGAATAAAACACAACTCTATTGGTTTACCGTTCGAGCAAGAATGACTGATTCAGTGGGTATGCGTGCAGTTGGAAGAAGCATAACTCCATCACTTGCTACCGCTTGTACTGATGCTGAGTTTGACAATGACCTCAAAATAGATTCATTACTTTCTCCTGTTCATGGCAGAGAAAATACAAGTATTGGTTTATCGGCAACACAACCAATTACTGTGCGCATAAAAAATCTTGACGATGTTGCAACAAGCAGTACGTATAATATCTCTTACCAGATAAACGGAGGCACTGTTGTAACAGAATCATCTGCTGTTTCAATTGCTGCCAATGCAACTGTGAATTACACATTTGCAGCAACAGCAAATTTAGCTGCACCGGGTGTTTATAATATTAAAGTAACAGTAAAACAAACAGGCGATGCGCAAACAGCCAATGATGAACTCACCTATGTTGTAAAACATGTTCTAAATCCGGCTGTGAGTTTACCTTTTGCTGAAACTTTTGAAGCAACAGGCAATGATGAATACAAAACAAATTTCTTTGCGTTATCCAATGCAGATCGATTTGATTATTTAAATACGCCCAATGGCAGGTTACGCACATTTGTTAATTCAGGTATTGCGGTTAACGGAAGTAAAGCCATTACGCTTGATGCGATAAATTATAATGGTGTGCTGGCAGGTAACAGTGTTACCGGTACTATTAACCTCAGTAGTTATACAGCAACACAGGGTTTACGTTTTGATTTCAATTTTAAAAATCACGGACAATTAAAACAACCGGGAACCGGTGTATGGATGCGTGGCAGCGATACACAACCCTGGGTACTCGTGTATAATCTCTCTAACAATCAAGGTAATCTTGGTGAAGTAAAACGTGTAAGTATTAATATCAACGAATTAGGACAAACAGTAAGTTCAAGTTTCCAGATCCGGTTCGACCAGATAAGCAGCACATCGGCTAACAATGCTACGTATGATGTTGATGGAAATGATATGGATGATGGATTTACATTTGATGACATCCGCATTGTGCAGGCAAACAATGATGTGCTACTTACACAATTAGTAGCGCCTGATACATTTAATTGCACTCCCGGAAATGCAAACATCACAATCAAAGTAAAAAATACCACAGCTACTACGTTCACAAATGTTCCTGTGTATTACCGTATCAATAATGGGACAGCTGTTGCAGGATCAATACCTTCATTAGCAGGAAATACAGAACTTAATTTTACATTTCCTGCACAAGCCGATCTGTCTGCATTCAAGGCATATGAAATTGATGCATGGGTACAGCTCAGCGGTGATGATTACCCTGTAAACGATAGCATCAATAATCGCTTTGTTTACAGCAGTCCGGTAATCACTTCATTTCCTTATCTTGAACGTTTTGATAATTCTAATGGAAACTGGTTTACAGATACACTCAGTTACAGCAGCTGGCGTTGGGGCAAGCCTTCTAAAACATTAATAAAGCGCTCTGCCAGCGAAGGCAAAGGTTGGTTCACAACACTCAATAGTATCTATAAACAAAATGAAAATTCTTATCTCTATTCACCTTGCTTTAATCTAAGCAGTTTAACACAGCCCGTGTTAAGCTTCAGTCATATTACGCAGCAGGAAGATAATTGTAATTGTGATTATCACACGTTGGAATATAGTACTGACAATGGAAACACATGGCAACGACTTACTGCAACCAACGGTACCAACTGGTTTGATTCTTCTGTGAATCAGTCATGGAAAAAAAGTATTCAGCGTTGGCATGTATCAAGTACCGAAGTGCCGAATGCTTCCAATATCCGTTTCCGTATTTTCCTTTCGAGTGATGAAGCAGCACAATATGAAGGTATTGGTATTGATGACATACACATCTTTGAAAAAGCGACCATCTACACAGGCACTGATATATTAAACATCAATCAATCAGTAAGTGGAAATAACTGGGTACATTTTAACAGCGGCGGAACAAGAGTTGCTTCTATTCATCCAATGGGACAAAACCTTGGCAGTACCGATGTAAGTGCTTACATCAATGCCGGGCCAGTACGTCAAATGAATAATCAGTATTACCTCGACCGAAACTTAGTAATACGCTCAACCAATACTCCAACTGACAGCGTACTGATTCGTTTCTATTTTACCGACCAGGAGGCAAAAGCATTAATTCAGAAAGACACTTGCGTCAGTTGCATTAAATACGGTGATGCATACTTATCTGCAATTACAAAATACAGCGGCAATGCTTCATTTGAAAATGGAATATTGAATGATGGAGCAGATGGAACATTCCAATTCATTGATTCAGGCAAGGTTGATGTAGTGCCATTCAACAATGGCTACTATGCAGAGTTTAAAGTAAAAAGCTTCTCTGAATTCTGGATCAATGCAGTTGATATGGGCCTTACCCAAACAGTAACTGATGTGAATGATGTAACCAATGCAGGCATCTTTATTAAAAATGTTTACACCGATGATGCCGGTGGCCTGTTCATTAATGCAGGTAATAAAACGCAGATACGTGAAATGAATATCCGTATCGTAAATGCCATGGGCCAGGAAGTTATGAGCAAACAAACTTCTTATTCCGATACAAGGCTCAACATCAGCAACCTTTCAAGAGGTATCTACTTTGTAGAAATAAGAGACAGAAAAGGTAAAGAGCAATTCGTGAAAAAGATCGTGAAAACAACAAACTAAATAAGGCAGGAAGGCTGCAAAAGGAAAAGTCCCCCG
Source organism: Lacibacter sp. (assembly GCA_036675885.1). GTDB lineage: Bacteria > Bacteroidota > Bacteroidia > Chitinophagales > Chitinophagaceae > Lacibacter. The sequence continues at coordinate 2,576 of JAKFDY010000503.1, read as the reverse complement.
TAGTAACGGGGGACTTTTCCTTTTATGTCGTTGCAAGTTTTAACCAATTTTACCGAGGGGTATCTTTCTTACTTTTTCATCTTCTTCCTCATCGATATGCGAAACAGGATAAGGGATTTTTGCTTTTTCCAATGTTTCAGCTAATTGCTTATTTGTTTTTGCAAAATGAAGTATTTCTTTGTGCGCTGCCAACATCTCATCTTCCAGTTCCAGTATTCTCTTTTCTTTCGACATTATCTGCTTTTTACCAATCCTGATTCCAATAAAGCCGACAACAAGCACAATTCCTGCGAAAAGGATTACATGGATTTCAAGGGTCGATTGTGTTATGCCGAATATCCCACCTAATGTGAAACCGAGGATTTCAAGGGTTAATTGTGTAAGGTTCATTTGTTCCTTTGTTTTGTTCTCAAATTCATCGTCAGGAAACGATTTTATTGATTTGGGTATACAATTAAATTATGTATAAGTTATTTATCGACGGCAAATTAGTTCACTTTCGTCAACTATGCAACTGTATTGAGGATAAATTGTTTAACGGCAGATAACGGGATGCGTTCCTGCTGCAATGTATCCCTGTTCCGGATGGTCACCGTATTGTCTTCTTTGGTCTGATGATCGACCGTTACGCAGAAAGGTGTTCCAATGGCATCCTGCCTGCGGTAACGCTTGCCAATTGTATCCTTTTCCTCGTAAAAACAGTGGAAATGAGGGCGGCACTCGTTCATCAGTTGTTCTGCAATTTCGGGTAACCCATCTTTTTTCGTGAGTGGGAAAACAGCCAGTTTAATGGGGGCTATTTTCACCGGCAAGCGCAAAACTGTCCTGATTTCTGTCTTTCCCTCTTCAGCAGTAGGCACCTCTTCTTCGTGATAAGAATTGCTCAGCACGGTAAGGAACAAACGATCCAACCCAACCGATGTCTCCACTACATACGGGATATAGTTACCAAAAGGTTTTCCTTCAGCATTCAAATCGTTGTCGAAATACTGCATTTTCTTTTTGCTGAATTCCTGGTGGCGGCGCAGATCGTAGTCGGTACGGGAGTGGATTCCTTCCAATTCCTTCCAGCCAAACGGGAATTCAAATTCAATATCTACAGCGGCATTGGCGTAGTGTGCCAACTTAATATGGTCGTGAAAACGGAGTTTTTCAGCCGGAAGTCCCAAATCTTTATGCCACTGCAAACGGGTTTCTTTCCATTTTGCATACCAATCGAGCTCGGTGCCGGGGCGAACGAAGAACTGCATTTCCATTTGCTCAAACTCCCGCATGCGGAATATGAACTGGCGGGCAACAATCTCGTTACGGAAAGCCTTCCCTGTTTGGGCAATTCCGAACGGAATTTTCATTCGACCACTTTTCTGCACATTCAGGAAGTTTACGAATATACCCTGTGCCGTTTCGGGTCGCAGGTACACAATATTATCTTCAGGATTATCGCTGGATACAGCTCCAAATTCAGTGGAGAACATGAGGTTGAACTGGCGCACATCGGTCCAGTTGGCCGTGCCGCTTACCGAACACTTGATCTTATATTCTTCGATGAGTTGTTTGATGCCAGCAAAATCATCTGCTGCTAACAACTGTTCCATTTTTGCGATCAATGCAGCTGATTCGGAATCAGAAAGCGTTTCTGCATGTGCCTCAATGAGATGATCGACACGATAACGCTTTTTGCTGTCTTTGTTATCGATCATGGGATCGCTGAAATTATCAACGTGGCCGCTGGCTTTCCAGGTGGTGGGATGCATGAAGATAGCTGCGTCAATACCAACGATATTGTCGTGCAGCTGGGTCATGCTTTTCCACCAGAAATCACGGATGTTCTTTTTCAATTGGGCACCTAACTGACCATAATCGTACACCGCACTTAAGCCATCATAAATTTCAGATGACTGGAAAATATAGCCATACTCTTTTGAGTGAGAGATAATGTTTGCAAAAAGCTTCTCGTTCGCCATGTTCGCTGTTTTTGAAGGTGGGCAAAGATAAGTGTTTGAAGGCGCAAGACGAAAGGAACAAGGAACAAGAAAGAAAATCCAAAATCTAAATTCCAAAGCACAAGACCTATTTCAACTTTTCATTCTCCTGATGCCTATTAGCATCCCTGATATTCTTCTTTTCAAAATTCTTCTGTAACGCTTCGGTTAAATCAACACCGGTTTGGTTTGCAAGGCAGATCAACACCCACAGCACATCCGCCATTTCATCGCCCAGCTCTTTTCCTTTATCACTTTCTTTAAATGATTGCTCACCATACTTCCTCACCATCAATCTCGATAACTCTCCCACTTCTTCCATTAAAATACCAAGATTGGTGAGTTCATTAAAATAGCGAACACCTACTGTTTTGATCCATTGATCAACATCAAGCTGCGCCTGTTTAATTGTAAGTTCTGCACTCATGTTATTTTCAAATTTTCAAATTACTCCTTATTCTTTGTATCGATCACAATCGTTACCGGGCCATCGTTCAGCAACTCCACTTTCATATCAGCACCAAAAATGCCTTTTTGTATTTTTTTGCCCAACTCTTGCTCCAGTTGAGCAATCATTTAAAGAAAGTGATAAAG
>JAKFDY010000502.1:0-31989 GCA_036675885.1 Lacibacter sp. | reverse complement strand
GGTAATCACTGGTTGCTTATCAACCGTTTGGCGCAGTGTAGTTGCAACTTCATCACTTAAATAAGCTCTTCCTTTGGCAACTGTTTCAATTGCTTCTATCAGCTCTTCTTTCGTTGCATTTTTCAACACATAGCCGGAAGCTCCGTTATCTATCATTTTAGATATAAAACTTTGTTGGTTGAAGGTGCTTAAACCAATTACAAAAACACCGGGATATTTTTCTTTTACTTCTTTACAAAGATCAATTCCGCTTCTATCGGGCATACTGATGTCCATTAAAATAACATCAGGCTGCTGCAGTTGCAGAAAAGCCAAACAGGAAGCCGCATTCGATGCATGCCCCATCCATTCAATTGTTGTTTCATGCTGCAGCAACGATCTTATACCTTCTACAACCATGTAATGATCATCTGTAATAAAAACTTTTATTTTCGTCATACAGTTAGTTCAATTAATACTGATGTTCCTTTCCCCGGCTCTGAATTTACATCTAACTTACCTTTTAAAAACTCAACACGGTTCTGAATATTCATCCAGCCAATTCCATTGCTTCCTTTAAGTATATCTGTATCAAAGCCTTTCCCGTCATCCTCTACTGTTACTGAAAGCTGAGTGCCTGATTTTGTTACCTGCACAATGGCAGCTTTAGCAGCTGCGTGCTTCATGGTATTGTTGATCAGCTCCTGCACTATACGGTAAATTGTAATAGCTGTTGTTTGGTTAATTGTATCGTCCAGTCCAATAGATTGATACGTAACCGCCAATGCGCCGGATTGATTGATATCATTACAAAAATCTTTCAATGCCGTATCCAATCCAAACTTTACTAATGCTTCGGGCATCATATTATGTGCTACCCTGCGCATTTCTTTAATGGAACTGTCCAGCATATCCATGCTGCGCTCGAATGCCTGTGCATTTTCAGGAGTTAAAATAAGATTCCCTTTCATAGTATTAAATGAGTATTTAATGCCCGACAACATTCCTCCCAACCCATCGTGCAGGTCTTTTGCCAGGCGGGTTCGTTCCTGCTCTTCTCCTTTCAACACTGCTTCTGTAGCCGTTAATTGCTGTTGTGTTTCTAACTCGGCAATCCGTTGCTGCTGTAATTTTTGCTTTTGGTTATAGTTGCGGTAAGAAAGTAATGAAATGATAAGTAAAATAGCTGCTGACCCAATAAGGATATTATTTGCAATTCTTCTGCTTTGCAATTGCGATTTCTGGAGTATGATTTGTTTATCTTTTTTTTCAGTTTCATATTTTTTTTCAAGTTCATTTATATTGTTGTTTAAATCAAGATTAACAACTGAATCAGTAACCACTTTATACTTCTGAAAATACTCATAAGCCTGCCTGTATCTGCCTGTTACAGCATAAATATCTGAGAGGTATTTATACCCATCTTTCAGAATACCAAAATAATTGATGGCTTTGGCATCTTCTATCCCTGCCAGTAAATAATTCTCTGCCTCTGTGTACTTTTTCCTGAGAATAGCAATGGCCCCCATCTGTAATTGAGATTCTGCTTTCCCATAACTGTAGTTATATTTTTTTGATACCTCAAAACATTTTTGAAAATAATAAAATGACGAATCCAGTTGGTTACGTTTTTTGAAAACCTGGGCAGTTACCAGGTAATAACTGAATACGATATCAATGCTGTTAATATAAGACAATTCATCGAAATACATCCCTGAACTGTCTATGTACAATTTTGCTGTATTTCCATCCTCCTGCCCATTGTAATAATGTGCCAATATAAAATATGCCAAAAATAAATTCTTTTTTGTATTGCCGGCTTTAGCTGATGCAAGTGCTTTATATGCATATTCCTTCTGTTTAGCAAATTCATTAATATCTCCAAAAAGTGTGGAAATATTACAATAGCGTATGGCTAATTCTTCCTGTAATCCAAGTTTTTCAAATAAGGAAATACTCTTTAAATAATATTGTACTGCCTGTTGCAACTCATTCTGAGCTTTTAATCCATTACCTATGTCGCCATAAGCACTTGCTTCCCATTTTGGTGCTTTAGGATGATTTGATTTTTGATAATAGAGAATCGCAGTATCAAGACTTGCTCTTGATTGTTTATAGTCAGCAGCTGTAGTAAATAAAACAGATTGATTTTGATAAATACGACCGAGCTGATAATATTGCTTCTTTTCCTTTGCAAATTTTATGGCTTCCCTATAGGCCCTGTAAGCTTTAGCAGAATCTATAACTTCATAATCAATAGCCAGCCGCATCATACTCATAGCTCTGTTACTATCTGCCATAGGCTGCTGCAATTCTTTTGTTATACTATCAACCAGCGGCTGTTGGGCTTCAGCAGAGTTTAACAGAAAAAAAATAAATATGACGGCAAGTATTATATTTCTCATATTTCAAAATAACCCTTTATATCCAAATACAAATAAACTTAATAGTTCATTGAATGTTTCTCCCCTTTTTACATGATTTTTTGATTTCCGGGAATATCCTGTTTTTCAGGGATTGTATTTGTTTGCAAATACAATCATTTTTACCTCAGCATTTAAACTCTAAAAAAAAATCATGAAAAAAGTATTATTCTCCGCAACATTTTTCTTGTTTACAATTCTTGCAGCAGATGCACAAATAATAACCAGGCCAGGAAAAAAACCGGTAACTAAAGTATTGACGCCAGCACCACCGCCGGCCCCTCCACCACCTTCAACTAATAAAAGCACTACTACCGGCACTCAAACTACTCCTGTATATAGTTTAACGGCTGTAAAGGCAAGTCTCAGAACAGGAAATGACAATAAAGAATATCCGTCAAACGTATGGGTTTCGCTTGCAGTAAGAGGCTCGGGAATGGAATACGCCTTTTTTACACAGGAGAACCTGAAAAACGAAATGAAAAGTAATTCCAGCACAGAGTTTGGATTAGAAAAAAAATGGACAGTAAGTAAAAAAGATATCAGTTTAGATGTTTTGCAAAATGCAGGAATTAGTTGTCGTATATGGTATCACGCCAATTTTCAACTGGATGCATGGAAAATTGAGGGGGTGACTGTTACCTTAGAGTTCAGAGACCAAAATGGCAACCTGCATCCTGCATTGGGGCAAAAAACCATAACGTTCAGCAATGCAAATGGATTTCTAAATGGCTATCCCGGAACTACAATGATGATTTGTACTACCGATGGGTATTTCAACCCTCTATCTGCATCTATTCAATAATAAAACAAGAGCAACTGTTTATTTAAAAAAAAAGAAAGAAATAATCATGAAGAAGCTATTACAAATTCTGCCACTCATTCTCTTTACCCTTGCTGTAAGTGCTCAACAAACTGAAGACGATATCTATGTTGGCAAAAGCAGAACGTTTGGAAATTACAGAGGAACTGATATCAAAACTGCAAAACCAATGAAGGGCCAATCAATCATAACCGGTACAGTGGTAAAAGTTGATTGGTGCGAAGAGGACTGTTTAACGGTTTGGGTAAAAAAAGATGATGGAACGATAATATCAGTTGGAACAAAAGATTATGGCTTTACTGTTCCAAAAAAAATTGTTGGCAAAAGGATTATCATTGAAGGAATAGAATCCGCTAAACTCATCATTGAAAAAAAGACAGTAAAAAAGGAGTATCAGAAAGACATTCAAATTGCAGCAACCGGTATAAGGATTTTTACCAACTGATCATGAAAAAGAATATCCTCCTTTTCTTCTTAACCTGGAACAGTATTGTTTCGGCTGGTTTTGCACAAACTGACAGCTTTGATGTATTTACTTATCAACCACCGGATTTTTTTTCCAAAAGCGAACTGCTATCAAGAGTACGGTTTAATTTAAAGAATAATGACACAAGTTTCTGTACTATTACACTATACAAAAGCCTGCCTGCCAAAGAGGATGTGATGAAAGATGTAATAAGCCAGTGGAACGAACTGGTTGTAAAACGATTACTCAAAGCTGATAAAAAGCCAAGCCGTATCCTTACGGAACAATTGTGGGATGGTTGGGCATCAACATTAGCCATTGGTAATTTTTATCAAAATAAAAAAAAGTGTGTGGTGATGCTGTATTCATTTACAAAAGATAACAAAGTTGCCTGTACAGTATTTGCTTTTAGCGACAAATCGTTTAAAGGCCCTGTAGAACTTTTTTCCAAAAACCTTCACTTAATAAATCAATCACTATGAAGCGGTTTTCCTTTTTTATTTTTTCCGTTTTTTTGGGATGCTTCGTTTTTGCTCAAACAAAACCTAAAGCAAAACCAAAACAAAACCCTCCTGCTCAATCTGAAATGGAAAAGATGATGAAAGAAGCACAGATGGAAATGGACAATCTGGACCCGGAAACATTACGATTGATGGATAGCATGGGCATCAAAAGGCCATCGTTTAAAAACGTTCCGAAAGTGAGTGACAAACAATTAAAGGATGCTTATGAAAATGAAAACAGAATTGTTCCAAAAAAAGATGTGGATAGAATAGCAGCCATTCCCAAAACTGTAACCGATGGCCGCATGGGAGCCTATATAACTTCCATACAAAATAAAGCGGCCGCAGTTCTGAAACAGGACGTAAAAAACATGGCCGATAAAATTTACAGTTATATTAAATCAAACAGTAAAAACAGTGCTGAGGCGGGCAATATGGCCACGGGCTTATGGATGGCCGGTAAACCCGAAATGGCTTTTTATACATTGGGGAAAATTTGTGCCGGTGATCCTGCCAATACAGATAACCTCAGTAATTATGCTTCCATGCTTTCCATGCTGGATGCACAACATCTGGCTATCCCTGTTCTTAACAATCTCAATGCTAAATTTCCAAAAAACAGTACGCTGCTCAACAACCTGGGGCAGGCATGGTTTGGCCTGGGCGAAATTGCAAAAGCCGAAAAATACTTAGACAGCGTAATCCGGATATACGCTTATCATCCACAGGCTAATTATACAAAATCATTTATTGAAGAAAGTAAAGGTAATACTGCTGCTGCAGTTGAAGCAGTAAAGCGCAGTATTAAAAATACATATACCCTCGAAAAAGAAAACCGCTTAAACAAATTAAACTATAAACTGAAAAGCAATGATGTAAGCTGGAACTTTCACATGCCGCAAGATCCACTTGGGTTAGAGAAATTCAAATGGCCCGCCTATCCAAAAAATGTAGCAGAAAGTGAACTATTAGAAAAAGAGTGGGCTGCATTTAAAAATGCATGCCGAAACAAATTGGAAGAACTTAAAATACAGGAGAAAAAAGCGGAAAAGGAAATGATTGCCTTTAATGAGCAACTCACTCAGCAGTTATTACAAGCGGGCAACAAAGGAATAATGATTGACCCCGTACCTCGTTTTGCTTATAAAGCAATGGTTAAATTAAAATACTTAGTAGAAGGAAAAGATGGAAGCCTTGAACATAATTATAAAACGAAAGGGGAAGCCTTAGCAAACGCTTACGTACAGATAGCATCGTTTGAAGAAATACTTTCTAATCAAATGAATGTACTTGAAAAAAAATATGAAGATCAGTTTGGAGAAGGGAAGCCCAATCCATTTGAGGCTGCCTGTGCTGATGATACCAAAGCAAAAAATGCTTTCCTGAGTTCAGCAAATACGCACCTGGAAGAAAAATCAACAGATTGGTTACATTTTTTACGTCGTAAGATCAACGATGAGGTTTATTATTATCAATACACCATGTGGCCCGAGCAATTTGAACTGGCAAAAATACATGCTCAAATCACATGGCTGACTTCTATAAGTGGGCAGGTTGTAAAGTTTAAAGATAAAAGTCCTTGGTGCCATGATGAAAATAGTGAAGCAAAGCCATTTAAACTACAGGCCTTTGACGATGTGGCTTGCCAGTACAATGATACCATGAAGTTAAAAATAATAACAATTACAAGTAATTGCAGCCGCATGAAAAGTGAGTTTGATTTTATGTTTCTAAACTATGTTAGAAAAGATGATTTTGAACGGGCAGAAGATGACACCTATATAAGCAGTACAATAAAAATAAGCGCCGAAGCTGGAAAAGAGTTGTCAGCAGGCCCTCTGAAAGTGGAAGCCAAAGTTGGTGGAGGGGTTGAACTTGAATTTGGACGTCAGGGGTTAGAGGATGTTGTGCTGATTGGTGAAGCAAAAGTGGGTGCTGGTACAAACGTAATGGATGAGAATGAAAAGACAGAGTCACCGGGAATTGGTATAGCAGGTAAAGATGCCTTCCCCACTACTGTGGAAGCCGGTGTGGAAGGTCGCATCAGCATCATTACCGGAAAAGGCTCCGTAACAGGAAGTGGGATATTAAAGGACATTAAAATGGCTGAATGGTAATTTCAATACAGGCATAAGTGTACCTGGCAAATTTCCAGAACAAAAAAATAAATCATAACAAATGAAATACTCGTTTAGCATTGCGGTACTCTTCATTTCCTTACAAACTTTTTCACAGGACTGCAACGATGCATACCTGCTTCAAAAGCCTGGTATATGGAAAGAAAACAGCGGAGGTGGATCGGGAATAACAGCAACCGATCTTGTCAAAGAAAAAAAAGTTGTGGCAACAATACACAGTATGATAAAAGCAAGATATACTCCTATGGGTGTGCTTGCAGGTTTTAATGGAGGTTATAACAGATCTGAACAAAATACTTCCTGTAACAGTTATGCCTACAGCATCACCCCATTAAAGTATTACTGCGACGATAACAGTCTTAAAACAGAACATGAAACCTCTACTTATTTTTCCATCAACGCCAATATATTTGATGCCGAAATTTACGATACAGCCCAGGGAGACAGATTATCAGCCGAAGGCTTCAACGTTATAAACGATATGCCTGTTGCGAAAGATGGGTACTGGTATTTTAAGGAAATTGATGCCGGGCTTGGTTTTGGGATGACTGGTAAAAGCAGCGCATGGCTGATTACATACGATGGCAAACTCCCCTACTCTTATGTAACAAAAAAAGAGTTTTTAGAAAAGAGGAGAAAGGCATTATTCTCTCAAATGAACATGGCAGCAGAAGGTTCGAAAGATGTACTGAAGAACATTGAAATTGAAAAAAAATACAAAGAAGAAGAGTTTAAAAACGATCCTGCCAAATTAAAAAAGTATATGACAATGGATTACCTGCAAATTAAATCCAGGTACGAAAAACTGCTGGCAGAAAATGAAAATAAATTTAAGCTGGCATTTGATAAAATTGAAACACAACTAAAAATGCCTGCAGCAGAATTGAATCAGCAGGCAATTGTAAAGGTCGATCCAGAAGACCCGCTGTCTTATTTTTTTACCGATGATAATGACCCCTTGGGGAAGATTCTTATTAAGCCAAATCCTGGATATTTCAATAAAAAAATCCCCAGATCATCGCCACAGTTTTTCTGGATTTATGTAAGAGGAAATCATAAAGAGGCAATTGCACTAAAATTTATGACAGACATCATGAAAGCAGTTGATTTTACATTGTTGAAAAATATGCTGGGGAAATAGTATTCCTGCAATTACTTCTTTAACGCATCTTAAATGAAAAATTTATTTAGCCTCAGTTTTCTTTTTGTTTTTGCTGCAGATTCGTTTGCTCAATCCATCGCCCCTCAATCTATTGAAGATAGTGTAATTGGCTGGATGAAAGTGTACAACTTTAAAGGCATTAAAGAATCTAAAAGAGTGGACGCTAAACTCTATTCAGCAGCCCAATTATCCATCTGCGATTCGTTTGCCAACTGGATACAGGCCAGCTATATGCCAAAAGGCGGATTGGGTGATGTGAAAAAATCCGTTTCAGAAAAATTAAGTTTATATAATCAGCATACTGTTTCATTGCCGCAGAGTTACGGAGCTTATGCCAAAACATATACCTTCCTCAAATACAACAGCAGCCATAAAATGGTGCCTGAAAACAATCTCGGCCTGTATTGGGGTGTATTTGCCAACCAGGTACCGGGCTGGCCAATACTCAATATCTGTACAGGCACGCAATATTATTTTACCATGCCTTCATTTGAATCAGTTTCAGGGGATGAAGAGGAAACAAGGAAAATTCATGATCTCACAAAGACTACGAACCTGAAACCATATATCAGTTTCTGGGTGAAGAATATTGAAGCAGGAAACGGAACGGATTATGTTTTACTATGCAAAGACAATAAATCGCCTTTTGTAAAAATAACCAAAGCTGAATACTTGCAGGCATTGGAAACAGCTATCCCTGCATTTTATGCAACAGAAAAGAAAAAAATTATTGAAGCAGAACAAGGCATACAACAAAGAATAGCAATTTCTGTAAAATATTTAGATGAGAAAATTGAACGCTTTACCACAGGTTTAAAAAAGAACAGAGAAAAATATAAGAATCGTCTGGTGGAACTGGCAACGACCGGCATACAACCCTCCCTTTATGATTTGGAAAATGGAAAGGATGTGTTCAGCAATGGCTATTTAACAGACCCTGAATCAACTTCAGGAAGAGTACCTGTTTACAAAGTTGACCCGGCAATGGCTGAGCTTTGCAAAAAAGATAAACCACAATGGATACTGGTTAGCTGGTGGTGGGCGCCTAATAATCCGGTAGAAAAATACATGCACGAATCCATCATCAGCAATTTTAATTTTGAGTATGTCTATCATTTTTTCTTTAACCCGGAGAAAGTAAAAGAGCAGCTTTATAAACCACTTCGCTCCCCATCTTACAAAGAAACAGTAACAATTGCCAACGCATCGGAAGCCAGTAAGAAAAACATGGCCGATAAAAACATTCATTTCTTTGAAGATTTTTCAACAACCGGCATTGGCAAGAAACCAATTGGCTGGAAAACTACTTTAGGCATGGATGGAAGCAGCAGTGTTATTACAAAACCTGATGGACTGGAAGGCAACTGGGTCGTAATGTCTGATTATACATTAATGCCCACTCAACTGAAAAAACCATTACCACAAAATTTTACGTTGAGTTATGAGCTGGTGGCTGCTCAGAATTTTACCTGGGGAGCTAAAGGCTTAACGTTTGAATTGTCGAAAGAAACTGCTCCGGGCAATGCAGAATCATTTCTGAAATTAAAACTGCGTCCCGGTTTTGATGGCAAAGATGGAGAAGCAACACTGGAAACAAAATTTCCTTTTCCGCCCGGTTATTCTAATGGTACTAAATGGATGGTGGCAACGGGTTTTTCCAACAACAAAATAATTAACCGGGTTACTGTAACCATTAAAAAGAAAGAGGAAATACTGCAGGTGTTTATTGATAAAACGAAAATAGCTGAATACGAAAAAGCAATTCCTGCTGCACTGCTGTTTAATGCCATGTCGTTTACCTGCAGTGGCAATTCAGGAGAGAATGATAAATTCTATATCAGCAATATTAAAATAACCAAAGACTAATTCGCGTTTATGAAAATCCCTGTTTTACAGGATAGAAAACAATTGACAACAGGAATATTTTTATACCGAATAAAACAACATGAAAAAAATAATTCTACTCTGCTCCTTCTGTGTTGCGGCGACAATACTACTATGCCCTGTCGAAGTATCAGCCCAAAAAGAAACGTTTGACATTACTTCTTACACTCCACCCAACAAATGGAAAAAAGAAGTAACTGAAAATACAATCAGTTATATTAATGTCAATAAAAATAACTGGTGTCGTATTGGTATTATAAAAAGCACCGCCAGTAAAGGAAGTATTGAACAGGATTTTGAAAGCGAGTGGAAGGAGTTGATTATAAAAAATTATAACCCATCTGAAACTCCTCAGTTAACTGAAGTTCAGGAAGCAGATGGCTGGAAAATAAGAGCAGGTACCGCAAAATTTACTTTCAATAATGCGGATGCAATAGCTATGCTTACCACCATGAGCGGATTTGACAGGTGTGTTAGTATTATAGCCGTCACCAACAGCCAGGATTATACAAAAGATATTGAAACGTTACTTTCATCTGTTGAGTTAATAAACACAGGAACAGGGTTGCAGCAAACTCCTGTTTCAAATGATGATAAAAACTCCATCATTGGCACCTGGGGAAAATCAAACATGGTTGGCCATGTAAATAACAGGTTTGGGAATTATAGTTATAATAAACAGCAATATACATTTAGCGCCAATGGCAGTTATGGTTTTGCAGCCAAAACCTATGATGAGAAGTCTTCCGAAACTTTTTTAATAAAGGAAAGAGGCAATTTTGTGATCAGTGGAAATACAATTACCATTACGCCAAAAACCAGTGTGGTAGAAACCTGGAGCAAAAAAAACGGAGCTGATAAGTGGGGGAAACTTTTATCATCTCAAAAAAGAACATTAGAAAAGGTTACCTATCAATTTAGCATCGCCGATAATAACCTGCTGTTGCAAACGCCCAAACAAACTGCCAGGGATGGCAATTTTAATACTGCAACAATTTATACTTATGGACCACCGGGAACATTCACCGCTATTATATTGCCGGAAGGAGAACATATCTTACCCACAGAAATACAAAAAGAACCGGTAAAGCAAACAGTTACCCAGCCCAATTCTTCTGTTACAAATTCCGGGTTTGCTTTTACCAGCACAAACTTTGATGATGGATGGACAAGCACTGTACGGGAAGATTGGGTGGAAGTAACAAAAGGAAGCATGAAAGTGCTTTTACATTATCCAAAAGAAGGAACAATATTTCCTGCCGATCCCGGACCATTGACGAATGCAGCATGGAATATTTTAGTTGCACCCCGATACAGTAATTTGAAAAATTATAAGACTGCTTATATCACTACATACGACAGGCCATATCTTGGCATGGGCTATGCAACCGAAAATGCCACAGGGAAAAATATTTTTATTGTCTTTTTCCGCCAGGGGCAATCCGGCTGGATTGAATTTATTACTCCCGATAAAAACACCTTTATCCAGCAGTATAAATTTGATCCTGAAACTATACAATGGGACAGCAATTCTGACTTGATGATTCCCCTGGCAAACATGACCGTTTACAACAAGTTTGCAATAGCAGCTTCCGATTTCAAAGGGAAATGGACAAGTGATTTTACCGGAATACAACAACTGTATAATGTGTATACAGGCCAATATGCTGGGATGAACATGAACCAGTCAAACGAAGAATTTATTTTTAAAGATGGCAGTACCTATAGTTGGAAATTACTGGTAGTTAATGGAATGGTTGGCACAGCAAAATTTAATGAAGTTAAATCATCGGGCAAACTAACAGTGCCCAATAACTGGCAGGTTAAATTTTCAATGATTGAAAACAAGGCAAGAACTTATCATGCTTTTTGGTCTTGCATAAAAGCTGCAAGAATATTAAACCTGCTGGATGCAGATGCTCCCGGTTCTGGTATTTATACTAAATATGGATTAGCTAAATAATTTTATACCAGCTTTTTCTGACCCATAAATCGTAGGCATTGCAGTGAAAGGTGGAAGAATTTTGCATATGTACAGAGGTTCATCTCAAGAACTTCATCTGTTTAAAATGAAATGACTGTAAGCAGAACAACATACCCTTACGATCAAACAAAATCACTGTTTTAAGGGATAGTTTGTTATTACCCTTCACTTTATTTTTATAAGGAATTAAACGCAGTAAAACAGGAAACTGCAAAGTCACATCGATTTATTTCAATCTAAACAAACAACATGAACCAGGATCAAAACTCGTCAGGTAATGCCGTACAGAGCATGGATGGCAAAAGTATTGCAATCATCAGCTATTTAACACTCATTGGTTGGATTATTGCATATGTAATGCTCGGAAACAATAAAAGTCAACTGGGCGCCTTTCACATCAGGCAATCACTATTCCTTATGCTTTGCGGGTTTACAACAGCTATAGCACAAATGTTCTTCGTATTTATTCCTTTTCTTGGCTGGCTAATTTCTATTCTCCTCTATTTTGTTTTGCTGGGGCTGTTTGTTTTATGGATTATTGGTTTAATAGCAGCCATTAATGGAGAAGAAAAACCAGTGCCTGTTCTTGGAGCAAAAGCACAACAGTTGTTAAAAGGTATTCAATAATCAATCATTGAACTTTCCCTTACTTAAAAAATAAAGAAAATGAAATTACTCTTACATATTTTAAGCATCATTTTACTTACCGCTTGCGGTGATGGTTTCAGCGTCGGTTTCAGCAAAGGCATAAAAGCAGATGCTAAAACAGGACTCACTGCCAGCTATAATGGATTTGCACTGGATGATATTTATTTAACGGATGAAAAAGAAAACAGGCTTCCGGATAATGAAATTGTATTAGGTAGCAAACTGGCAATTGTGGCAACAGGCGTAAACAACTTTGTTGAGAAAAATGGGAAAGTATTTCCTGGTTGTACAATCCTGCTTACTGATAAAAACGGGCAAGTAATACTGAATATTGAAGATGCCTTTGCAAGTATGACAGAGGGCACCTCTGCCACCGAAGCAAAAGTATTAACGGCAAGTCTTAATACCGGTGCACCAATGATCGTTGGAGAAACCTGCCATTTATTGGTTCGCTTTTATGATAAGAATAAAAAAGAAAGTGAAATTGTTTCCAATGTTGATTTGCTGGTGAAAGAATAAACAGGCATAAGAAATAAGCATCATTAAAAATAAAACAAACTTCATGAACAAATATTTACTGTTAATGATGCTCACTTTTGTTTACAGCATCGTTAGTGCACAGGATACAATACATACTTCAAAAATCGGAAACCTGAGCAGTCAGCATTCACAGCTGGCTATTGAAGCATTATACAATAACCCAAAAGCAATTTTTGTCGCTATTCCACTTGACGAAACGAGGCACTTACTTAAAGCGCCAGTTGGTGTCTGGAACAACGGCGTGCATTGTTATGTCTTCAACACAGATAAAATGCCTATGCCGGGCGATGTAAAGTTTAAGATCATGTATTCGCCTGTTACTGATTCGGCTCATTTTTTATTCCAGGCAGATATCTATCATTTAAAAGGAAATGTTGCATACATCAATAAGTCATCCTTAAATGGTAAACCCGATGCAGTGATTTTTGCATCAATGGCCGAAAACCCTACAGGAATTTATGAACCAAAAGAAATTGCTTTTAAATATGATGAAGCAGCAAAGCAATGGTATGTGTATAATGTAGATGGATCGCCTGTTAAAAAAGATCTTGGTCTGTCGATTATTGTTCAAAAACCAACAACAGGTATATCAAAAGTAAGGATGCAGGTTGTAAAAGACACTGCTCAACCAATAATAAAACCGATTATAACAAACGGCACATTAACAACCTTGGTTACAAAAGATGTAGAATTCCCAAATTGGGATTTTGAACAAGGGTTAACCGGCTGGGGCAAAGAAGGAATCGCCTTTAACAATCAACCTACACGTGGCGATAATATTTCTACACAACGTGTGTTGTACAATATGGAGTATAACAACAACGGAGTTGGTGGCGATTACTGGAAAGACCAGGGCTTTAACCAGGGATATAAAAATGATCATTGGATTGGCACTTACGAGAACAATCCCAACAGAACTAATTTTTTAAAAACACAGGGTGATGGGTCTACAGGTATTTTAACTTCTGATGAAGTAATGATCACCACAGCATTTTGTTATTTTTTAATTGGTGGTGGTGCAGATGCACAACGGTTGTATGTAGAACTGCAGATCAAACAACCGGATGGCACATGGAAAAGAGAAGCAGTAAAAAGTTGCTTCCGTAACAGCGAACAGATGTACCGTGAAAAATTTTCACTGCAGGGATTGCAAAATAAAACAGCCCGAATCAGAATTGTAGATAACAGCAGTGGCAACTGGGGCCATATTAATGTAGATTATTTCCGGTTTACCAACAATGTTATTCCATCCATTACATTGACCGATCCGGCAACAGGCACAACATATGAAGTAGATATAGATGCCCCCGTTTGGGGTTTTGCTGATACACATGCACATCCTGCAAATAATCTTGGATTTGGCAAAAGACTAATTATTGGGAAAGCCAATGCCCCTTTATCAGAAACCTATAGTAATACCTTATGTTATAACATTCACACTACCGCTGGGAATGGAATACTGAATACTCCTTTTATCGGAGGTGCAGATGTTCATAAGTTTATGGATGGATGGCCAAATTTTATTGACTTCCCTAAGTTCGACAGCAAAACACATAATCAGCAAAATGTAGATTTTTTAAAAAGAGCATGGCAAGGTGGCTTACGGCTTTTTTCTGCGCTTGCAGTAAATAATATGTTCCTCCCCTCAATTACATTAGGGCCGGGTAACGATGGTTCTCCTTATGACGATGAATCAACCATACTGCAACAAATACAGGAAATAAAAAATATGGCTATTTCTCAATCTTCATGGATGGAAATAGCATATACACCTAAAGATGCGAGAAGAATTATCCTGCAGGGAAAACTTGCTATGGTATTAGGAGTTGAGATGGATAATTTTGGCAATTTCAAAACTTCCACTTTTAATTGGGACGACGATGTGAACCCGGCCAATGCTAAACTGGTTACATTGAATGAAACGAATGCAGAACAACTTCTGGAAAACAAATTAAATCAATATTTCAATCTCGGTATACGGCAGGTTACACCTATGCATTATATCTCAGGAGTATTTGGTGGCGCTGCTATCTTCAGAGCAGAAATTGCAATGATTCAATTTGCCTTTAACAATAATATTTCCGTTGTCAGTGGTGTCGGTAAAAAAATCCCTTACTCCCTTCACGACGACTATAGTTTAAAAATGATTCTTGCCGGCGAGTTGCCCTCTACCTTTCTTACAAAAATCAATGGACTGGGAGCATTAGGTAATATCAACGCCTTAGGGATGACAAACATCGGAACAAAGCTGATGAACAAATTCATGGACAGAGGTTTTATCATGGATAGTGAACATATGGGTTATGAAATGAAAGAAATGTTGTTCGCCATAGCTGCACAGAGAAACTACCCGATCATGTCTTCGCACACAGATCCTGCAGGTTTAAACTTCAACTGGATCAACAACCCCGTTTCCTTTAGTGGAACACCCGAATTCAGAATGCAGAATTTCGGCACCTCCAATATCCGCAACATCGCTACTGAATTTAACCTGGCTGATGAACATTATGAAAAAATAAAAAATAGTGGTGGAACGGTTGGTGTATTTATGCTGCCCTATCTTAAAAAAGGTTATGGCAATATTCCAAACGATTGTGCAGGCAGTTCAAAAACATGGGCACAGATGTATTTATATAGTCTTGATAAAATGAATGGAAAAGGTGTTGCGCTTTGCACTGACAGAGGTATGACTGATTTTATTGCACCGAGATTTGGGCCTAATGCCGGTTATACATTAAAGGATGAAGAATTGTTAGCCGTTAAAAAAAATCTGAGAGCATCACAACGTCATGCACAAAATAATGGCGTAAAGTACGACAGGCCAATGATGAGCTTTCATCAATCATGGTATCATCAGCCAGAAGACCAGGGAATAGATGAATATGAAAATGATGCATGGGCAGCGTTTGCAGCGTATGAAGCCAACGTGCCCGCCCATATGATTCCTGCCTCCTATTATTTATTACACGGAGAACGAATCAGAAATTTTGTAAAAGGTTTAAGAACGATAACCGAAAACCAATTAATGCAACCCGGGATTCTTACAGGAGATGCACCATTTGAGCAGGCTGTGATGTATTGTTTGAAAAATAATAAAACGCCTTATCAATATTCAAGTTATACCAGCTCTTACAGCCAGGAAGATCAAAGGAACTTCAACCGCATTTACCATGCTATTCTTCCTGCATGGGCTGCCATGAATTCAAAAAGTGGAAACAATCAACCTCTTCGCAGGTTAAAATCCGGAAACCGTGACTGGGATTTTAATACGGATGGTATGGCGCATTATGGTATGATGCCCGATTTTTTGCAAGACCTGCGCAACATTGGCATGCAGCCCATGCAATTAACGTATTTGTTTAGAAGTGCCGAAGACTACATACAGATGTGGGAAAAGGCGGAACGTAGTTCAACTAAAAACCGACTTAGTGCAACAGGTAATACCAGGTAAAACAAATTTACAAACCGTCAATTGATGCCACATGTTTAATTTCACAGTGATGATTCTTCATCACTGTTTTTCTTTTAATAAGCTCCATTAAAACTTATTAACTTCGGCTCATCATTCATCATTCATTACTCATTATATGATTACAGTCCTTCATCCCTGGCATGGCGCTCATTATGGCACTAAAGCTCCCGAACGTGTAAATGCACTCATTGAAATTTCGCAAGGCAGCCGCAGTAAATATGAAATTGATAAAGACACCGGTTTATTACGTCTCGACCGTGTTATTTTCTCTTCTTTTATTTATCCGGTTAATTACGGTTTTATTCCGCAAACTTTAGGACAGGATGGTGATCCGCTGGATATACTTGTGATCTGCTCACAATCCATTCAACCTTTGTGCCTTGTTGAAGCAACAGTAATTGGCAACATGCAAATGATCGACCAGGGCGAACGTGACGATAAAATTATTGCAGTTGCCAGTAACGACCCTACTGTAAAACACATTAAGGATATTGATGAATTGCCTGAGCATTTCTTTCATGAGCTGAAACATTATTTTGAAGAATACAAAGTGCTGGAGAATAAAGTAGTGGAGATCGATAATTTTCAGAACAAAGCCGAAGCGTTCAAAATTATAGAAGAAGCGATCGAATTTTACAAAGACAAATACCGTGACAAACTCTAATACATGCAAACAAAAAAAATGGATACAACAATTATTATTGCCGTACTCATTATTGGGTTGGCAGCCGGTATACTCGGGGGCATGGTGGGTGTTGGCGGCGGTTTGATTGTGGTGCCTGCATTGGTGTACTTTCTCGGTTTTAGTCAGCACACAGCACAAGGCACTTCTTTAGGTTTATTGGTATTGCCTGTTGCTTTATTAGGCATGATCAATTATTACAAAGCAGGGCATGTTGATTTTAAAGTAGTGGGATTGCTGGCGCTTGGTTTTGTAGCAGGAAGTTACTTCGGCAGCAAATGGAGTTTGAGTTTACCACAGGAAACAGTAAAAAAAGTATTTGCTGTTTTATTGTTTTATACAGCGTTTAAAATGATTGGTTGGGAGAAGGCAGTTGTGAATTGGATAAAGAGTTTCTAATGCAAGAAAAGTTCTGAGTTCTTAAGTTCTGAGTTGCGCCGGTTAAGAGTTATGTGTTAAAGGTTATGAGTTAGTCCTGTTGTTGTTTCTTGCCTCTTGGGTTCTTGGATTTTGGTTTTTGGGTTTTGGATTTTGTTTTTAAACTCTTTTGATCATCCTTAACCGATGCGTTCGCTCGCCTGTTTCGCTGTGAATAATGCCGGCTCCATCAATATTATCGATACGCACTTTACCTGCTGCATGTACAACTTCATGATCGTTCAACAGTAACCCAACATGAATAATCTTTCCATCTTCATCATCAAAAAAAGCAAGATCACCGCAACGGGCTTCCTGCAAAAATCCAAGATCCTCTCCCACCATTGCCTGGTTGGCAGAGTTGCGTGGTAATTTCTTTCCAAAGAAACGCATGAGCCCTTGCACAAAACCACTGCAGTCGATACCGAATACTGAGCGCCCACCCCAGAGATAAGCCGAATTCAAATACACAAATGCCACCTGCCTGATGCTTTCTTCATCAAACACATAAGCACCTTCCATTACCAGCTTACTGCTGCTTTTTATTTTATGATTCCCCCACAGCGTTTCGCCATTTTGTAAACCGGGCACTGCACTGCCAAAAGGAACATGCATGGGCACATCGTTCATCAGCATTACACCGCTCCATGTATTCACCAATGCCACCTGGTCTTGCAATGCAATGGCCTCACTTACTTCTGTAAGCTGGTTGCGCAAGCAATAACCCGTATAACCATCATAGAGACATACCAGTTCTACCCACTCGCCATGCGATGCCAGCAGCTCCACCGCTTCACCAAATAATAATTGGGAAGTGATTTCTGATTCCTGATGCGGCTCCTTACGGACAGGCGCAACCGGAACAATACAAAGGGCGTTATTCATTTACAAAATTCGTTTCTATGAATATATGGAATTTTGTGTGCCATTGCATCTCTTCAACAGAAATAACTAACTTGACCTCACAAACCTGTTTGTGAATACAACCTACTCCACCATACCCGACCAGGAATTACTCAACCGCTTTTACCACGATGGCGATAATAAATGGCTTGGCCAGTTGCTGCAACGTTATACAGTGTTGTTGTTTGGTGTGTGTATGAAATATCTGAAGAACGAAGAGGAAGCCAAGGATGCCGTGCAACAGGTGTTTGAAAAAGCCATTAAAGAACTGGGCAAATACAAAGTGGATTATTTTAAGAGCTGGATCTACATGGTGGCGAAGAACCATTGCCTGATGCAGCTGCGTGATAAAGGCAAGTTGCCCAAAGAATTGAGTGAGCAGATGATGGCCACGCCTGCAGAAGATGTGAACCACACCGAACATTTGCAAAAAGATGAATTATTGGAGCGGCTAACCATTGCCGTAACTGAACTGATACCTGAACAACGCACCTGTATTGAACTGTTTTACCTGCAGAAAAAAAGCTATACCGATATTGCTGCCAGCACCGGTTACAGTTTAATGCAGGTGAAAAGCTATATTCAGAACGGAAAACGTAACTTGAAAATGATTTTGCTGAAACAACAGAATAATGGCCGATAACCTGCTCGACATATTGAACCAGCGTGACGACCTCACTGAACAGGAATTACTCCAATACCTGCAGGGAAATCTTACGCCTGAAGAACGGAATGCCGTGGAGCAACGTCTTTCATCTTCTGATATGATGAGCGATGCCGAAGAAGGATTACGCATGGCCGATGAAAAAAAGATGCGGCATGCTGTGGCCGATCTTAATAAACAACTCTCACATCAATTACAACAGCAGCGCAGAAAACGGAAACACAAACCGGTGCCGAATCAGTCGTTAATTATTATTACTACTTTTTTGATTTTGGTTTTGATCGTGCTGGCTTTTTTGGTGATTTACAAGATGAAGAATGGGTAATGCTTATCCTTAAGTTTAACACTGATATCTGTTCTTAAAAAACTTTACCTTCATCAAACTATGAACAGCAATATCAATATTCTGCAAACCGATATTCTTTCCAACAACTGGTACACGTTAAAGAAAGTAACCTACGAATATCGCAAGAAAGACGGCAGCATACAGGTGCAGCAACGTGAAGCTTACGACCGTGGTAATGGCGCTGCTATATTATTATACAACCTGCAGCAAAAAACAGTCATTCTTACAGAACAATTCCGTTTGCCTACCTATATCAACGGTAATGAAACAGGTATGCTCATTGAAGTATGTGCAGGTTTGTTAGACAAAGACAATCCTGAAGATTGCATTCGCCGTGAAACAGAGGAAGAAACGGGTTACAAAGTAACAGAAATCAAAAAAGTGTATGAGGCGTATATGTCGCCGGGATCAGTTACAGAAATTCTTTATCTCTTTATTGCAGCGTATGAGCCGCAAATGAAAATAGCTGAAGGTGGCGGAGTTGAACACGAACAGGAAAACATTGAAGTATTAGAACTGTCCTTCGAAAAAGCCATGCACATGATTGAAACAGGTGAGATAAAAGATGCCAAGACGATTATGTTGTTGCAATACCTGAAACTGAACAACATGTTGTAGCTTCTCTGGCGTTGTTTTATAGAGATGTGTGAACCTTAAGTTATCGGTGGAATTTCTTAACTTTAGAGACGAACATATTTGTTAATATGCTAACCCCCTTTGTTTATGAGATCAACAAAAAACCTCGTTTTACTTTTGGTCATATTTTCCTGTTCCATAAGTTGTGACCCTTGTTTAAATGCAAACTGTTCTGAAAACTTCTATTTTAAAATTTTAGATAAGACTACAAAACAGGATCTGGTTTTTGGCCCAGCTTCTATTTATGAAAGAGACTCTATGATATTAAGGCCTTGCGCAGACCCAGTTCTTATCAGCAACACCTGTGGCTATTTCTCATTTGTTAATGTTTACAATAACAATCTTTACGCCAGTCCCGATTATACACTTGATACTGTTTATTTACGATTGAAAAGTACCGATATTGATACCCTGATCATTGATTATGAGTATATAGATTCAAGGTGTTGTAAAGTACAAGGTTTCGGGAAAATAAGAGGGATAAATTTTAACGGAACTACTACTCTTAAAAATGGCAATTCTTACATCTTTGAAAAATGATGTGTCATAAGCATTCCGCTTTCTTACAAAAATCTGAGAGGACTTAAATCTAATTGTTACCGAATGCAAAAATCTTTTATCATTTCCATAAACAAGAAATAATAAAAGACTCAAGTGGAACTTACCTGCACAACTGTCGAATCCATTGTTGATGTTGCGGATATTGTTTCAGCAGTTCTTCTTCCCTCGCCATTTCAAAATCAGCAAAATCAAAACCGGGAGCAACGGTGCAACCAACTAATGAAAAACTGTTTTCACTCGCAGGTTTCGAAGCAAACCAGCAACCTGCTTTAACTACCTGCTGAAAACGATAACCATTCGCAAGATCATTCCCCAGCAACAACACTTCTCCTCTTCCGTCAGGATGAATGACATAAATATGCAACCCGCCGCCGGTATAAAAATGCCATAGCTCATCGCTTTTAATGCGGTGAAAGGCTGAATAATCTTTTCCTTCAAGCAAAAAATAAATTGCAGTTGAAACAGATCGATCTCCTCCAAAACGTTGAGGTAATGCAGCGGCGTTCAACTGTTCCTCACTTGCATAGGTCTGACGATAATAACCACCTTCAGGATGCGGTTGCAATTCCAATGCCTGAATATAATCTGCTGCCGTAAGATTCATCGTCGTACTCATATCAACAAAGAAAGAAAAAAGACTGCAATCTCCTGCAGCCTCTGAAATTTTAATTACCGGGGTTTTGCTTTATATCACCCGATAAAGGTTTTGGAAACATCAATCACATCTATCCTCTTCTTATCTTGCAGCCCATGTTCCTGAGATCGATCAGTATTACACAGTTCAAAAACTATACTCATCAGCGTTTTACGTTCGATGAAATGATCGTGGCCATTACGGGAGCAAACGGCATTGGTAAAACAAATCTCCTCGATGCTATTCACTACCTGTGCTTTACCAAAAGCTATTGTTACGGAACCGACAGTGCCAATGTGCAACATGGTCTGCAGGGCTTCAGGATCGAAGGTCAATTGCAGGAAGAAACAGGAGAAACAGTGATCAATATTGTGTTGCGTGAAACGGGGAAGAAAGAGATCACGTGCAATGGAGTGCCCTACAAAAAATTTTCACAGCATATCGGTAAATATCCCTGCGTGGTGATTGCACCCGATGATGTGGAGCTGATCATTGGTGGCAGTGAAGAACGTCGTTTGTTTTTAGATTCAATGCTTTCGCAGTTAGATGCAACCTATTTGCAGCAACTGATCGTTTACAATAAAATAATTCAGCAGCGGAATAGCTTTTTAAAAAACTGTGCGCAAACGCAAACAAGGAATGATGCATTGCTTGATGTGCTGGATGATCAACTACTCACCGCTGGAAATTACATACATACAAAACGGAAATATTTTTTACCGGGCTTTAATGAACAGGTATTGCAGTTTTACCAAACCATTGCCGGTAAAACAGAACCTGTAAAAGTGAGTTATGAAAGTAAACTGCTTGAACAATCATTTGAATGTTTGTTGCAGCAATCGAGAGAAAAAGATTACCTGCTGCAACGAAGCACTACCGGTATTCATAAAGATGATCTGTTGTTTTCGTTGAATGATGAAGGGTTTAAGCAAACGGCCTCACAAGGACAACGTAAAAGTTTACTCTTCAGTTTAAAACTTGCAGAAGCCGAAGTATTAAAACAACAGAAAGGTTTTGCTCCACTCCTTTTATTAGATGATGTATTTGAAAAGCTGGATGCCATCCGTATGCACAATTTATTAGATTATGTATGCACACAGTTTGGCGGGCAGGTATTTTTAACCGACCCCCACGCCGACCGCATTGTTACTGCATTTGAAGCGTTGGGTAAGAAAGTGCAGCTGATTGAACTGACGTAAAACAAATTGGCAATTGACAACTGGCAATATGCAACTCATGACTTCGTTTCTTACCCGTTCACCATTGCTTATTGCATATTGATTATTGTCTATTGCCTATTGACCATTCACGGATCGCCAATTTAAATTACCTTCGCTCTATGGCTGAAATGAGTATACAGGAAGCAATGGAACAGTTTCTCAAACAAAGTAAACTCAAGCAAAGAGTGCGTGCATTGGAGATAAAAGATGTGTGGGCCGAACTCATGGGCAACACCATTGCCAAATACACTGATGATATTAAACTTGTTAATCAGCAGCTCATCATTACAACAACTGTTGCTCCGCTTAAACAGGAATTACTATATCAAAAAGAAAAGATCCGTAACCGCATTAATGAACTGTTTAATGAACATGCGGTGAAAGAAGTGATCATTAAGTAACGTAAAGCCAGGGCAGGCCCGCTTCAGGGCATTACAAAACAATCCTGAAAACTCTCATTCTTTTTGCTGACTCCCATCATGTTTTAATTGACTGTATTCAGGAAACTTTGGCATGTTAACATGCTTCAGAAACATATAAAACTGAATACCATGAGCTATACAGCAGTTCCGCATCTTGTAGCCGAACACCAGGATTGGTTAAAGGCACTTGACTTTTACGATAATGAGCTTGACATTCTTGAAAACCGCTTAACAGAAGTTGCCCGGAAAAACACAGGTCTTGATGCAATGAAAGCTGTTGAGCATTTTCAAAACCAATTTATCATCCAGCGAAACAGCATCGATGAATTACGCCACAACATTAATGAACACGCTCACAAAGCAATGCTGGATATAAAAGAGCATGCTGGCCGTGTTGAATCGCAACAGGTGGAGGAGCATAAAAAGATCAAAGACGAATTTGAAATCTTTGAAAAAGTAATAAATGAATTGAGAGATGAGTTTAAACTCTATCTCGTTAAATGGATGTAAGTCCATCTTAAAAATACTGGCTGTGCAAATTCGGTCAGCTGTTAATCGTTAATAAGAGCTGCTTTTCCAGGCAGCTCTTGATTTTTTATAGAAGCAGAAATCATTACCAAACTACCTCTTTACGAAATCGATCATGCCAGACATAAACACCTGCAGATTGAACGCCGCTATTACCATAATTGAAATAATCAGCAGCGCATATTGATTTAATTGAGTTGATGAATTGAATCCCTCAGACGAGGGCGTTAGACGGTGCGTACTTTGTACTTCCAACTTCGTACTTTGCACTTCTACTCCACTCTCACTCTCGGATCAACCATACCATATAACATATCCGCAAGAATGTTTATCAACACAAAAATAAAAGCGCTCAACAACACACTACCCATTACAACGGGGTAATCTAATTTTTCCAATGCATCAACCGTTACTTTACCAATTCCTTTCCATCCAAAAATATATTCCACAAAGAAAGCGCCGGCCAACAGTTCGGCAAACCAACCTGTAACGGCGGTGATAACGGGATTCAATGCATTGCGTAATGCATGTTTCCAAATAACAGTTCGTCTGCTTAAGCCTTTTGCATAAGCTGTACGCACATAATCCTGGTTCAACACATCGAGCATGGAGCTTCTTGTAAGTTGTGTAATGATTGCCAGTGGACGAATACCCAAGGTTAATGCAGGCAGCAGTAAATTTTGAAGTGTGTAATAATGTTCTCCTGTCTGCACATCAATATCAAACCAGCTACCGGTCATATTTAAGCCAGTGTACTTGCTTAATACAAAACCAAAGAAATAAGCGATCAGAATACCCATGAAGAATGATGGCGCAGAAATACCGATGATACTGCTGAACACGGCCGACGTATCCATCCATGTATCTTTTTTTACAGCAGCGATCACGCCAAGAAAAACGCCCAATACTGTTGCAAGTACCATTGCTGCCAGTGCCAACATAATGGTGCCGGGCAAAGCTTCTACTAATATCTCACCAACTTGTTTTTTTGTTTGATAACTACGTCGCAGGTAAGGCCACTTAATGCCAAGTTTCTTTTCTCCACCAATGAACAAACCTTCCAGCTGTTTCTTTTCAATTTCTTCTTTACTGTGAACAGCGATGGGTGACACATCATTTACGTACAATAAAAACTGTTTCCATTTTGGTTGATCGAGGTATAATTCCTTTTTGATGTTGGCAATGGTTGCACTGTCGCCTGTTTGCCCCATTACCAATCGTGCAGGATCACCAAAGCCCTGGAACATCCAGAACACAACAGTAACCACGCCCATCAATACGAGCAAGCCATAAAAAAGTTTTCGAAGAAAATAGGAATACAACTACAGGTTATTTAAATAGTTCCGATATGAATTGATCTTTTGAAAGATTGAAATGAGTTGCAATGTCTGTCAATATGGAGGAAAGCGTTCCAATCTTTAACGGGCTATGGTTTGGGATCGTGATATGATGCTCCCCGTTTTTTATTGTTGTTAATCTTATGTGGCTACCAGATTGTCTTGTTACTTCATAACCATATCTTTCAAATACTTGATTAGATCCTGACCACTGATGTCCCGTGGAAATTTCATGCGGCAATAATTTCTTCTTTCACAATGTGCAGGCGGATGATACGTTTCCTTTCATCATCAAAATGGCAGTATACGGCATCCACTACTTCCAGGCGCAATTGCTACATTGAATCAGCTTCACTAAAAATAGAAACGCCAAGTGCTTTAGCAGTAAACCCGCCTTCATCACTTTCTTGAACTAAGAAAATAATTTCTTCCATTTTTAATTATTTTTCCTAAAGTTAATCAATTTGATCAAAATTTGCAGCACTCCATTTTCCTTCCACCACTGCCCCCTTCATTTTATACAAAGTAGGCACTGCACGTGCAGCTGTTTTAATAGCTGTTACATCACAGGTGATCAACTGCAT
Organism: Lacibacter sp.; assembly: GCA_036675885.1. GTDB lineage: Bacteria > Bacteroidota > Bacteroidia > Chitinophagales > Chitinophagaceae > Lacibacter. The sequence goes on along the minus strand of JAKFDY010000502.1, from coordinate 7,033 downwards.
CTGGCTGAGTATAGTGTCTGATGCAATAAAATCTTTTGCAATATCAGGCACGCTTGTAACAATAATGAGCTTTTGATTTTTCCCGAGCTTGCTCATTTGTTTCACCCAAGCGTCTTTTGTACTGAGCTTATTGAAATTTTGCAGGAACAAAAAATAATAAATTCCTTTCTGCTCAAGTATTTCAGAAGAGATGTCTGCGCCATCAGGCGTTTTGAGATCAAAGTCTTTAATCTTTGGCTCGTTGTTCTTTCCTTTTGCTACAAGAGTTTGCTTACGGTCAACAAATTTCCAGGTACTGTCAGGTAAGTTTTTCATTGAGAACGATTGCTGCTTGCCATCTTTCTCATACACAAATTCATACTCGTATTTATCAGGCATTGCATCAGCAGGTAACTTTCTCAACTCAAGGATATTATTTCCTTTCTTGAATGGCAGACAATCAACAACCGGTAAATACTTCAACGTGTACCATTGAAACAAAAATGAAAGCAAGGCTGCATCGAAAATGAGGAAGGCATTGATCAGCTCTTTCTTAAACAATGGTTTTATCGCATGCCTATTCTTGAAAATATATCCTATCAACACAAGCAACAAGAGGTCTTTTAAAAATGACTGTTGCGGTGTTAACGGCAAACAATCGCCAAAGCAACCGCAGGATGCAAACTTAGCTGTACCATCTGCATTCTTTGCAAGCCATGCATAACCGGTGAGGAATGTAAAAAAGATGATGAGTAACAACAACAGCCAGCTGAAAAGTTTCATTCGCCAGCCGATGATCACCGCCACCCCCGCAATGATCTCAAACGCATTCATCAACACGGAAAGTGCTAATGTATAATCATGAAAGCCCTGCACACCCCAGGCTTCAAAAAACTCCTGCATCTTATAGCTTAATCCCAAAGGATCATTTGCTTTAACCAAACCAGAAAAAATGAAAAGAATACCAACGAACCAACGGGATAGTGTAAGCGATTTATTCATGTTGTGAATTGTGAATGGTCAATGGTGAATAGACAATAGTTAATTGGTAATAAGCAAAGGCAAAGGGCAAGATCAGAAACCAATCTACAATCGTCATTCTAAAATCTGAAATCACACTCATGCTTCTTCCGTCAGACGGGGCGTACCTCCAACTTCGTACATCGTACTTCACTTCATCCCTTGTGTGCTCCTTCTTCAATCAAAATCAAACCAAATATTGCATAGTTGATAATGTCGTAATAGTTAGCATCAATCCCTTCACTCACAAGTGTCTTACCATCGTTCTGCAATATCTGGCGGATGCGTTGCAGTTTGGCAAGCATCAGGTCAACAAAACTTTCCTGGCTCATCTCACGCCATGCTTCGCCATAATCATGATTTTTATCGAGCATCAGCAATTGCGCTTTCGTAATTTTATCGTTGTACAACTCCATTACTTTTTCAACCGACAACTCTTCACCTTCGCTGGGGGGTAGTTCCAATTGAATCAAACCCATCACCGCATAGTTCAGGATACCTTTAAATTCAGAAGCAATGGTATCGCCGATCTTCTGTTCCTGTTTTTCCTGGATGGTGCGGATACGTTTTGCCTTGATGTATATCTGATCAACAATGGAAATTGTGCGATATACCCGCCATGAAGTACCATAGTCACTCGTCTTTTTCTTAAAGATATCCCTGCATTGGTTTACTGCCTGCGTATATTGCTCGATCGTATTCATGAACGGTTGAAAATTGTTTCGTTAATTCGTGCTGAACTTGTTGCTGTCAAAAACCTTGACGAAGTATCAGCTAAGTTCCCAAAAATACAATGTACACACTCAACTGCAAAGGAAGATTATTAGTGCTGGATAAACCGGTGGCAATGGGCATTCTAAATATTACACCCGATTCCTTTTACAGCGACAGCCGCATTGAACAAAGCGTAGTATTGCAGAAAGCGCAACAAATGATCAGTGAAGGTGCTGCCATACTTGATATTGGCGGACAAAGCACCCGGCCCGGCAGTGATCGTTTAACTGCTGATGAAGAATTGAAACGTGTAATACCGGCAATTGAAGCCATAAAAAAAGAATTCCCTTCCGTCTTTCTTTCAATTGATACCTATCATGCAAAAGTGGCAAGAGAAACCGTTGCTGCAGGCACTGATATGGTAAACGACATCAGTGCCGGTGATATGGATGCCGCTATGCTTTCAACCGTGGCTTCATTAAACGTTCCTTTCATTGCCATGCACATGCAAGGAACACCTGATACCATGCAGCAAAATCCCACTTATGAAAATATAACAAGAGAAGTGGTTGATTATTTTATACAGAAAACAGCTGCATGCAAAGCGGCAGGTATTGTTAATCTTATTCTTGATCCCGGTTTTGGTTTTGGCAAAACCATTACACATAATTTCCAGTTGCTGAAAAGCATGGAGGCTTTGCAAATTTTTCATGCGCCGATATTGACAGGACTCAGCCGCAAATCAACTATCTGGAAAACATTACAGATCACTCCCGAAGAAGCACTGAATGGAACAACCGTTTTAAATACCATTGCTCTTACAAAAGGTGCAAGTATTTTGCGGGTGCATGATGTAAAAGAAGCAATGGAAACCATCAGGCTTTTTGAAGCTTACAGTAAAGCGTAGGCTTTAAATTAAATTTCTAACAGAAATTCAACAAATAAAAAAGGAAACAGCTTAGCCGTTTCCTTTTTTATTATCCTTCAATAAACTTCTTTATTGTTTTCCGCCTGTTGCAGGAGGAGGAGGTGTAACAGGCTTAGGCGTTGTTACATCAATCAACTCAATTTCAAATACCAGGCTTTCGTTTGCTTTAATTCTGGGAGGTGAACCTTGAGCGCCATAAGCTAATGCAGAAGGGATATAAGCTTTCAGTTTACCACCTTTACCAATTTGCTTGATCGCATCTTCAAAACCTGCAATACTGCCTGGAGGTACACTGCCCAATACAAATGTATACAGATCAAGGTGACCAAAAGTTGAATCAACATTTGAATCAAACTTAGTACCGTCAAAGCTCATACCTGTATATTTTACAGACACCTGCTGTCCATCTGTTGCTTTTTCAGCAGCACCTGGATTTGAAACAGTAACATACACACCCTTTGCAGTTTTCGTTGCAGAGATGTTGTTTTTAGCAAGATGTTCTGAGATGATCTTGTCGTCTTTTTTAATTTGCTCTAATGCACGGATAGAATCTCTTGTTCTTGCTTTTTCCATAATCGCAAGATTTGCTTTATCGGCATCTTCTTTTGTATCCAATACATCAAGTACTTTAAAAGTACTTACGATGAACGCACCTTTCTTAATGAAAGGAGGTAACATACCCTGACTTTGTTTAATGATACTGTCAGTTGATTGACGGATGATCACACTATCACCTTTTGCCATTTGCGCAAAGATTGCGTAGTAATCAGGAGGCAAGGTTGCAGAATCAAAAGGAACAATCTGGCTGCCAATATTTGCAGGATCAGAAAGCAATGTATCCTTATCACTACCCTTATAACGGGTTTCACCAAACTGTAATTCGAAGAATTTACCAGCAGATACTTTTTTCCCTTTACTACCGGGAATGATTTTATACAGCAAGCCGCCCTTTGTTTTCTTAAAAGAACCGCCACCGCAACTCGCCAGCACCGTTACTGCCAGCAGGGCTACAAAAATTGATTGAATTGTCTTCATTGTTTGTTTTTAAAACGTTTCTAACTGCGATTTATAATTATGAATCACTTCTTTAAAATGCTTGAGGGTTGTATCAAGGCTGTCGTCGGTTTCGCCACCGGCTGCATTAAAATGCCCTCCACCATTAAAATGGGTGCGGGCAAAAGTATTACAATCAAAGTCACCTTTGCTGCGGAAGCTCCATTTTCTTTTTTCGTCTCTATCTATCACAATGCAGGCCAATTTTATTCCCTGGATGCCAAGCGGGTAATTTACGAGCCCTTCAGTATCGCCGGTTTTTATCTGGTAGCGGAGTAAATCCTGCTTTGTAACCCAGATCAGGGCCGTGTTTAACTGGTAATCAATCTCTAAATGGTTACTGAGCACATGCCCTATAAAACGGAACCTGTTCTCCAAAAAATTATCATAAATGTTTTCGTGGATCACCGTATGCTCAAGCCCCCGACGCTTAAAATCGGCTACCATTTCAAACACCGTAGCGCTGGCTGATGCAAAACGGAAGCTGCCTGTATCGCCAATAACACCGGCGTAAAGGCACTTCATCATATCCATGTTCAGGTTATCGGCATGCCCGCTTTTCACAATAAAATCATAGATCATCTCACAGGTGGAGCTCTTGGTCATCTCACTGATCCCGTAAGCAAATACTTCGGTTTGTGGTTCACGATGGTGATCGATCAAAACCCTCTTGGCTTTTGCATCGCCTACCACCTGTCCCATTCGTTTCAACCGGTTCAACGCATTGAAATCGAGGCAAAAAATCCAATCCGCCTCATTTATTATTGTATTACTCTTATCGATGGTTATTTCGTAATTCAGCACCTTTTCGCAACCGGGCATCCAGTCGAGGAAAGCCGCCCAATTGGTTGGGGAGATCACCTGAACCGTATGGCCAAGCTGAACTAATAAATGGTATAAACCCAGCGAAGAACCCATCGCATCGGGATCGGGTTTCTGATGAGTTGTGATAACCACCTTTGCAGGCGTGTTCAGTAAAGGGTATAATTCGTTAATTGCTTGCATAACAGCGGCTGCAAATGTAGGGGAAATGATGGAGTTGAAACAGTTGAGAGAGAATTAGGAGTTGGAGAACAGAAGTTCTGAGTTATTGAGTTCTAAGTTACAGCTTAGGTTAAGAGTTATGGGTTATGGGTAAAGAATTCTGAAACGTTCCCGTTTCTCATAGTTTGTAGTTTTCTTTTAGTGATTCGATTCGTTGATTTTTGGGTATTGGGTTTTGGATATTGCTTATTCTTCTTGTGTCTTGTTCCTTGCAGCTTGCCTCTTCTCCCCTATCTTTGCGGCGCAAAAACAAGAAAACCATGAGCAATCGTACGTTTACAATGATCAAGCCCGATGCAATGAAGAACGGTCATGCCGGTGCTATTTTAGACAAAATTATTAAAGCAGGTTTCCGCATCGTAGCGCTTAAGCAGACAAAACTCAGTGCAGAAAAAGCAGGTGAATTTTATGCTATTCACAAAGAGCGTCCTTTCTACGGAGAGTTGGTTGAGTTTATGAGCAGTGGTGTTATTATCGCAGCTATACTTGAAAAAGACAATGCAGTGTCTGATTTCCGCACACTTATTGGCGCAACAGATCCTGCAAAAGCAGATGAAGGAACCATCAGAAAATTATATGCTGCATCAGTTGGTGAAAATGCAGTGCATGGAAGTGACAGTGATGATAATGCAAAAATTGAAGGAAGCTTTTTCTTCAGTGGGTTAGAGCAGTACTGATCGCTCATTTTTTAAGCTAAGTAATCCCTCTTATTCATTAAAAATAAGAGGGATTTTTTTATGCAGATATTGAGTTTGCTTGCAATTGTTTTTTATAATTGTATATCCTAAAATCACATCAACATGAAAGGCATCATTGTATTGCTGCTGCTAGTTACCCTCCACACCCAAACCACAGCCCAAAAAATTCCTTCGTTCGGAAAAATTGACAAAGAAGAATTTAAAACAAAAGAATGCAGTTACGATAAAGAAGCAACTGCAGAATACCTGCTTGATGTTGCAGAAGTGCGTTACTACTTTACATCATCAGATTTTGTAAATGAAACCACCACCCGCATTCGTATTAAGATCCTCAACGAAAAAGCATTGGAGCTTGCAAATGTGCGCTTACCATATTACAGTGTAGGCAATCGTGAACGAATCCGTGGTATAGAAGGACAAACGTTTAATTTAAACGCTAACGGTGAAGTTGAAGTAACAAAAATGGAAAAAAAATCAGTGATGGAACAAAAACTCGGAAGCGAATCTGAGATGATGGTATTTACATTGCCAAACGTAAAAGTGGGGAGCATTATTGAATACCGTTATGAAGACAGTAAACGAAACTATATTGAAATTGAAGACTGGGTATTTCAACGCCCCTATCCTGTTCGTTATAGTGAATACAATGTTGAAATTCCAAAAGAGCTGGAGTTTACTTACATGATAAAACGATCGTTGCCTGTTAAAGAAACAACAGAAGGTATCAATCAAACAAAGCGATTTATCATGGTGAATATTCCCGGTCTTGACAGGGAACCTTTCATGAGTAGCTCCAAAGATTACCTGCAACGAATCGATTTTCAGTTAAGAGCAATTAACGGACAACCAAGAATTACAACTTGGGCCAAACTCACTGAAGAACTTTTGGATGACGAAAGCTTCGGCTTGCAGATCAAAAAAAATGTGTATAAAAACACTCCATTACCGGGCGAACTTAAATCAGTTACAGATCCTTATCAAAAGCTTGTAACTATCCTCAAATATGTAAAGAAAGAGGTCACCTGGAATGGAGAATCATCGAAATGGAGTGATGTGGGCATTAAAAATGCAGTTGAAAAGCATAGCGGTAATAGTGCAGATATGAATCTGCTTCTTATAAGCCTCCTTCGTGATGCTGGTTTAAAGGCATACCCGCTTTTGGTAAGTACAAGAAACAACGGAAAAATAAATGCTACCTATCCCTTCTTATACCAGTTTAATAATGTGTATGTGTATGCAGAGGTCGATCAAACACCGTATGTGATTGACGCTACCAATTACAGCAATCCACCGTTTTTAATTCCATGGGATGTGCAGTTTACAGAAGGATTTATTGTTGATAAAGAATTAGCACAGTTTATACCATTAGGTGATATTAAGCATCGCTTCAGGTTAGTATCTTCTATTCTTGGAGAAATTACTCCTGACGGAAAAATTACAGGAAGCGCAAATGTGGTTGCTTACGAATATGCGAAGAACAGACGGATTTCCACTTTACGCAAAGGAGAAAAAAATTACCTGGAAGAATATTTTACCAAGCCACATCCTGAATTCAAATTCGATTCGCTTTCGTATAAAAATGAAAAGAATGACAGCC
>JAKFDY010000501.1:0-2205 GCA_036675885.1 Lacibacter sp. | reverse complement strand
GGGCACGGTGTATTACTGCCGTGTGGGTGCTGTTGGTCCTTATGGTCAGCTGCTGTACAGCCCGGTTCTTAGCCGCATGGTTATTTAAATTTTGTATACAGTTTTTGTCATTGCAATTGATTGGATAAAAAAAGGCCGCAGTTCTCTGCGGCTTTGCTTTTAAATAAAAGGTACAAGGGAACAAGGAGCAAGGCACAAGGAATAAAAAAACAAAATCCAAAAAACAAATTCCAAAATCCCAACTCCTTAAATTCACCCACCAAGTAATATTCCTCCCGGTTTTCCTTTCAATGCAATATTTTCGCAGCTGCTTATGAATGTACATTGGCCCGAAATCTTATTTGCTGCTTTCTGTGCAACAGCAGCCATTCAGGTATTTTACTACCTGTACTTTTTTTTCCGTTTGGCATTTTACAAAAAGCCGAAAATGGAAAGCTCTATGCAGCATGCCGTTTCGGTGGTGGTTTGCGCAAGGGATGAAGCGCAAAACCTTGCCGACAATTTACCCGAAGTATTGCAGCAGGATTATAAATCGACCTTTGAGGTGATAGCAGTGAACGATAATTCATTTGACGACAGCAAGTATGTGCTGGAATACCTGTCGAAACCGTTCCGCAATCTTCGCCCCATTGAATTGAAGCAGGAAGCAAGACTGATCAATGGGAAAAAATTTCCTTTGTCTATTGGTATTAAAGAAGCGAAGTATGAATTGCTATTGCTCACCGATGCTGATTGCAAACCTGCGAGTGGTAAATGGATTGAGTTGATGCAGGGAGCGTTCAGCAATGGAAAAGAAATTGCGTTGGGCTATGGTGCTTATTATAAAAAGCCTGGCTTGCTGAATAAGCTTATCCGCTTCGAAACATTTTTATCGGCGCTGCAATATTTTTCTTACGCACTAGCAGGTATGCCTTATATGGGTGTAGGTCGCAATCTTGCTTACAAAAAAGAATTATTCTTCCGCAATAAAGGGTTCTCTTCACACAACCAGTTACCCGGTGGTGATGATGATCTTTTTATTAACCAGGTAGCAACAAAAAAGAATACTGCTGTTGTGATAGATGAAGATGCATTCACTTTATCGGAACCAAAAACAAAATGGAGCACATGGCGCAGCCAAAAGGCAAGACATTATACTACCAGCAATCATTACAAAGGCATTCATAAGTTTTCATTAGGTCTGTTTGCTTTTTCACATTTCTTATTCTATCCTTTGCTTGCAGCTTCCATTATTTTCTTTAACTGGTGGATGGCATTAGCCGTGTTTGGTTTCAGGTTGATCCTGCAGGGAATTATTTATTACAAGAGTATGAGCAGGCTCAACGAAAAAGATCTTTTCTGGCTTTACCCGTTGCTTGATATCTGGCAATGGTTTTATTATCTTTTATTTGCAAATACTTTATTTAAAAAACCAAGAGCCAATTGGAAGTAGTACTTAAATATTTTTCTGATTTTACGCCTGCACAGTTGCAGCAGTTTCAACAACTCGAAGCGGTGTATAAAGAGTGGAATGAAAAGATCAATGTGATCTCCCGAAAAGACATTGACAGTTTGTATGAAAAACATGTGTTGCATTCATTAGCCATTGCAGCGGTGTTCAACTTTCAACCCGGTACACAGATATGCGATCTTGGTACTGGTGGTGGTTTCCCCGGTATTCCGTTGGCAATCTTTTTTCCTGAAGTACAATTTCATTTAACCGACAGCATCAACAAGAAATTAAAAGTGGTGAATGAAGTGGCATCTGCCATCGGTTTAAAGAATGTAACTACGCAACATACACGTACGGAACAGATCGTCAATCGCAAATTCGATTTTGTTGTGAGCCGTGCTGTTGCTCCTTTAAAAGACTTGTGGAAATGGAGCCTGCCTATCTTAAAAGCAAAAGGACAAGGCAAACCGGCCACAGCATTTGATGAGCCTTTTTATGGTGGACTTATTTGCTTAAAAGGGGGCGATCTTGCAGAAGAAGTGAAAGAAAGTGGCCTGTCGCCCATTGTTTGGGAGATTGATCAGCTGTTCACCGAAGATTTCTTTAAAGAGAAGTTTGTAATGGCTGTAAAACGCTGATCATGAGGGGATAGAAAGCAAATTTGACATTCATTTTCATCCTGGTTGTCTGTTTTTCCCCGACATTGATGAGATGAGCATATTACCACTTAGTGGTATTTTCTATATTATCTTAAAAGGTCAACTTTGCAGTAT
>JAKFDY010000500.1:0-6885 GCA_036675885.1 Lacibacter sp. | reverse complement strand
CATCAAACACAGCAACAGGATTAGGAATGAGTGCGTCCGTCAAATAATCAGGGGGCACCCATTGGTAAATTGTTCCGCCACTTCCATTCAACCGCAATGGCTGACCAACAACAACGGCTGTATCATTTCCTGCAAATGCAGGAACAGGGGGCACCACTCTTACCTGCACTGTATCAAACACAGGTTTTGGACAACCCAAACTTGACGTGCCTCTTACAATATAATTAGTTGTTGTTAATGGAAAGGCTGTGGTAACTGCACTCGTTGGTGAGCCCAATGTTGCAGCAGGCGACCATAACCAGTTCTCTGCATCGCCGGTTGCCGTGAGTGTTAATGTATCATCATAACAAATAGCATCATCTGGTCCTGCATTTACAAGTGGGTAAGGAACTGTGTTTACGGTTACTGTTCTTGTTTGGCTGCACTTACCAATGGTTGATACTACTGTAAACAATGTTGATGCAGCAGTAGGTGTTGCCACAGCATCACGCACATTAGGATTGGTAAATAAATTCGGCGGACTCCATGAATAATACAAACCATCGGTACTCGGTTTCAGTGTAACAGAATCACCACGGCAAATCGTTGTATCGTTTGGCGCACGCAGTGTTACAAAATCAACTACATTGATCATCACTGAATCTGTGTTAAAACAGCCGGGCGCCAGTGTAATTGTTACATAATATTTTGTTGGCACATCAGGACTCACCAATGGATTGGCAATTGTTTGATTGTTGATATTATAAGCTGGTGACCATTGAAATGTCCCTTGTCCAAATGCATTTAACTGCAACGTATCAATAGAGCAAATGAGAGTATCGTTCGTGAGCTGCAGTGTGGGCTTATCCGTTATGTTAATTGGTTTGGTGATGGTATCTAAACAGCCTTTGGTACTGCCTGCTATCAGTTGCACATTATATGTTCCGTTTAGCGGATAGGTATATTGCGGGTTTCGCAGCCTCGATGTATCGGCTAAGGTTGCAGGATTACCGAAATTCCATTTCCATGAATTGGGAACACCGTAAACAGATGTGGTGTTGTCGGTAAACTGTATGGGTACATTTTTACAGCCATCATACAAATTGAAATCAGGGAAAAAACCGGGAAACACATAAATATCAGAATACGAAGTATCAGTACACACATCACCACGGTTAACGATGAGCATTACTTTGTACACGCCCGTATCAGCATACGTAAATGTGGGAATGCTTTGTGTTGATGTATCAGTTGTTGCACCTGCTACACCAAAATCCCAAAACCAGGTTTTAATTTCAGTGCTGGGTGTAAGGTTTTGAAATGTTTGTGTAAAGCCATCGCAGGTACGGTTCTCCAATGGCAGTTCTGCATCAGCAAAATCACAGTCAGAAATACGGATGGTGAAATCTTTACGGTGTATTGAAATAGCCACGCCTCTTCGCCACTCGGTAACACACACATTCACTACAAAGAAAGATGCACCACTTGGGTTTACAACACCTGTTGGTGCAATGCCGGATATAACGCCTGTAACCGGATGAATGGTAACACCTGAACCAAGAGGTGATGCACCTGTATAACCACCGGTGTAACCAACCGGACTATACGGAGGGGGCAATGGTTTACGATTGGTTGAATTGGGAGTACCGTCTGTATCGTATGCTTCACAAAAACTATAACTTAATGAATCGCCACGATCAGGATCTGTAGCACTGAAGGGTAATACAAAACGTTTGTTGCGGCATACCAATGCCGTATCTTTTGTATCAAACACAGGGCTTGAATTTGTTTCATTACCTAACAAAGCTGTGCCTGGAATATTGGCAACATAAGTTGAACCGGTGCCTGCGCCACTCACATTCGACAATCCATTGATTCGGCAACAGGTTTCAAATGCAACTGTATAACCTTGTGTACTGTTGGTTAACTCTATTGTGGTTGAAAACAAACCTACTTCATAACAAACGGGCGGTGCATTAATGATGCAGGAAAAAGGGTTTTGTAAACTGAGGGTTCTGAAATCAGTTCGGTTTACAGAAATACTGTCGATATATGTTGTGTTGCTTCCCCTGTTAAAAACACCAAATGTAACAACAGATGGTAAAGGTGCAAGTTGTTGCCCCCCGGTATTGTTCAACGGATTACAATCACGAAACAAACGCAGTGTAACACGAAAAATACTTCCGCCATTTGGGCCTGGGCCAACATAAGCATAATACATCTCCCCACCGGAAATGTGGCCCGCATAGCTGTTTTGTAAAAACAATAAAATAAAAACAATCAGTATAAATCGTTTCATGTGTCAGTGATCGTTGTTTTTTGCCATATAGTATAAACATTAAAAATTATCATCGCTGTTGGTATAAGTTCGAGCGATAATTTTCAATATTTATTTCATCTGGCAGTGGTTCCGGTAGTTAAGTTGGTTACTGTTTTACAAAATTCTTCAATAGTATGGTTCAGTTCTGTTGTTGCTTCAAGCATGCCCATGTGTGCAATGCCGGGAACAAGTTTGGCCATGCATACAGCGGGTAAAGCTGTTTGTGCCAGTGCATCGGCAGGGTTTACGGCTTTATCTTCTTCGCCAATAAAAAACAAAACAGGTACTGTTGTTTTTTGCAGGATATGTGATCGGTTGGGCCGGTTGATCATGGCTGTGTAATAAGCTATTAACGCTTCGGCTGTAAATTGATTGCCTTGTGAAATCAGTTCATCTACCTGTTCTTTATGTTCTGTATTAAAACGTTGTGCAAATAAATTAGGAATAGTTGTCTTCATAAATTCAGCTGCACTATGCTCTTTGATAAACGTGATTGATTTCTGTCGTGCAGTTTTTTTCTCTTCACTATCGGCGTAAGCTGTTGAATGGATCAACCCAAATGCCGTTAAACGTTCGGGATATAATTCTGCAAAAGCCAATGTTACATAACCACCCATTGAATGACCAAGCATGATACATTGATCGATCTTTTCTTCATCCAACATTTGTTTGATGACTTCGGCCATTGATTCAACAGACAATTCATTCTTACCGATTTGTGATTGACCTGTGCCCGGCAGATCGGGGATGAACAGACGATAATCGTTTTCAAGATAACTGATCTGCTGTTTCCAGATACGGCTATCCTCGCCAAATCCATGAATTAATATAATTGGTTGATCGCCTTTTCCCGTAATGAAATAAGATAGCGAATGATTGCCCTCCAGCATCTTTTGTAGCATGCGGGGAAATTACAAAAAATAACAGGGTGGCGAAACCGTTGTGTGGTTATTGGCCGAATTTTACCAGTTGTTTTACATCTTTTTCCGTTGTTTGCCTGCAATGGTTTGATAAATGGCAAAGAGGATGAGGATGCCTGCTAAGATCAGTGCAAGTTTGCTCAGCAGATCGCCATAACGTACAAAGAATGTTTGTTGGTTATTAACGGGTATATGCATTTTGGTGGCTGATGCTGTCCACCAGGGTTGTGGTTGAAAAACATTTCCAACAGGATCAATAAAACAACTGATGCCGGTGTTGGCACTACGCAACACCCATTTTCTTGTTTCAATGGCACGCAGTTTTCCATACAGCATGTGATGTTTGTAGCCGGGTGTGTTGCCCCACCATCCATCGTTGGTAATAACGGCAATAATGTTGGCACCACTGCGAACATACTTACTCATGTATTCGCCATAAATACTTTCGTAACAGATAGCTGGCGCAATTACATAACCATTGGTTGTGTTGATGGGTGTGCGTTCTTCCTGTTTTGCATAACCACCTGCTGTTCCGCCAAATTCTTCAAACACAGGAGCAAGAAATTTTAAAAAGCCGGGCAATGTTTCAACACCGGGTACCAGCATTGATTTATGATAGAATTGTTTTGGGCCAGTGCTGTCGAACAATACACTGCCGTTATACACTTCATAAAAATTGGAAGTGCCATCAATTGGTCGTGCATCATTTGAAATACGTTCGCTGAACACACGATAACTTTCAATGCCTGTAAATAAATTAAGTTTTGGATGACGTTTCAAAAATGCAAACAAAGGATTCAAAAAGAAATTCTGTTGCAGTGATATTTCCTCAAAACCATTCGGTGCATACAAAGCTGTTTCGGGCCACACCAATAATGTTGTGTTACTATCGATCTGTTGTTCACTTAAACGGATGAGTTGTTGCAGTTGTGCTTCAAACGTTCCGGTTGATAATTTTTCGTAAGGATCGATGTTGGGTTGAACGATGACGATGTTGGGGGATGTCGGATTTTTGAGGTCTGATGTCTGATGTTCGCTGATCCGATTATTATTGATCAAAAGTGATAGTAAGATGGGAAAAAGAAGTAATGCTGAAATAAGTACCGGAGCTTGCAATTGTGCCTTGTACCTTGTTCCTTGTGCCTTGTTGTTTGCAACTTGCACTTCGTACTTCGTGCCTTGCACCTCTATTAAACGGAACAATAGCACATTTACCAACAACACCCACAATGTTCCTCCGCTGGTTCCTGTGTATTCATACCATTGTATCCAATTCGTTCGTCCGGCAAATACATTGCCTATCGTGAGCCAAGGCCAGCTTAGTCCCCAATCCTGCAAGTGCAGGTATTCAAAACTCATCCAGAAAATGATAAATGATGCATAACCGATGACAGAACCAAAACGTTTGTTCATGAAGCGGAAGCCCATTAATGGAATGCACATCAGTAAACTGTTGACGATGATGGCTAACCATGCGCCTAACATATCTGCATTCCAGATCCACCAGGTGGTGCTGATGTTCCAAATGAACAGTGCGAGGTACATCAACCCCAAAAACTTTATACCTGAATAGTTCTTTTGTTCAATAATGAATAATGGAATGAATGCAATAAACACCGCAACGGTGATATTGATCGTGGGCCATGCAACAAAGAACAGTAAGCCGGAGAGGAGCGATAGCAGAATGGGTTGGAATTTTTTCAAGCAAATGGTTTTTGATTATTTCTTAGCTGTTACTAAGATAAGCGTTATAAAGTTTTGTAATTATAAACCATACCATCGTAATAATAGAGATAACCCTAATTATATTCCCATGATTTCTGTCTTTTTGTGAATATGTCCAGACTTTCTGTCCATCAGTTAATATCTTTTTATTTGTTGCAATATGCCACCCAATTATTATTCCAACAAAACCTATAAAAACAGCAAGAATATACCCTGTAACAATAAATAGCGTACTTGCTTTTTCTGGTTTTGCAAGTTCCTCATTTCTTTCTTTTTTCAAAGCTTCAAGTTCTTTATTATTTATTTCCTGGCCTCTTTCAACAAGGATTTTTTGAGCTAACTGATAGTCATAGCTTCCCCATTCATCTGGCTTTGAAAGAATATCCTTTAATTCCTGATCAGAGAATTGAAATAAGTAATGCTCTTTGTCGATAGTATTCACTTGAGCTTCAAAAAAATGATTTATAATATCCGAAGCTTTCGTAAAATCATTTGATTTCAATTTCAGAATAATATTTGCTTCAGCTGGATTAAAAGCAAAACTTGGGTCGAAATATTGCTTTTCATTTTCAACTTCTACATCAATACTGTTTTTTTTCAATTCGGCGATTATTTGCTCAGCGATATACGGCGAATTAAATGTTTTAAAAGGAATGTATTGATTTTCCATTGTAAGAATAAGCTTAAGTTAGTATTTCGAAATTATTAGCCCGATAGTTTGCATGCTATCGGGCTAATAATTGTTACTTGAAATGTCAATGTTATCTTGAATAGTTCGGGCTTTCTTTTGTAATGATCACATCATGTGCGTGGCTTTCTTTCATACCTGCATTACTGATTTTAATGAATTGTGCGCCTTGCAAATCTTTGATGGTTTGTGCCCCGCAATAACCCATCCCTGCACGAAGTCCACCCGTGAACTGGTGAACGATCTCACTCACATTTCCTTTAAAAGGCACACGGCCTTCAATTCCCTCAGGTACTAATTTCTTAATGCCATCTTCCACATCCTGAAAATAACGATCACCACTTCCTTGCTGCATGGCACCAATAGATCCCATACCACGGTATTGTTTGAATTTTCTTCCTTCGTAAATAATGGTTTCACCCGGACTTTCTTCTGTTCCGGCAAACACACTACCCATCATTACAGTTGATGCGCCTGCTGCCAATGCTTTTACAAGATCACCTGTGTAACGGATACCACCATCTGCAATTACCGGAATGCCTTTTGTTTTTAATGCAAAGGCAGCTTCCATAATAGCAGTGAGTTGCGGAACACCCGTACCGGCAACAATGCGTGTTGTACAAATAGAACCTGGACCAATACCAATTTTCACCGCATCAGCACCTGCATCGGCTAATGCTTTTGCACCTGTGCCGGTGCCTGCATTACCGGCAATGACCTGTAGTTTCTTGAAATTCTTTTTTAATTTCTTCAATGAATCGATCACACCTTTACTGTGACCATGTGCACTGTCGAGTGTTACAATATCAACACCCACATGTTGTAATGCAGCAGCACGGTCGAGCATATCAGCAGTAATACCAAGCGCAGCGCCAACGAGTAAACGTCCGTAAGAATCTTTTACTGCATTGGGGTGACTTTGTACCTGCAGCATATCACGGTAAGTAATTAAGCCTGCAAGTGTGCCGTCTTTTTTTACAACGGGCAGCTTTTCAATTTTATGATTGCTGAGAATAGTTTGTGCTTTCTTCAGATCTGTTCCTTCAGGTGCAGTAATGAGGTTGGCCGATGTCATTACTTCGCTCACTTTCTTTTTCACATTCGTTTCAAACCTGAGATCACGGTTGGTGAGGATACCGGTCAGTTTTCCATTTTTATCAATGATTGGAATACCACCAATCTTGTTATCCCGCATCAATTTCAATGCATCTCCGATAGTAGCGTTTTCAAGTAAAGTAATGGGGTCTAATATT
>JAKFDY010000499.1:0-2413 GCA_036675885.1 Lacibacter sp. | reverse complement strand
TTCACTGCCGCAGGAAGGACAATACTTTCCGTTATCAATATTCTCAGGCAATACCAAAAATTCACAGGCATGACAACGTGTAGAAGGTTTGCCTTTATAAGGCGCATAAATATCCAGTGCTGTTCGCAGTTATTGTTCGGGCAATGCAAAACCCAGGTTATCGCCACCACGAATGATGAATGTGTTTACACCAATTACCTCACCATTCATGTTCACCAAAGGTCCACCGCTGTTGCCGGGGTTAATGGCAGCATCGATCTGGATATACTTTAATCCTTCACGCACACGATCAACTTTGGAGATCACGCCTTGCGTTGCTGTATAATTTAATCCGTATGGATGACCAATTGCAATCACGGGATCTCCGTCTTTCATTCGTGCATATTCACCAAGTTTTATTTCAGGCAATTGCACTTGTGGTGGTGCCTGTAAAAAAGCAAGATCATGTTTTCGATCAGTATACCACACACGACTCAACACTTTTTCAAATTGTTTACCTGCTATAGTTACTTCTGTATTTGTATCAACTACATGATTATTGGTGACAATAAGATCGTACTGGCGGAGGTAAAAACCAGTGCCTGTGCCTGTTTGTGTGGCAATTTGTATGATGGTATCCTTAAAGGAATCAACTATCTCGACTGTTGATGGCATTGATTATGATTTGATTTTTAATGATGAGATGATAATTATTGATCTCGTTAATTAAAGTTGATTTGTTGTTAATTCTGTTTTGAATTGATTAATCGTTTGAACTGAAGTTTTTTTGCTCCGAAATTGATGAGCAAACCAACTTCTTTTTATATGCTTCCAAATAATTTAATGCCTGGTTAAGATTTTCCTGATCCAGTTCGGCAATGGCTTTCAGTTCAACAGAAACCACATCCTCCACCAGAAAATCAACTCTTCTCTTGCCAACGATACTTTCTTCATAATAAACGTTTACTTCAAGCTCCCTGTTAAACTTAAGTCCGGCTTTTCCCATTTCTATTTCAAGACATCTCTGATAAATGACTTCTCTATACCCGTTACCCATTTTACCATGCACTTTCATGGCGCAGCCAATGATCTTTTCAGTGATATCTGAATATTTATACTCTGGTTTAATCATGTCAGGTGTTTTGCATTTAGGTTTTCATCAATACCATCATATAATTCCAATCATCAGCGGTTTTATTTGACTTCCGTATTTACAAACTCTATCTCCGCAGTAAACGACAATGTAAAACTGAGTAACGAATCATATTTCAGGTTTTCTGTTTTAAAATTGATCTGCGGATATTTTTCACGCCATGCATCCATAATGCCGGTGATCTCTTGCCCGATCAACTCACTGTTGAATTGTTGTGTTTTGCTATTATACAACTCTTCGCTAAAACCGAGATCACGAAAGAAATCAGCATACGATACTTTCATTAAAATAAGATAGAGATCACTTACCGGCTTTGGCAAACTGAAATTATACTGGCAATAACCTAATCCATATTCACTGATCTGCTGTGCCACATACGGATGATTATTTTCCTTGAACCAAACTGTGTTTTGATTGGCACCAAAAATAGAATCAGCAATTATTTTTTGTTGTGTTGGCTGTGTAATTGCAAAACTGTGTTTGCTTCGAAACAGGCAGGGAAAAACATCTTCTTTTGTTTTCGGCATCATCTTTAAAAAACCCTGCAGCATCATTTTGTTCTTTTCACTGGCCGGCTTATCATCTTTCATAAAGAAAACCGCAACAAGATCTTCAAGATCGTATAACAACCGGCTTTCCGGAACAATCAGGAAATCGATACGATAAGCAAGATTCAACAGCAGGTAAGAAATACCGGCACTCATTTTATCCGGATCAAGTTGTTCAATAGCCGCTGCCGTTTCCCTTATCCATTGAATAAGATAATTGTACTTCACTTCCTTTTCTGCATCTGGAATTGTTTCAATATGTTCCGTATCGATGGGTAAGAGCGTTTTAAAATCCTGCAATAGCAGATCGTCCTGTTTATCGGCTTTGGTGACCAGCTCTTTGAACGCATAGTAAAGTTTGTTTGGGTTGTGCTGAGCTAAACCTTCTGACACATAAGCGCGAACTACTCCGGCAGTGCCTTCGGGGCGTAAAGTGATCGATTCGCCGCCGCGATCTGTGAAAGTGTAAGTCTCTTTGCTGACTGCATCTGAAGTTTCGCCTAAAGAGCGGTGAAAAACGTCAGAAAATTCAAAAATGGGAGTTTCAATCTCTTTAAAGCCATAATTTTGAGCAGCGCCGTAAGCTTTTGCTTCAATAGCTCTAAAGGTCTTTTTTAAAGCGGGTAATAAATCTCTCGTGCCGCGCACGCTTTGGTATTTACTCATAGATGTGATGAGCATATCTTAGTTGGCATTATGATGAAATGGATTTTAGCAGGAATTTTTGCATTTT
>JAKFDY010000498.1:0-8859 GCA_036675885.1 Lacibacter sp. | reverse complement strand
ATTGGCCCGGGCCCCGTCGAAATTATTGTTGGTATAAAAGAAAGAAGTACCTACCGACAGAAAATCTGTAATATTTACATCAAGATTTGCCCTAACGGTAGCCCTGTGATACTGGTAGCCTTTTACTGCACCTTCCTGTTTCAGGTAATCGCCCGATACATAATACTTCATATCTTTTGTACCACCTGATACACTGAGGTTATGATCCTGCATAATACCCTGTTGTGTAACTTCTTTCAGCCAGTCGACTGATTTGCCTGCATTGTAATTGGCAATTTCGTAAGCGTTTGGCAGAACGGTTTGAGGTGCTGAAGGAACCTGTGTTTTATAATCAGTATATTTTTGTACATACTGCTCAGGAGTAGATGGGGTTAAGGTCTTTACGATATTATCGAAACCCATATAACCACTGTAACGGATAACGGGCTTACCGGTTGCCCCCCTTTTGGTAGTAATAAGGATAACACCATTCGATCCGTTCATCCCATAAATAGCAGTGGCAGAAGCATCTTTTAAAATTTCAATAGAAGCTATATCGTTGGGGTTAATATCATTTGTGCTTCCACCGGTTTTACTCAGTGGTATTCCATCTACAACAATAAATGGAGTGGAGTTGGCATTAATTGAATTTTGCCCCCTTACCAAAATACCTGCAGTGCTGCCCGGTACCGATGAAAACTGTGTAATGTTTACACCGGCAACAGAACCTTCAATTGCATGAAGGATGTTGGTTACCGGAAGTTTTTCCAAACGGCTTTTGGGTACAGTAACAACCGAACCGGTTACATCAGCACGTTTCTTTGTACCATAACCAACCACCACTACTTCATTCAGCTGTCTGTTGGTTGCAGTGAGTTTAATTTGCATGGATGAGCTGAAATCAACAGCAACTTCAATTGCTGCATACCCAACATTTGAGATCTGCAGCACATCTCCATCCGCGGCTTTAATACTAAATACACCCTGTACATCCGTAACTACCGAGGTCTTTTTGTTTTTAACAACAACGGTAGCACCTGCTACAACATCACCATTTTCTGCATCCGTTATTACACCGGTTACAGTTTTGTCCTGCGCAAAAGAAGCCAGGGGCAACATAATTAATAGAAAGAGGCCGGTTAAAAGAGAAAGGCTGGCCTGCCTGAGTTGAACATGAGAAACCTGTCTGCAGATATTACTCCATTGCAGACGGCAGTAGTTTTTGGTCATATGACAGCAGTTTTGTTTTGAAAGAAATGGAAAAGAGATCTCCTTCCCTGAATAACAGACCAAATTTGAACCAGTCTTTGACTTTTTAGGGGGGGACAAATAATAAAAACAGGGGGACAAACTCACTATTTTCATCCTTTTCAACCTGGTATTACAAGGTTTGTTGAAAAAAGTAAAAGATGGAGAAAAAATGAATTGTTTAAAAGACTTCAGATGTAAATACATTACCCTTTTGGCTGGGTAGCCCCTAAAACTTTCCGGTATTTCTTTACATAATCGGATGGCTTCATTTCAAACAGCTTAAAGAATTGCTCTCTGAAATACCGTACATCATTAAAGCCGGTAATATAAGTAACCTCTACAATCGTTTTATTAGTGTTAATGAGTAACTTTGCTGCTTTTCTCAGGCGCAGATAGCGGACAAATACATTCACCGTTAAACCTGAAACTGATTTGATTTTTTTGTAAAGGCTTGGATGGCTCATGCCAATTTCTTTGCAGAAGGTTTGAATATTGAAATTTGGGTTATCGAGATGGTTGTCTACAATGGCAATACAGCGTTCAAGGAACTCCTTGTGTTCCCCGGCCACTCCTGAAGCTGGTTTTAAGGTAACCGTATTAAAGAAATACTGTTGCAGCCTGTTTCTTCCTTTCAGGATATTTTGCACACGGGCAACAATTAATTCCCGGTCAAATGGTTTTGTAATATAATCCTCTGCCCCGCCTTCTATTCCTTTCAACTTCACTTCATCTGAAGAGCTTGCCGTAAGAAGAATCACCGGGATATGTGCAATGGATGCCGTTTCCTTTATTTGCTTCACCAGTTCAATACCCCCTACATGTTTCATCATTACGTCACTGATCACTATATCGGGAGATTCTTTAACCACCAGTTGGTAACCTGTGCTTCCATCATCTGCTTCATATATATTAAAAGTACCTTCAAAAACCTGCCTGATGTAAGAACGCAGCTCAGCATTGTCATCAACAATCACCATTGTTGGCAATCCAGATGTTATTTTGTCAATAACAGTTGACTTGTTTTGTTTTGTATCTGTTTCCTGAGCAAGCAGATTTTCTGATTCGGGATCTTCAACCAGTTCGTGCAGGATTGTTTGTCCTGATTTATATTCTTCACTGATATGCCGGGATGAAAAATGTGCTTTTCCTTTCAGCAGTTTCAAACTGAATGTTGTTCCCTTACCAGGTTCACTTTTGTACGACAGTTGACCCTGGTGGGCCTGCGCCAGTTTTTGAGAAACATAAAGACCAATTCCAAAACCGGTTTGAGATGCCTTACCTGTATTTTCGGCCTGGTAAAATGACTCAAAAAGTTTATCCCCTGTTTCTGCCGGAATACCGCTCCCTGTATCACTAACCAATATCTCAATCTTGTTTTCATACTCATAAATTCTTAAACCAATCTCGCCGCCGGCTTCAGTATATTTAAAAGCATTTGAAATAAGATTGAACAGAATGATCTCGATTTTTTCTTTATCTGCATAAATAAAAATATCCTGTTCATTTTTTTCATACGTAAACCGGATGTTCTTCATCACAGCATGCTGACTGAAACTCAGGTGCACTTCATTACAAACATCTGCAAGATCAAAATGCTCAATGCGCATCTGCTGATCTACCGACTCTACTTTCCTGAAAAGAAGCAATTGATCTACCAGGCTCAGCAACCGCTTTGCATTACGGTGAATCATGGTTGTCTTCTTATGAATATCTTCGTTTATATTTTCTTTCACAAGCTCTTTCAGCGGGTTAATGATGAGCGTAAGAGGTGTTCTGAATTCATGTGAAATATGAGTGAAAAAAGAAATCTTCTTTTCCGTTAATTCTTTTTCCTGCTCACTTTCAAGATGCGCCAGTTTAATTTCATACCGTAAACGTTCCTGCCGTTTGTTATATAACAGATAGAAGTAAACCGCACCAATGATAAATACGGCATATAAAATATAGGCCCCCCAGGAACGGTACCAGGGAGGCAGTATTGTGATTTGCAGTAACTGTGTTTCTTCACCCCATACACCAGATGCGTTCATTACTTTAACGCTGAATACATATGTGCCTTCATGAATCCGTGTATAGTTTGCAGTACGGTTACTTCCGGTATTGTTCCAGTCTTTATCCCAACCGTTCAATTGATAGGCATATTGTAATTTATCTGCTAAAGTGAAATCTAATGCCAAAAAATCAAGAGATAATATTGCTTTATTGTAGGGCACTTTTATTTGCTTAACATATTCCCCTTGTCTTCCTGTAACATAACGATCTTCTTCCTCAATCGGGGTATTATCAATCTTTAATCCGGTTAAAAAAACACGGGGCACTTCTTTTGATTCTTTAATACTATCCGGATGAAAAATATTAAACCCTTTAATACCTCCAAATAAAAATTCACCTGAACGAAGCGCAAGTGCAGCGTTGAAACTGAATTGATTGCTCTGCAAACCATCAGCATAAGTAAAATTCCTGAAGCTTCTGTTAACCGGGTCAAACCTGCACAAACCATTGTAGGTGCTCATCCAGAGAATGCCATGCTGATCTTCAAGAATCCGGAGTACATTATTATTGGGCAGTCCATCACCAGTTGTAAACCGTTGATAAGTGCCATTTGTCCTGTTAAAAAGAAGTAAGCCACCTCCATCGGTTCCTATCCAGAAATTTTTATGGATATCCTCGTGAATAAATCTTACAGTGTACCCGATCGGGTAAACCTGATGAGATTTTTTTTGTCGATCAATATGAATTAAGCTGCCATAGTTCCCTGCCCAAAGCTCATTGTTACGATCTTCTGTTAAACATTGTACGTTTATGATCTTATCATCAAAAATTTCAAATTTATTCGTTTGCCTGTTAAACGTATAGAGCCTTCCGGTATTTACTGTACTTGCCCAGATATTTTTAAACCGGTCCTGGTAAACCAACCATACATTATGTTCTGTTGCTTTTGTCTTTGGGTTATAACAGGAGAAGCGTTCAAATTTTCCTGAGCCTGCTTTAAGCCTGTTAATACCATTAAACCAGGTGGATGCCCACAGGTCGTTGTGCTCATCTTTAATTACACCGGTTACATAATTACTACTGAGAGAAACAGCACTGCCGGTATTGACATACAAATTATATGTATTATTCTTCCTGTTCCAGTATCTCAGTCCTGCACCACTTGTACCAACCCAAATATTTCCCTTTTCATCTTCGCAAAAAGAATTGATAAAATTATTGCTGCTGTTATTCTTTAATGGAGTATTGTAAAAAACAGTTTTGAATGAACTTGTATTAGGATAAAGAATATTGACTCCTCCCCTTAATGTACCGATCCATTTTCTGTCTTTTTCATCTATAAGAATGGTATATAAAGCAGTGCTGTTAATACCCGATTGCTGCTCATTCGATTGACAAGCCTTCGCCATGGCATCACCTGATTTCAGAATCCATAAACCACCGCCATCTGTGGTTATCCAAATCGTACCATTTTTATCTTCACTAAATCCCGTTACTCTTCTTGCAGGCGAAATTTTATTCGCAGAATATTCATTTGTCAGAGGATCATAACAAAAAAGACCGACATCGTTACCAAACCAGACTTTTCCCTTTTTATCAGCCTTAAGGAAAGTGACTGTTCTTAAAGCTGATGTAACTAAACGTAAAGCTTTAACCCCAGAATCAAATGTACACAACCCGTATCCGGGAGCAAATACCCAAATTTTTTTTAAGATACTATCATACTCAATTGCCGCTACCGAATAATCGGAAATCCTGGTTTTTCCAAAGGCCAGAGGAATTTGCAATCCGACATTACCGTTCCTTTTAAAATAAATCAATCCATGTGTATCAGTTCCGGCAAGCACAACTTCGCCACCGAAAGCTGACTTTAATATGATGGAATTTTCGACTAAAATGTTCCTGTCATCTTTATCAAAAGACCGGAAATAAGGTGTACGAAAACGCTTTTTAAACGGATCAAAAACGCTGATTCCTTTTGATGTACCGATCCACAAATAATCAGAAGCATCTCCTGTAATGGAATTGATATGACTATGACAAAGCGAAGAACTGTCTCCAATAATATTCCGGTAAACGTTGAAACCATAACCGTCGTACCTGTTCAACCCATCATAAGTACCAAACCACATGAACCCATCATGATCCTGGTAAATACTTGTAACAACATTATTGGAAAGCCCCTGTTCAATTCCGAGATATTGCACTGGTATAGAATCGGAAGCATACAACACTGAAATAAAGGAGAAATAAACAAAAGCAGAACGTATAAAATATTTTAGAAAATACATTTTCCTGATATGAATAAAAGGAATGAAAAATCTTTATAAAACATTGCATCCACTACCGGCAAAAGTAGTCACTAAAATTCATGTATAAGCAGGAATAAACCTGAGTATTTCGATACAGAACCTGTATTGTTCAAAATCAACAAACGCAGTTATTACGAGCTGGTCATGTTCTTGCAATTATAGTTATATACAAATCCAAGTCACCACAAATGGCAGACTTGTGCAACCAATTGAATCCTCTTTTATCCTGGTACACAATCCTTACAGAATTATTCGAAAGGCCCTTTTCAATCCCTAAACGGGTAATCGGCGGAATAGCTTTTGCCTCAACTCCAGTGAGTAGCAGAGCAAACAAAATAAAGCAGTAAAAACAAATTCCCGAAAAGCGTTTCACGTATCAGTAATTGCATCAAAAATATGTAATTACTAATGTAGAACTACTCAGAAGATATAATTAATGTCATCTTCTGTTTAATCGCAATTTATACTAAGCCGTGAGTTAATCAGGAATTGATAACTACAAGTGACCATTTGTTTGTTTCTTAATCGACTCATGCTTATTCTACAATGAGTTCATCTGCAAAAGTCCACGCTGGTTTACCTTCTCCCGGATGACCCTTCGGACATGCTTCCAATGTAGTTGCAGTTACACGAGCATAACGTGCTGTTGTTGCTGCAAACTTTGCTGTAAAATCTTTAATGGTAAGTGCAAGTGTATTTACCGATACATCGTTTGTGATGTTTGCTACTTCGGTAAAGTTTTTTCCATCAACTGAAATTTCAAATTTCACTGCTGTTGGTAAAAAGATCCAGTCACGGTAGTGTTGTAAACAGCCGAGTGTAAGTTGACTGATTGTTTTCTCTGCACCAAGATCAACTGTTGCAACAAGATTGTCTTTATTGAATCCATGCCAGAATTTATTTACTGCTGATTTACCACGCACACCATCGGTGAGTGAATTAATACCATCGGCCATATATGAACGTGACGGAGCAAAAACATATTCCACATTTGCACCAATTGCTTTGTGCATTACAAAGCGTTGTTCCACCGGTTGTAAGTTCATGACCTTGCCATTCTGTATTGTTACTGCACGAATGGTTTGTGTATTTTTTACTTCAACAGGTTGTGTGTATACATTACTTGATACAGTTGGCACAGTACCGTCGGTTGTATAAAGAATAGAAGCAGTTGGTACTTCAGAAAACAAACTCACTTCCAGCTTACCGTTCTTTGATGCCGGTTTAATATCAACTGTGAAATTACCCGGCGAATAATGCAATCCTTTTGCATCAAATGTTTTGAAGTGAAGCTGTAATCGTCTGCTGAAATCGTTCCAGTTCTTTGTTGCAGCAGGCGACCAAACAGTTTCAGCTAATGCAAGCATGCGTGGCAACACCATATACTCTAAATGTTCTGCTGTTGAAATATATTCAGTCCATACATTGCCCTGCGCACCTAACACATATTTATGTTGCCCGGCATTTAATTCCTTTGGAATGGGTTCGTAGTCGTACACTTTCTTCACTGTATTAAAACCACCAATGGCAAGCGGCTCACCTTCCGGCCCAGCCTGGTAATGATCGAAATAACAAGGTGAGCCAGGTGTCATCACCACATCATGATTCATTTTTGCAGCTTCAATACCACCTGCTTCACCACGCCAGCTCATCACTGTTGCTTCGGGTGCAAGTCCACCTTCCAGTATTTCATCCCAACCAATCATCTTTCTTTTTTTGCTGATGATGAATTTCTCCATGCGTTTAATAAAATAACTCTGTAACTCGTCTTCATTCTTTAACCCTTCTTTCTTCATGCGTGCCTGGCAGCGTCCACATTTTTTCCATGGGCCTTTATCCACTTCATCGCCACCAATATGAATATAAGTTGATGGAAAAAGATTCATTACTTCAGTTAACACATCTTGCAAAAAAGAAAATACTTCATCGTTACCTGCACAATAGTTAGAAGAAACATTATTATAGTTGCCGCCAGTTAACGGCAGCTGCGTTTGTTGCGTGCAACTTAACTGCGGATACGATGCAATGGCCGATGCCACATGACCGGGCATTTCAATTTCAGGAACGATGGTAACATTTCTTGTTTTCGCATAAGCGACAATTTCTTTCACCTGCTCCTGTGTATAATAACCACCATAAGTTGCAGCTTCGCCGGGTTGTGCCTGTGGGCGACTGCCCCATACTTTATCATTCTGATCAACACGCCAGGCGCCTGTTGAAGTCAGCTTCGGATATTTTTTGATTTCAATACGCCAGCCCTGGTCATCAACCAAATGCCAATGAAACGTATTGAGTTTGTAAGTTGCCATCAGATCAATGTATTGTTTTACAACATCGGCAGAATAGAAATGACGGCTCACATCAAGATGCATACCTCTCCATTTAAACCTTGGCTCATCTTTCACCTGCATGCAAGGCACCTGCAATGCTGCATTGGTGCGCACCTGTGGCAATGTTTGCAATATTGATTGTATGCCGTAAAAAATACCGGCATAGCTATTGGCTTTAATTTGAATAAGAGAGGAAGAAACGTTTAATGTGTAGGCTTCACTGTTAAGCTGTTTATCATTTGTAAGAATAAATTCTACCTTTTTAACCGCTGCCTTATTCTGCTGCAGCGAAACACCTGAAACTTCTTTAACCGCATTCAGGAAAAAATCAACGGCTGGTTTTAATGCAGCTTGCGATGTGCTATACTGAACAGATGTGTTTTTATCAATCGTAAAATACCCTTCCTTCACTTTCAATTCAACTGGCTGTGGAATAATGGAGACCTGTTGCTGGGCATTAGCAACAAGTGCAAACCCGAAACAAAATATAATAGAGCTTTTTAATAGTGACATTATATACATTATTTAATTTCGAAATTTTCTCTGTTCTTTTGGCAATTTAGCCTTTCTATTATACAAATATGGATAAAGAATATTCTTCCACAAAAGATATGCACCGCCCATAAGGTGAAGGCCATCATTACTTAAATCTTCCCGCAACTTTCCGTCTTTTCTAACAAAATAAGTATGCAGATCAATATACACATAGTGATGTGTTACTGCATTGGTCTGTAGTTGTTCGTTCACACGTTTTATAATTTCATTATTTTTTGTATGCCCTGCAAATTTCCCATACCCATCATTCACCGGCAGAATACTTTGCACATAGAGTTTGGTTTTGGGTGATTGCTGCTTTACATAGTCTGCAAGAAGATAAATATTATGCAGTACCGTATCAGCATTGATACCCCTTGCCAAATCATTTGTACCGATCAATAAAAAAATCTTTGCCGGTTTACGATCAGTTACAACATCCAATCTATGTAATAAACCTG
>JAKFDY010000497.1:0-22850 GCA_036675885.1 Lacibacter sp. | reverse complement strand
CATTGCCGGGTATCAAACTTAAATTCTCCACACCGGCCCAGCGCTTCTGCACGCAATGCTGCACAAAGCTGTGCCAGTTAACACCTGCGCCCACCTGCACATATACAAACTCATCGTCCTGCTTTATAACATTGATTCCCGAAACTTCATTCTTCAATACCAATGCATTTACATCGCCTGTAAAAAGTATATTACTGCCTCCGCCAAGTATAAGTTTCTTAATACGGGGCGAAAGCTGATGCATGTACATTAATATTTCCTGTAACTGTGCGGCCGATGAAAAATCGGCAAAGTGTTTTGCTTTTACATCAATACCAAATGTATTGTATTGCCGGAGTGAAAGATTTTCGTGAATTTGCATGTGGGTGCAAAATAAAGAATTTATGAACGGACAAACAGCAGTTGTGTTGGGCGCTACCGGATTAATTGGATCATCACTCGTAGATCAGCTACTTGCTGACGATGCATTTTCAACAGTAAGAGTGTTGGTGCGCAGGCCAATTTCAATAGAACATCCTAAGCTTGAGGTATGCATTACCGACTTTTCGGATTATGATGCGTTTAAGAAAAATCTTGGTACTGGTGATTGCATTTTTTCCTGCATTGGCACTACTAATGCAAATGTAAAAGGCGATAAATTATTATACCGTTCCATTGATTTTGATATACCCGTAAATGCAGCCCGTTTTGGCAAGGAAGCCGGGTTCAAACAATATTTACTTGTATCAGCTATTGGTGCAGATACCCGTTCACGCATTTTTTATTCGAGGTTAAAAGGCGAAGTGGAAGAGATGATCGCCGGTTACAAATTCAAAAGTTTTGATGTATTTCGTCCATCATTTTTATTGGGCAGGAAACAAGGCGAACGCACAGGTGAATCTATTGTAAGCAACCTGTTCCGGGTCTTTTCTTTTTTGGTTCCTTCAAAATACAGAGCAATTTACGGAGCCACTGTTGCAAAAGCCATGCTGACTGCTGCGAAAGAAGGAAAAGAAGGGCTTAGTGTTTATTATTACAATGCAATGAACGCTTAGGTTGCTGATCCGAAGCAACAGTTAAATTTTATAAAACTTTTTAAATGCATTTCTGCATTGCAGGCATTAATGAAACAAATTTGTTTCCTGTACTGGTTGTTTCAATCATTGAACAATAAAAGCAAATCGATCAACTAAAATCACAAATTGATGCATTGAAAAAGAAGAAAGAAGTTACAGCCATGCAATAACAATACACATTATGCAAGAAGCGCAGCATTATACCCTGCGCTTCTTTTTTTTATGATGTGATTATTAACATGCGAACGACCGTTTCGAAATAAATATCAGAACAGTATATCGTAAATTCCGAATTGTCTTTTCCGTTGATGTGAATTGTTCGTTATGAATCAGCTAATTGATGCTGAAAATCGACAATGCCATGACTGAAATGAACTGAAACAGGCTGAAATATGACTTAAACTGACTATCTTGAGGATGGAATCAACAGATTAATTAGCTTTACAAAAATTAAAACAATGAATTTATTTGTAGCCGGCTTACCCTATGATGTAGATGATGCCGAATTGGAAGAAATTTTCGAAAAGTTTGGCAAAGTAGTTTCTGCTAAAGTATCGATTGACCGTGAAACCGGAAAAAGCCGTGGCTTTGGTTTTGTAACCATGCAGGAAGAACAAGATGGAAAAGATGCAATTGAATTGCTCAATGATATTACACTCGGACGCAGCAAAAAACCATTGGTGGTGAAGCAGGCTGAAGATCGCCCAGGTGGCGGTGGTGGTAACAGAGGTGGTGGCGGCTTTGGCGGTGGAAGACCAGGCGGCGGAGGCGGTGGTTATCGCCCAGGTGGTGGCGGTGGCTACGGCGGCGGAAGCGGCGGTGGTTATAGTGGTGGCGGAGGCGGTGGCCGACGTTATTAAGCTATACAGAACTGTACAAAATTCAATCCCTCTTAAAAGAGGGATTTTTTATTGCTGTTATTTAATGCAGGCTTGATTAATAAAAATAATATGTCGTAAAACCACGATGATATTTTCCGCAAAAAAATCGGTCAAATGTACCCGTGCAACTATTCAAAACTATTCAGAGATTTACATCAGTAATTAAGAATCCAATACCTGTAGAAAATCCGTACTCTATAAGAACTGACCGAAATTTAAATCCTTTGAAAACTAAAATGAATTCGTATCCATGAAACCGATGATCCATCAACCCTATTAAAAAACACAATCAAGAGACACATTTACCTGATTGATGGAACAAATTTACTTTTGCAAAATCCCTCCGCTGAAACGGAGGGATTTGCGTTTTATACAATCTTGGTACTGAATGATACGGACAATTATATGTTTTTACCGCCAATTTAAAAGGCGGTAAAAATTGTACCGCCTCCCTGAGTATTATTTTATGAGTTTTAAATTTTAATCAGTCGGATTACCGAGCTTTTGTTTCCCTGTACAGCATGCAATATGTAGATTCCCGATTTATACGAGTTGCCAAAATGTAACACTTTACCTGTACTTACATTTCGTTCAATCATTCTGCCGCTTAGATCAAATATTTTCCATTCAACCTTACCTGTTTCTGCACTTTGCAAAACAGCAGTGAAAGAAGTAGCAGTTGGATTTGGAAGAATTATTACATTATAGTTTGCAAATAATTTTTCGGCCACTTGTTGCGCAAGTGCTGGCGCTTCAACTGAACAATCGCCCAATCCGCATCCTTTCTCCAAGTGTGCAATAACAGAAGTTGCATCTATACAAATATCTGTTTCATGATTGCTGTTACCGGCAATATGACAAATACTGATTTTATCATTTGTACAGCCCACATTTTTAACGAAGATTGTTTTGGTTGTTTTTGTTATACAACCTAATGCATCTGTAACTGTAAGTTCATATGTTGTTGTAACCAATGGATAAACTGTTACAGCAGTTGAAGTTTCACCTGTTGACCAGAGATAACTTAACACACCAGTTCCGTTGCTTGCTTCTGCCTGCAGGTTAATGCCTGATGCAGGTGCAAACTCCGGATAAACGGTGTTGAGCAACAAACCTGTATAATTCATGGCTTTTGCATCTGCAATAGTTACAGTGGCCGGAGTTGCTACAGTTACGGTTGCACTACCTTGCAATCCTTCACCAGACGCTGTGCAATTTTCATCTGAAAGTGTTTGAATAGTATAGGTTGTGGTTGAAGATGGATGTACTGTTACAGTAATTGTTGGTGCTGTTCCGCTGAACGCAGTACCATCAGACAATACACCTGAAACAGTTCCGCTTCCAGTTGTCGTAATGGTTAATTTTGCTTCGCTATTCTTGCAAATTGTTGTTGAACCACTTAATGCACCTGTTGGTAATTGATTGGTTGTTGCCACAGTATATTCAGCCGATATAACACAACCATTGGCATCTTTTAACTGCACAGTATAAACACCTGTAATTAAATTACTAAATGTATAAGACTCAACAAGAGTTGTATAATTTTCATCTGCACTCAGCTTCACTTCATAAGGGGCCTTGCCTCCTTCAGCACTTACAGTAATAGCGCCATCACTACCTCCCTGGCATTTTACATCTTTAACTGTATTGTTTAGTTTTAATAATGCAGGTTGAGTAATTGAAACATTTGCGGATAATTCAACACCGTTTGCATCTTTTACAAAAACGATGGTATCTCCAGCAGGTAAATTCATAAAACTGAAACCCGATGCCTGGGTGCTGTAAGTTCCAGCCGTTCCCAACTTCACTTCATATGGTGGTGTACCTCCGTTAAAGTTTAGTTTGATACTGCCATCTGTACCTTCAAAACATTTTACATTGCTTATTTCTGTTGACAGGCTCAATTCAGGAATATCTGCTTCCAAACTGATGTAATCATACATGTGATGGCTTACCCATCCTGAATTTGAAGGCATCACCAATGTAATGGTATTTGCACCGCTGCGTAACCTGCTGAACGGTATCAGTATTTCTTTGTATGAATACTTTGCATAATTAGCCTGGCGTATAAATGCATTGCCATCTCCGTTTGCCGGAAAATAAGTGTTAAAGGTTCGGCTCTCATCGTTCACATAAATCCATTGCTGTGCATGATCAGTGCTTGCATACACAATGGTGAGTTTTGCATTTCCTGTTGCGGATAAATTTGCAGGCAAATTAAAATTGAGGCGCCACTTCCAGATATCGCCTGGAGAAAAATCTTCTTTCGGATATTTTGTGTGAGCATAGGGCAGTTTGGTACTCCAGTTCTTCTCAATAGTATTGTATTCAATCACGTTTGGAAATGAATCCCTAAACTTACGTTCTACAAAACCTTCGCAGTAATCAAAATCGCCCATCTTAAATTCATTACTTCTTCTGTTGGCGGTTCCAATTTCCCAAATCAGTTTGCCATTGTTTCTTGCAATATTCCAGTTTACATCACCAAGATTATTATTGCCACCGGCCGTTACTGTTACACTCTCCTGCCTGTATTCACCTACTTCACCATCGCTGTAGGCAAACAACGTGTAAGTACCGGGGCGAATATTTGGAATTATAAATGTTCCATCGGTATTTGTTTTTACCCAATGATGGAAATTCTTCAGTTCATGTTGCCATTCGTTATCTGAATTACTTAACTGTGTTACACCGATCCATGCGTTGCCCCCTTTAACGGTTGGTTTCAATGGATCGTTGATGATGAATTTGCCTGAGATGCTTCCTCTATCATTTGCCAATGGATATTCAGGTGTGTTGGTTAACCATGCATAAGGCCATTTAGCCTCCTCTTCTTTTGCTCTTCTCTTTGCATCTTCCCAGTTCTCATCAGCAGTAGGTTTTCCGCTGCTGTACATTAAAAACGGGCCATACATTTTGCTCCACTGTTCACCTTGTGGTATAGCAAAACTTTTATCGCCATAATGTAAGCCGTTCAGGAGTACATGATTAATACCTGCAGCAGCAACAAGATCCTGGTGCGCAGGGCCACCATTTACATACTCAGGGTTATTCATAATAATCCATGTGCCAATACCATTTACATTGCTTGCATGACCATACACCCTTGTGTTCCAGAAATTAGACGTGTATTCATACTTGCCATCGTATTTACCTGCACGTACACCTGTATTTAGTTTTACAATTTCTGCAATACCTGTTGCAGATGCATTATTGAAATCGTATACCGAAGGCATTTGCCAGTTACGTAATGAATCAACATAAATACGTTCACATAAATAATTAGTACTATTCTGCGCAATCCACTGCACCATTCGCCATGAACCAAGATTAAAAGTTGGATATTCCGGTTTATGTTCAAGTATAGAATAAGAGTACAATCCCTGATCACCTTTATTTAATACATAATGAATGTCGGCATCGGCAGGGGTATTTTGGCCAGTTGCAGGATTATACTTTCGTTTGAATGATACGTCTACCGTATTTTCATTTTCAACTTTCACAGTATATACACAGTTGTATATCGTTTCAAAAAAAGAAGTTTGAAAATCGTAGTAAGTTCCTTTGCGGTTAGTACCTGCTGCCTGGTTTAATTGCTCAATACCATTATATTTTAACGAAAGGATATTGCTTGTGATCTTTTCAATTTTTGCGTAAATGATTCCATTGTTTAGTTCAATATAATCTGCATACTCACGCAACATGCCATTAGGGTTAACGTAAATCTGTGCGATGGTTTGATTTGTAGCGGTATTGTAAATAACTTCAAGTGTTTTACCAGCTGCACATGTCAATTGTCCTGATGCGATCAATCCGTTTAATTGCGTGCGTTTATCGCCGCTGATTTTCAATATACCAAGACCACTTATAAATATTTTACCGCCAGTGCCAATGATCAGGTTACGTGCAATATTTACTCCACCACCGGTAATGTTCAGTTGCGCAGTACTTCCTGTTGTGCTTGCTAATGTAAGATCCATATTAGAGCCACCGCCGCCTACCCAAATATTTCCCCCGGCAACCGTTACTGTAGCCGTGCTTGCAACTGTGCCCACAGCAATATTTAGTCCATTGCGAGTACTTAAATTTCCTCCGTTAATATTTACGACAGCATTACTGTTTCGGGCAATATGTGCCAGAGTACCTGTACCGCTTCTGATATTAAAATCAGCAGGTGCATTTATTGTGATGGTTCCGTTGAGTGAATCACTTCCATTAGGATAGAGAATGCCATTCACGGTAAAGTTGCTTCCTGAAAAAGTATTGAGTTTAGCAGGCCGATAACTTGAATTGGCATTACCACCATTGTGTATAGGATTGTTTGGAACGCCGGGCATGATGTTTAACGTAGTGCTTGCAATGTTATTGAAAGCAATTGTTGGATTACTCCAGTTACTCACATCAAAATAATTGGTATTAACAGCTCCAATCCAATTAGCTGTTGTTTGCGACCAACCTGATAATGATAAAAAAATACAGAGAAGAAAAAATAAAAAACAATGGCGCACGGGCTTAGCATGCCCGAAACGCTTTAGCAGCAACAGTTTCATATAGCAATTGTTTAGTTGACGATCGTTAAGAGAATAAAACGATTACAGCGTTGATCACTTTATTCCGGCCCGGCAATCAAAAGAACTGTAACTGATAAAAAGCAATTACATCACTTGAACAGAAAAATTAATTGTCGAGGTAACAATAATAACCTTGAAAAACAAACTGTGCGTCCTGTTCCATCCTGACTAAAAATCGTTAGGGAGTTTTTGTGTGTAATTGTTAAGACATTTTTTCAATTAGCAGTAAAGCTTAAACAGGCTATGTTCACAAAAACATTGTATCAGAAAAACTCTTTGCTTCCTTTCGTTGATTAAAGATGGCAAATGAAAAACCTGCTGGGATATTGTAGCTTATTGAGGGAATGCTAGTGGTTGGCATTACAGACTTGCTGTAATTTTTATCACTTCGCTCATTTTATTTTTAGCTGAAGCCGGAAGTGCAACGACTGCTGATACAGACCTGTTGATTTCAACAAGACTGCCTGACATTGTTATTGGAAGTGTGGTTGGTTTGACAGGCGGTTGGTTGCAGTTGCTAAATAATTACAAAAGTAAATATTCAAATAATAACCATCCCCGCAAATCGTTCATAACTCCATGAAAAGATTCAAACGAATTTTACTGGCAGTTTTTATTATTCTGCTTAATGGATTTCTGCTTCCGGAACATTTCAGCACACCTGTTTCTGGTGCCGGTAAAAGCAGTTACAATCAACAATCATTCTGGGCTTATCCATGGGGAACATCCGTAACCCATAAAGGCGTTGATATATTTTCGAAAGAAGGGACAGGTGTGGTTTCATCTACCGGAGGTTTGGTTCTTTACACAGGTGAAATAAAAAAAGGTGGAAATTTTGTTTTAATACTTGGACCTAAATGGAGACTACATTACTACGCTCACCTGAAAGAGATCAAAACTTCAACACTTGCATGGACAAATCGTAAAGAAGTAATTGGAACTGTTGGCACAACAGGTAATGCAAAAGGCAAAGCACCACATTTACATTATACCATCCGATCAATTATACCCTTGCCCTGGAGAAAAGATGATTCCATTCAGGGATGGAAAAAGATGTTTTATTTAAACCCCATTGATTATTTGAATACAGCTCAGAATTAAATCAGCTATTATACTTTATCAACATCCGGAATCACCACCACACTCTTCAAATTCGGATGGTTATGCAAATGCACTTCCTGCGCAAGAATCATCTCTTTGCATTGATGAATAAGTTGTGCATCTTTCGGCAATTTAAACAGCAGTTCCATAATGTACTGATTACGTATTCTGTTCACAACTGGTTCTGCCGGGCCAACCATATATTTAGCAAATAACGGCTTCATATTTTCTGCAACGAATTGTGCCGCAGCTTCCACTACTTCCTTATGCTTATGCCTGAACGTAAGTTGAATGATGCGTGAAAACGGCGGATAAAAAAACTGTCGCCTTCCTTGTATCTCTTCTGCATAAAATGATTTGTAATCATGTGCCACCACGTACTTCAGCACCGGGTGATTGGTATTGGCAACCTGTATCAATACTTTTCCCAACGCATCTTTTCGTCCGGCACGGCCACTCACCTGCTCCATTAATTGAAAGCCCCGTTCATTCACACGGAAGTCAGCAAAACTTAACAAACTGTCTGCGTCAAGAATACCAACAAGATTCACATGTTCAAAATCCAAACCCTTCACCACCATTTGTGTACCAACTAACACATCAATACGCTGCTGTTCAAAATTCTGTATCAACTGATCATGGGCTGTTTTGCCACTCACAGTATCATAATCCATCCGTGCAATTTTTGCATGCGGAATTAATTCCTGCAATTGCTCTTCTACTTTTTCAGTACCAAAATTCTGTTGTACAAAATCATGACTGCCGCAAGCTTCACAAGTTGTAACCGTTGGATAAATTGTTCCACAGTAATGGCACTGTAATTTATTCTTGAACTTGTGATAGGTTAAACTCACATCACAATAACGGCAATTCGGAATCCAGCCGCAGGTTTTACAAACCTGGTGCGGCGTATAACCTCTCCTGTTCTGAAACAGGATCACCTGTTTCTTTTGCTCTAAAGATTCTTCAATAGCTTTTTGTAAAGCCGGGGCAATCATTACTTTCTCTTTTGTTTGTTTGAAGAGTGGCT
Organism: Lacibacter sp.; assembly: GCA_036675885.1. Classification (GTDB taxonomy): domain Bacteria; phylum Bacteroidota; class Bacteroidia; order Chitinophagales; family Chitinophagaceae; genus Lacibacter. Next base: position 14,212 of record JAKFDY010000497.1, on the reverse strand, counting down.
TGGTATCGATCAGCTCAATGGCAGGTAATTCACCTTCACCATATCGTTCATTCAATTCAACCAGGCTGTATTTTTCCGTCTGCGTATTATAATACGTTTCAATAGATGGTGTGCCACTACCTAACAAAACTTTCGCACCAAACACGGTTGCATAATAAACCGCTGCATCACGGGAATTATAACGTGGAGCAGGTTGCTGTTGCTTGTAACTGCTATCGTGCTCTTCATCACAAACAATCAAACCCAAATCAGCAAAGGGAAGAAACAACGAACTTCTTGCACCCAGCACCGCTTTCATTTCACCGCTCTTGATCTTGTTCCATATCTCAATACGTTCGTTCTGATTGAACTTGCTATGATAAATGCCGATGTAACCACCAAAATGTTTTTGCAGCCGTCGAATGATCTGTGCCGTTAAAGCAATCTCGGGCAATAGGTATAATACCTGTTTCCCTTTTTTGATATACTCTTCAATAAGTTTAATGTAGAGTTGTGTTTTACCACTGCCGGTTACTCCATGCAACAAACAAACAGATCTTGCTTCAAACGACTTACGTATTTCATCAAATGCCGTTTGCTGTGCGGCAGTCAATTCAAAATCGATCGATACATTTCTAGGCAAATTTTGTAACCGATCAACTGAACGCTTTTCTAAAAACAAAATATCCTTCTCAACCAACCCTTTCAACTGCGCATCGCTGGCACCACTTTTTTTCAGCAACGCTGTTTTGCTTACTTCACCCTCAGTTTTCATCAGGTGCAGATAGCTTAACAGTAATTCCATTTGCTTGGGTGCACGGCTCCAGTTATTGAGTAACTCACTCAACTGATCTTCATTATCGTATTGCGGATTCAGCAACACAAATGTTTCTTTCTTAGCCGAGTAGGTTTCCTTCAACGATTCCCACACAAAGCAAACACGCTTTTCAATCAACCGTTTTACCACAGGATACACATGCGATGTATCAAGTATCTGCTGTACTTCGGGCAACTTTAATTCTTTTCGAATCAATAAAGCTTCTGCCACTAAATACTCATCATGATCGAGTGTAGAAAAATCTTCACCTATCTCTTCGTTATAAACTAAAATAGTTTCGCTGCTGAGTTTAAAATGTGCAGGTAAGGCAGCCGCCATCACTTCACCTTCGGTACACAAATAATAATCGGCTATCCATTGCCACAACTTCAATTGCTCGTCGTGAATAATGGGTTCTACATCCAGCACATTCAAAATATACTTGGGGTCAAAAGCCGCAGGTTTGTTATCGTGCAATGTTTTTATCACACCTGCGTAACGCTTCTTCCGCAGTTCCACTTCTACACGTACGCCCACACGCACCTGTTCCTGCAACCGTTCAGGGATGCTCCAGGTATAATTTTTGGGGAGAGCAAGTGGTATGATGATTTCGGCGAACACGGGTGAATGGTCAATAGTGCATGGTGAATATGCAATTTAAAGAGTATGCCCCGAATGTAGCTGTAAAATTATTGGAGGGTGATATTGACCATTCACCTTTCACCATTCACCACCCAGCTTACTTTATACTCAATCAGTTTTTGCTCCATCAAATCATACACTTTCTTTTTCAATTGATCCACATCAAAAGGTGTGTAACCTTCAGGAGATATTTCTTCGAGATAAACAGTTCTTAATTTGCCGGGCGTCATTGAGAAGACGCTGCGCCAATGTAAACGATCAACTGAATCTAAAAACAGCATTGGCTTAATAGGCGTTTCGGTTTCGATGGCTAAGCGAAAAGCACCATCATAGAAGTCGATCAACGGCTTATCCGTCATATTAAACGTTCCTTCGGGAGCAATATAAATGGATATCTCTTTACTCAACACACTCTTTAACGTCTTTACACTTTTTGCCCTGTTCTGAGCACTTCCTCTCAACACCGGCACAACTGCAGCATTGTAAATAATACCGAACAAAGGTATTTTGCCCATTTCCGCTTTGCCGAGAATACGCAATGGTGTGCGGATGGCTTTCAGCATTTGCGGTATATCCATGTACGAACTGTGATTGCCCACAAAAATGTAGGGTTGATGTTCACGCATTTCCTGTTCCACAATACGCACATGATAAACGCCGATCATGAACAACCACACATCGGCCCACCAATGTACAATACGCATAACAGCATTACCACCTTTGATCTTTCCGAAAAAAGATGCAATGAGTACAAATGGTATTACCATCAACATCATGATCAAAAAAAGAATCATGGCGTAGATGACGTAGATGAATTGCAGTGGTTTGAGCAGCCTCTCCCTCCATCTCCCTCTCCTCCTTCGACTTCGCTCAGGATTTCGGGAGTGGTGCAGTATATCATTTTCCAGCTTTTGATTCTTCCCCATCGTCTTTACTTTTCAATTCAGCAAACTGTATGTTTGATGATATTAGGCATTTTAGATTTTAAACTTGGGTGCTTGTTTAAACAACAGCATTACAAGTAATCAACATCATTAGACAAGTTGGCTCTGTGCCTTGCAGCTCTCCCTTCAGGGAGCGGGGAGGGTTTTCTATTTACACTTCGGGCAATCCCAATCCTCATCCAGATCAATCACCGTTACAATAGTTAAATGCCGTTGCTTTGGTGCCACAATAATGCGTACATGTTGGTTGTCTCTTGATGTATAACCTTCCAACGCATACTTCGGGCCTTGGGCTGCATCCAATTCACTCTTCTTATAATTCACATCAGCTTTCTGCACAATTTCTTTTACTTCTTCCTGTGTGATGTGCCGACATTTCATTCTGCAACGTGCATGTTTGGTGAAATAAAAATCCGATGAAGGATCACGAAAGACATCAAGGTTGGTTTTCTGATTATCTGTTTTCTCCTCTTCCCGTTTTGTATCTTCTGTATGGTCTTTTGTTTTTTGATTATCACTTACATTTTCCGTGTTGTTGCAACGACGGATCATCACTGCTGCCAGCAATAATATGATGAGTAAGATATAAGGAAGTGATTTTTTCATGCTTGTATTTGCCTTACAATAATATTGCTTTTTTCGTTTAACCCACCTCAACCCCTCCAAGGAGGGGAAACTCGGCTTTTGGTTTTTAATTGCACAGCAGTAACGCAACACTTCAGCATCAGTGCCAAGTTGAGCGGCGTCCAACCAAAAACTATAAACCAGAAACTATAAACATCTTTACTCCAACAAATACTTAATATCATCCAGCGTTAAACTCTTTACAAAACCTTCTTCTGCCGTAATCAAATCTTCAGCTAATTTCTTTTTACCTGCTGCCATCTTCATGATCTTTTCTTCAATACTGTCTTTACAGATCATGCGGTAAGCAAACACCTGCGATTGCTGACCGATGCGATGCGTACGATCAATGGCCTGGTTTTCGACAGCTGTATTCCACCATGGATCGAAGAGGAATACATAATCTGCAGCAGTTAACGTAAGACCGGCGTTACCTGCTTTCAAACTCAAAAGAAAAACAGCTATTTCACTCTCGTCATTTTGGAATTGAGTAACCAGTTCCTGCCGTTCCGAAATTTTTGTTTGTCCATCGAGGCGTAGGTATTTGATGCCTTCTTTCTGAAGATCACGTTCCAGCAAATCGAGCATTGATGTAAACTGACTAAACACCAAAGCACGGTGTTGTGGTATGATGGTCTTCAGTTCATCGATGAGCACTTTTGTTTTGATACTGTCGTAGGCAAACACATCTTCATCATTCACCAGTTCACAACTGTTACAGATCTGCCGAAGTTTTGTCAACCCTGCCAGCACACTCATCTTCCCTTTGTTCAATCCATTTTCGCTAATGTCCATTAAGATATTTCCACGCACATTTTCTTTAATGCTTTCGTAAGCTGCACGTTGATCGGCCTCCATTTCGCACCAGAGGATCGATTCTGTTTTTACAGGAAGATCAGGCGCTGCCTGTTCTTTGGTTCTGCGTAATACAAACGGACGAATCAATTTCTGTAATGACGCTGCTTTTTCTGCATCCCCTTTTTGCTCAATGGGTATTGCATATTCCCTTCTGAAAAATTCGTTGCTGCCCAATAAACCGGGTAACAAAAAATGCATCTGGCTGAAGAGATCGCCTGTACCATTCATCACCGGCGTACCACTCAATGCAATTTTTGTTTTTGCAACAAGTTGCCATGTTGCTTTCGTTATTTGTGCAGATGGATTTTTGATATTCTGACTTTCATCTACCACCACTGTATTCCACGGAATAGTTTGCAACAGTTCAATATCCTGCCTTAACGTACCATAACTGGTAATGATGATGCGGTTGCTTTCATCTTTCAACTCCTCTTCATCTCTGCCCGCACCATGAAACACAACGGCCTTTACACCAGGCGCAAATTTTTCCAACTCCTTTTGCCAGTTGTATAACAAACTTGCAGGAGCCACCACCAAATGCTGATCGGTTGGCTGCTCTTCAATTTTATGTAAGAGAAAAGTGATCGTTTGTAATGTTTTACCCAAACCCATATCATCGGCCAAACAGCCGCTGCCACCGATCTCAGACAACAAACGCAACCACTCGTATCCTTTTTGTTGATAGGGACGTAATTGCTCAACGGTTAATCCTTTTGGCAATGCATACAATGCATCTTCCTGTTTTTCCCATTGTTTCCATTTGCTGTACCATGCAGCACTGATATTAGTTTTAATCGATGCATCTGCTTCTGTTTCGCCTGTTGCTTCACTCATCAGCAACCACTTCGGCACCAGTAATTCTTCTTTGCGCACTTTACCATGGCGGATCATCATTCCGTATTGCTTCAGCCATTCTTCACCCAACACACCCAGACTTCCATCTTTCAACATCACGGCTTTCTGCCCGTTCATTAAACTCTTCTGCAAATAGTTCAACGGTATTGCTTCCTTTCCAAACTTCACCGTCATTGCTACACATATCCAGTTGCCTTCTACTTCCTGCTTGCTGATGACCGTTTCTGCAATATGCGGCGAGTAACGGAAATGCTTCATCAGATCAATACCGAGCAGATCGATATTCAGCTCAAGCAACTTGTGATACACTTTTAAAAACCAACCTCTCTTTTGTGCTTCTGCAAAATTGAGATAGAAAAATCCATTTGTTTGATTCGCAAATTTTTCATGCAGTGAACGAAGAAATTCAACAAGTTCTTCTTCTTTCTGCTTATGACGAACAATGGAAATTATTTTATCAGCTGAAGGCTGTTTTGTTACTTCTTCAAACGGACCATCAACCACATAACCATCATATACAAATCGTGGCTCGAGTTTTAAGAATGTGTTGTTGAGTTCGCTCAACATCACTTGTGGTTGTGGTTCTGTAATCAACTCTTCTCCTTTTGCAATTACACTTGCATCAACCTTCAGCTCCCACTCTCTTAGTTTAGTCAGCACTTGTTCAAACGCAGCAGGATCGTTTGTTGTCCACGTTGTTGCATCCTGTTGCTGCAGCCATTCAATGGCATCATGACTTTTGGAAGTGAGTTGATAATAACATGCATCTACCTCTAACAAAAAATGATAACGTTTGAAAGCAGTCAACGGCATACGTTCTTTTCCTTTCACTACATACACTTCAAGCTCGTATTGATCTTCGTTTGTTGTTGCATGAAAAGCAAGTTCAACAGGATAGTTATAAAAAACACATTTAACCGTTTGTGCTGCGGGATGATAAAACTCAACACCCTGCAATTGCCGCACTGCACTGATCATCGATTGCAGTTTACGGGTCATTGCTTTTTTCTGCATCAACGCCCGTTCTTTTTCATCTTTGATGTATTGTGATTGGCCAACAATATCGGCTTCTGTTTTCTGCCATTCCCATTTCGAAAAACTCAGCAGCGTTTTCATTCCTTCATCGGTTAAGTTGGGAAAGAAAACTTTTAGCTGTGCACGGTTCAGCGGTTGTTCACCCGGCGTAACACCGGTGGGCGTTTTGATCAATTGCCTGATCTCCAGCATCGGTCGCTTGGTAAACAGATGTTTCGGCTGAAATAGTAAATATGTTTTGGTATTGCGGTTGTCCATAGAAAAGAAGGGGAGCAAAAATAAGGGAAAAGGTAAGACCTATAAGGTTTGCTGAAAAACCTTATAGGTCTTACCTTTGCAGCCCTTCTGTGGCAGAGCAGAACCCGTGCAGAACGAAGAAATAAACGCATATGGCAGCAGCAAAATCAGTCGCATTTCACACACTCGGTTGTAAACTCAACTACTCCGAAACATCCACACTCAGCCGGCAGATGGAGAGTGAGGGTTTTGAGAAAAAAGAGTTTGATGACCTGGCCGATGTGTATGTGATCAACACCTGCTCAGTAACCGATAATGCAGATAAAGAATGCCGACAGCTGGTGCGTCGTATTCAACGCAAATCGCCTGAAAGTTTAGTAGTGATCACCGGTTGTTATGCACAACTGAAGCCAAAAGAAATTGCAGATATCCCCGGCGTGGATCTTGTGTTAGGCGCTGCAGAAAAATTCAATATTGTTTCACACATTAAAGAACTGACGAAGGGCGATAGTGCGAAGATCAGCAGTTGCGAAATTGAAGACGTAAGCGGATTCAACGCTTCTTATTCCATCAACGATCGTACACGTACATTTTTAAAAGTACAGGACGGTTGCGATTATACCTGTTCCTTCTGCACCATTCCGCAGGCACGTGGTAAAAGCAGAAGTGATAATGTAGCGAACGTGATTGCCAATGCAAAAGAGATTGCAGCTGGCGGTAGTAAAGAAATTGTGTTGACGGGTGTGAACCTTGGCGATTTTGGTAAAGGTGCCGAAGGCAATGGCTCACTTTCGATTTATAACCGTGAAGAAAATTTCTTTGGCCTCATTCAACAGTTAGATGAAGTGGAAGGTATTGAGCGTTACCGCATCTCTTCCATTGAACCCAACCTGCTCACCAACGAGATCATTGAATTTGTAAGCAAGAGCAAAAAGTTCATGCCGCATTTTCATATTCCCTTGCAAAGTGGAAGCAATACGATTTTAGGAATGATGCGCCGCCGTTACAAGCGTGAACTCTATGCAGAACGTGTCGCACTTATTAAAGAGCTGATGCCGCATTGCTGTATTGGGGTGGATGTAATTGTTGGTTTTCCCGGTGAAACAGAAGAGCTGTTTAAAGAAACATTTGATTTCCTGCATTCACTCAATGTTTCGTATTTACATGTCTTCACTTATTCTGAACGTGATAACACACATGCATTAACACTCTCACCTGTTGTACCGATGACCACCCGTTACGAACGTAACAAAGCACTCCGCAATCTTTCTTACATGAAGATGCAGTACTTTACCCAGCAACATGAAGGAGAAACAAGGCCTGTGCTGTTTGAAGGGCATAGTAAAAACGGTATGATGGAAGGTTATACCGATAACTATATTAAGATCACTGCGCCAGAGAAGAAAGAATGGGTGAATGAAATTGTGGATTGGAAAATATAAAGTTCCTGAAAGTTCCAAATTGCTTTCTTAATTTTAGGCATGAACCTTTCTGCCACGATACAACAGATTGATGCTTTAAAAAAAGAAGCCGATGCTTTACAGCCAGTAAATCCTGATTTTGAACAAAAATTCTGGTGGAAATTCCGACTGGATTTTAATTACAACTCAAACCATCTTGAAGGTAATACCCTAACTTATGGGCATACCCAAATTCTTTTAAAGTCAGGAGATGTAGTTGGCAAATATAATATAAGAGAGCTCCAGGAGATGAAAGCTCACGATTTGGCACTTAAAATTATTCGTGAAGCTGCAGAAGATTCAGAGTTTACATTAACTCAAAAATTTATCAAGGAGATTAATGAAATAATTTTAGTAGAACCTTTTTATAATGATGCGATTACAGCAGATGGGAAAAGAACACAAAAATTAATAACACCAGGTCAATATAAAAAAATGCCCAACTCGGTTTTAATGGCAAATGGTGAAATGTTTTTTTATCCGTCACCCGAAGAAACACCTGCCTTAATGAGTGATTTAATTGATTGGTATGAGAATGAATCAAAAGAACAGCAAGTACATCCGGCATACTTAGCAGCCCTTTTTCATTATAAGTTTGTTCGTATCCACCCCTTTGATGATAGTAATGGGCGTACAGCAAGATTATTGATGAATTATATTCTTTTGAAAAATGACTATGCACCGCTTGTTATTGAAAGCAAAGACAAAAAAAACTATCTCATTGCTTTGAATGAAGCTGACGCAGGGAATATTGAAGCATTTGTAGCATATATTTTAGGAATTTCTGTTAAATGGCAGGAGAAATTTCTAAGAGCTATAAAAGGAGAAAATATCGAGGATGAAGACGACATTGACAAGGAAATTGAGCTCTTAAAAAGAAAAATTTCAACATCAAAAGACAACGAAAAGGTATTAACAGATGAGAGTTTTAAAAAAACTTGTTTAGAATCAATTTTACCGTTTCTTTCAACTGTATTTATGGAATTATCAACACTTGATTCTATCTTTTTAAAGAAAAAAATTACATTTATTATTGAGTCATATGGAAATGGCCTGATAGCCAATATTGAAAATGATTTCGAAACAATTGTTAACAATATTCTCAAGAACCGCTTACCAAAGCAATTCTCAATGACATTTACATACACCCATGAAGGTTTAGCAAAAATGGAAAGTGTTGATTTTATCGTTACATCAGGTTTTAATGTAAACTTTCATGAAAAGTATTATGAAATATCTTCCCCTGATTTGAAAAAATCCTTTATGAAAAAATTTTACTATGAAAACATCAGTGAAGGCGAAAGTTTGAAGTTTGCAAAATTATTACTAAAAGCAAAAGTGAAGTTGATAAATGAAAGAATTGGGTTATAATACTCTCTCTAACTGGATACCTTATTTCAACAACTCTTCCACGTTCCTCTGCAATATCGCCTCCAGTTTTAACTCCACTTCTTTTTCATTCACCATCAAATCTTTCAGTGTTAATTTATTGAGGAGATTATCGAGTGTGTACTGGATCATTTTCCATAGTGAACGGGTGCTGCAATCAACCGAGTTGGTGCACAAACGGCCAAGACCTGTGTGTGCATCACAAAACTGCTGATCGAACAAGGTACCACCCAATGCTTTCAACACATCGTTGATGATGATCTGCGTTGCAGGTTTCGCCAACACATAACCACCTTTGTAACCGGGTGTACTGTTGATGAATCCTTCCATACGCAACGTGCGGCAAATCTTTGCCACATGCGGTTCGGTAAGCTTTTCTGCTTCACTCAACTGCGGAATACTCAGCCCTTCAACGGGATTAGCCGATGCAATGCGGATGAGGATCCTGATACCGTACTCTTCTGATGAAGTAATTTTCATGTGAGATGGTTTATGCTTGTGTTGCTAATGGATCTACCTGGTATAAATTTTTAAAATAAGTTCTTAACTCTTCACGTTCTGCTTCGGTTGATTGCTTTGTGCAGTGTTCATTGTAAGCAGTGATCAACGCATCGGCTATTGTACCGGCATCCGTTGTTTCGATCTGGTGACGTTGCAGGTGCAACAACACTTTTCCGTCTTTCAACAACAGCACATTGGGAGAAGACGGTGTAACACCGTTGAGGTATTTCTCACGGAAACGCACAACTGCTTCTTTCTCCATACCTGCAAACAAGGTTGCTTTTACATCGGGCACAACATGATTAAAAAAGCTCAGTAAAGCACCGGGTCTGTTAACTCTTGCGCTGCATCCGCATACGCTGTTCAATACAAGCAATATTGTTTTTCCGGGATTACCTGCCAGTACTTTCTCCACATCTTCCACTGTCATCATTTGTTCAAAACCTGCATCCACCAATTCCTTACGGTAAGGTGCTGCTATTTGTTCGGGATAGCTGGGACCTTCATTGCCCATTAAACTATCTAATGAAATCATTGCCATAATCTATTTTTTATTCTCCTGCCTGAAAGCAGGAGCAAGTCATTACATAAATCCTAATTCCAGTGCTGCCACTTCGCTCATCATACTCTTCTCCCACTTCGGCGTCCAGGTGATCATGACGTTTACATCTGTTACACCTTCCACTTCTCTTGTCTTCTGATCTACCTCTACCGGTAATGATTGTGCTGCGGGACAACTCGGTGCTGTCAACGTCATGGTGATGTTGGCATATCCCTTATCATTTACATCAATATTGTAGATCAATCCAAGATCATAAATATTCACAGGCAACTCGGGATCAAACACCGTTTGCAGCTTTTCAATGATCTTTTCTTTAATATCTTCTTTATTTAAACTCATCAGTTCTTACTTGCTTGTTGTGCTAAATAAACTGTTGCATCTAATTTCATTTGCTTCACCATGCTCAGCAAACCGTTACTTCTTGTTTGTGCCAGGTGTTGCTTCATGCCGATCTTATCAATAAAATCCAGCTTTGCATCAATGATCTCTTTCGGTTCATGTCCGCTCAATACACGAATGAGCATGCTCACCAACCCCTTTACGATCACCGCATCACTTTCTGCACGGTAGTACACTTTCCCATCTTTCAATTCACTAACCATCCATACAGTGCTCTGACAACCTTTGATCTTATTCTCGTCCTTTTTATGCTCATCTTCCAGTGGCTTCAATTTTTTTCCCATGTCGATGATGTATTCATACTTTTCATCCCATGTATCAAACAAGGAAAAATCATCAACTATTTCTTCTTCTATTTCTGTTATTGATTTTATGTCGCTCATCTTAATAACTTAATCGCTTTATGCAAACCTGCAATCATCACGTCAATTTCATCCTTGGTATTATACATCGCAAAACTTGCTCTTGTAGTACCGGGAATACCAAAGCGGTTCATCAATGGTTGTGTGCAATGATGACCGGTACGTACCGCCACACCTTGATTGTCCAACAGAATACCTAAGTCCTGCGGATGAACGCCTTCCACCACAAATGATGCAACACTTACTTTATTCTTCGCCTGGCCAATTAAACGGATACCATCAATGTTTTGCAATTCTTTCGTTGCATATCGCAAGAGTTCTTCTTCGTGTAAACGGATCTGTTTCTTGCCGATACGTTGTACAAAATCAATCGCTGCTTTTAGAGCAACTGTATCCGCAATATTGGGTGTGCCTGCTTCGAATTTGTAAGGCAATTCATTCCAGGTTGTTTTTTCAAACGTAACATCTTTGATCATTTCGCCACCGCCCATGAAAGGAGGCATGGCTTCGAGCAAAGCTCTCTTACCATACAACACACCAATACCTGTAGGGCCATATACTTTGTGTGAACTGATGGCGAAGAAATCGCAATCGAGTTCCTGTACATCAATATCTAAATGAACAGTTGATTGTGCACCATCGAGCATTACAATTGCTCCAACCTTATGTGCTGCGTCAATGATTTCCTTTACAGGGTTGATGGTTCCTAATGAATTGGATGCATGCACCACAGAAACCAGCTTCGCTTTTTCATTCAGCAGTTTGTGAAACTCATCCATCATCAATTCGCCGTTATCATCAACAGGAATTACTTTTAACGTTGCACCCGTCATTTCAGCGATCAACTGCCATGGAACAATATTGCTGTGATGTTCCATGCCGCTGATGATGATCTCATCGCCGGCCTTCAGATTGATACGTGCCCAAGTATATGCGACGAGATTGATACTTTCGGTAACGCCTCTTGTGAAAATAATTTCTTCACGCTGTTTGGCGTTAATGAATTGTTGCACCGTATCTCTTGTTGCTTCGTAAGCAGCAGTTGCCTCTTCAGCCAATGAATGGATGCCACGGTGAATATTCGCATTGAAATACTGATAGTAACTTGTTAACGCATCAATCACCTCAACAGGCTTCTGTGTAGTGGCTGCATTATCAAAATAAACCAAGGGCTTTCCTTTAACCTCACGCTTCAATATCGGAAAGTGCCTTCTTACCTGATCTACATCAAATGCGATATGTAAAGCTGTTGTTGACATATGTTTCATATTTTGGTGGGTCACCCAAAGGGTGGCTCACCCACTGATAATTTATATTTCAAAATCCAAACGCTCAGAAATGATCTGATCTACATACCGACGGATCGGCTCCAGTTCAATCTTCTCCAATATTTCAATGGCGAATGCATGCAGCAATAAAGCTTTTGCAGCTTTTTCACCAATGCCTCTTGATTGCAGGTAGAACAATGCTTCATCATCCAGTCGGCCAATGGTACAACCGTGTGAACACTTTACATCATCAGCGAAAATTTCCAGCTGTGGTTTGGTGTTTACTGTTGCAGTATCACTCAATAAGATATTCTTATTGCTTTGATAAGCGTTTGTCTTTTGTGCATCCTGGCGTACAAATATTTTGCCATTAAATACAGCCGTTGCATTTTCATCAATAATGCCTTTGTACAGTTCATTGCTTAAACTGTTAGGCATTTTATTATCAACAATGGTATGATTATCAACATGCGTATTGCCCTTTACACAATACAAACCGTACATATTGCTTTCGCAACCCGGCGCTTCCAAAATAAAATTGAGGTTGTTGCGGATAACACCGCCATTGAGTGTAATGGTTACAGAATTTACCTTGCTCACTCCTAGCTGGCGCACATGCGTTGTTTTTACACAACTGCTGTGACTGTCTTCGTTCTGAATTTTATATAAATGCACCTGTGCATTGTCTTCAACAACAATCTCAGAGATCTTATTGATGAAAGAATCACTTGTACCGATGGTTACTTCTTCTTCTACAATCTTCACTTCTGCGTTCACAGCCACATGAATCAATGTGCGGGGTTGCGATAACACATTCACTGTTCTTGCATCATTGATGTAATAGCAATACAAAGGATGCTCAACTGATTTATTTTTCTTTACAGAAATAAACAGTCCTTGGTAAGCAAATGCATTGTTCAATGCATTGATACCATCTTTGTGATACCCGGCACTATGACCAAGATTGCTATCAACAATGGTTTTGTATTCGCCTTTCACCGCTTCACTCAACGGAAGAATCACCAATTCATCAACTGATGAACGGATGCTGGAAAGTTCAGCATGATAAATACCGTTTACAAATACCAGTTCATTAGCTGCCTCATGACCGGGCAAACGAAACTCTTCCACATCTTTTGCAGTGATTGCTGTTGCACCTTCTGCATAAGAAAAATCTTTGTTGAGTACAGCGCTGATACGTGTGTACTTCCACTCTTCGTGTTTCACTGTAGGTATGCCCTGCTCGTTGAACAGTTCCAATCCTTTTTGACTCAACGCTTTTAATGAACCATTTCCACTGAATGATTCTTTGCTGAGCTTATCCTGTATTAATTCTTTTAATTCTGACATATGCACCTCACCCTCGATCCCTCTCCTTCCTTCGACTTCGCTCAGGATGGCGGGAGGCCGGGCTTTGTTTTATTTATTTATCAATTGCAATTAAGCATTTCATCTTTTATCCTCTTATCATCACATTTCAACATCTCTAAAATTTATCAAACTCCAAAACAAGCAAGGGCTGTGCTCTGGAGTCCTCCCCTTCGGGGGAGTTAGAGGGGGCTTTCTATTTCTTCACCAACCTCTTCTTTAATGAAATCGTATCCTTTTTCTTCCAGTTCAAGTGCTAATTCTTTACCTCCTGTTTTTACAATACGTCCTTTGTAGAGGATGTGTACATAATCGGGAACGATATAATCAAGCAAGCGCTGGTAGTGCGTAATCACCAATGTAGCGTTGTCTTTTGATTTGAGTTTGTTTACACCTTCTGCAACAATTCGGAGGGCGTCAATATCCAAACCACTATCTGTTTCATCCAAAATAGCCAGCTTGGGTTCAAGCATCGCCATCTGGAAAATTTCGTTACGTTTCTTTTCTCCACCACTGAAACCTTCGTTCAATGAACGGCTTAACAAAGCCTGATCAATATTCACCAATTTCATTCTTTCCTTCATCAACTTTAAGAAAGCAACTGCATCCATTGGTTCCTGACCACGATACTTGCGAATTTCATTCACTGCTGTTTTTACAAAGTTGGTAGTGCTTACACCGGGAATTTCAATCGGGTATTGAAATGCAAGGAACACACCTTCACGTGCACGATCTTCGGGAGAAAGTTCTAACAGATCTTTTCCTAAGAACTCAACGCTACCGCCAGTTACTTCGTAATCAGCACGACCAGCCAATACAGAAGCCAAGGTTGATTTACCACTTCCGTTGGGTCCCATGATGGCATGTACTTCGCCTGGTTTAATATCGAGGTTGATACCTTTTAAGATTTCC
>JAKFDY010000496.1:0-2913 GCA_036675885.1 Lacibacter sp. | reverse complement strand
TGTACTATATTTTGGCAGCTTTGATATCTATAGGAATTGCGTCATCTGTGAATTTTGTATTAAATCGCCACTGGACATTTGGTATAAAGCTCTAAAATTAAAAAGCGTCTTTTTATATCTCATTTTATGAGGCTGGCTGGAAAGGTTGCAGTTGTGAATGGTGTAGCCGCTGCTAAATAGTTCATATCATTGCAATCAAATTAATACGTCAATATCATAGCTACTTTGTGAACCCAAAGAAGAAAAAGAAACTGGAAATAATTGTTCTAATTTCTGTAATCTGGTTTGTAATTACGTTACCTCTACCATTTATCATAACAAACCCAGTTGCATCACAAAGTCAGTTATTCATAATCTTGCAAATTACGATAATGGTTTCCATTCCCTTTGTCATTCTGGCCGTTGCATGGACCCTCAAACCTGAGCTTACCACCTAGCTATTTTCATGGTTTGATTTCGTATACAGATGCTTTGAGTTGATGCTGTTCCAGTTTTTGCAGAATGGCTTTGCCGCTGCTGTCTTCTTTCTTACCTGCTGCAACGGAATCGGAACAAACGATCACTGCAGTGCGTATGCTTTCTTTCAGCTCATCTTTGAAATCTGTTTTACCACCTTTCTTACTTTCCAGTTTGATGGAAGAAATTTCAACACCTTTATCCAACGGCTTCAACATATCGTACATGGTTAATGCAGTGATGGCCGCCCCATGCATGGCTTCTACTTCTACGCCTGTTTTATAGATGGTATGCACTTCAACAGAGATAAGAATACTCAACCCATCAATTGTATGTTTAATGGATGCAAACTCAACCGGCAGCGGATGACAATCGGGAATAACATCACTTGTTTTTTTGATGGCGAGTAAACCGGCTGCTCTTGAAAATTCAAACACATCGCCTTTAGGAACGGTTTTGTTTTGAATTGCTTCAATTGTTTCCGGTTTTGAAACAGTGAGCATTGCTGTTGCTATCGCCTGCCTTAAACTATTTGATTTATGTGTGATGTTAACCATTTCTATTTATTTACTTTCCATTGATGCGTTTCGTCTTCAAATAATTCCTTTCCCCAAACAGGCAATTCTGTTTTGATGCGTTCCACTACTTCATTGCAGGCATCAATCGCAGCACGGCGATGTGCGGAAGAAGTAAACACAAACAAACAAATTTCGCCTGCTGCCACTTTACCCAAACTATGATACACATGTATACAGGTGAGTTCATACTTGGCAAACGTTTCTTCACGGATGACATGCATTTTTTCCAATGCCAGCTCTTCATATGTTGTATAATCTATCGCTGCTACTTTCTTGTCATCGATCACATCAGCCCTCACCTGTCCCAAGAAAATACTATGTCCGCCGATATTCGTTTTTGAACTATGTTTCGCAATGCTGTCTGCAATAAACGTTGCAGCAATAGCACCTTGCATAAATATATTTTTCGGTTTACGTTCCATTAAATGGTTTGTTTTTGCTGCTGCATCCATTGCTGAATGCCGCCTTTTAAACTATAGATCTTTTTCGATGTGCCGAATTGTTCATTCAATTGCTTTGCGGCCTGTGCACTTCGCTTTCCTGATAAACAAAACACGACAATCGTATCTTCTGTTAACCAGGCTGTATGTTGCTGTAAACTATTCAACGGAATCTGCATGTGACTGAACTCTGTTACAACAGGCAGTTCATCTTTCTCCCTCACATCAACAATGGCTGCTTTGCCTTCTGCAACAATGCTGTTGAATTCTTTGCTGTCAATCTCATTAACAATATTTGCGGTTGAACTGCACAACCATTCATAATCGGTTTGCTGCAATGCTTCTGCAGTTGGAGGAATAAGCGACGCTGTTTCTATTCGCCTGCTCAATTCAAATTCATAGGTTTGATTGTTGAGTGTGTTATAGGTGAAAAGTTTGTTTGCAAGCAACATACCCGTTCCAGTAATGAGTTTAATGGTTTCATTCGCCATCATACTGCCGATGATACCGGGTAAAACACCCAATACACCTGCTTCTGCACAGTTCAACACTTCTCCTTCTTTTGGCGGATGCGGAAACAGGTCACGGTAATTAGCAGAACGTTCATTATTCTGTTGCACATTAAACACAGCCACCTGCCCTTCGTATTGGGAAATAGCACCATACACCATTGCCTTGTTCAGTAACACACAGGCATCGTTGACTAGATAACGTGTAGCAAAATTATCTGAGCCATCAACAATCACATCAAATGCAGAAAAAATAGCTACTGCATTCTTATTTGTTAACCGTTCATTGTAAACAGTAAACTTTACCTGCTGATTCAGTTGCTGCAATACTTCAACAGCACAATCTGCTTTTGGTCTGCCGATCATTTGCACATTATACAACACTTGTCGATGGAGATTCGAAAGTGCTACCACATCATCATCCACAATACCAATACTGCCAATACCTGCCGCAGTAAGATATTGCAGCACAGGACAACCCAACCCTCCTGCACCGATCACCAATACAGATGCCGATAATAATTTTTGCTGCGCTTCTGCACCAAATCCTTTCAGGACCAGTTGACGCTGGTAACGTTCATATAGTTGATCGTTGTTCATATTTATCCGCCGGAAAATGGTGGTAATAAAGCAACAGTACAATTATCAGTTAAAGAAGTATTTGTTGAGATTGTTTTCTTATCAACAGCTACAATAAATTTTTCAGCAGCAAGTGCAGGAAATTGCAGACGCAGTTGCTGCAACAGTTCATCAGTCGATGTTACATCGTTCATCACAAGCGAAGCACCTGCAACGTCAACCAGCTTTCCAAAAAACAGAATCTCCACACGCATCATTGTTGTATTAAGCAGCAAAAATAAACCAACTCAGGTTACCAATAGTTTTACGGCGGCAATTAATAACACCGTTGCCAGCATATAACTCAACATA
>JAKFDY010000495.1:0-7790 GCA_036675885.1 Lacibacter sp. | reverse complement strand
CGTACAGCAGATAAGCCGGAACACGAATTATTTGTTTTGATGACGGCCAAATCAACTGCATTCAAACAATATGTCTATAAGCTTTACTCCAATGCAGAAGAATTACAGTTTTCAGCTAACTGGATGAATGCTGGCCTACTCCAACATGAATTGACAGGCTTAACCAATACACTCAAAAAATATGACCAACAGTTTTACAATGATGGTGAGACAGTGTTTCATGTTTCATTGAGTGACAATGATAAGCTTGATACATTACATGACATTAATCCTTTTTATAAAGAAGGAACGCTGATTGTACATAACAACCGTGTTGGCTTTGTTTCCTACACGGCATCGGATGATGATAAGCCGGTCTTTATGCCCAGCCTGCATGATAAAAAAGATCTGGGGTTTTATCAACAATACAGCACCATAAGAGATATGTACCTGGCACTTTCCGAAAAAGAAAATACAGGAACTGCTGCAGATGAGAATACGAGGAAAGATTTGAATGAAGCTTATGAAGCATTGATTAAAGGCTTTGGTCTTTTGAATTCACCTGCCAACAGGCAACGCATTCTAAAGGATGAAGGATTTGGATTAACCATGCTTTCTTCTCTCGAAAGAAAAGACGGCGAACAATTTGTAAAGGCTGATATTCTCACACAATCATTATTACCGAAACAGGAAGTTTATACAACCGACAATCCTTTAGAAGCCCTGGCGAAAAGTTTGAATGATAAAGGCAAGGTGGATATAGAGTTTATTTCGGCGGCCACGGACAGTTCGGAACCTGAAACCATCGCCGCTTTGGGTAGCCATATTTACATTAATCCGACTAACAATGAATGGGAAACTGCAGACCAGCTTTTAAGCGGCAATGTCGTGAATAAATTAAGGGTTGCATTTGAAGCAGCAGAGAAGAATCCAGACAATCTGCAATTGCTGAAAAGCCTTACCGCTTTACAAAAGGTACAGCCCGAAATAATACCTTTTGAATTACTGGACTTTAATCTCGGAGAACGCTGGATACCGAATGATTACTACAATCGTTATGCTTCTCATCTTTTTGAAATGCTAACCGATGTCAGTTATTTCCCTTCTGTTGATTCTTTTAAAGTAAAACCCATCAGCAGCAATGCAAAAACCAACCAGGAGTATGCAGTAACTACCAAGGGTGGTAAAACTACTTATGGAGCTTTGCTATTAGAACATGCGTTGGAAAATACTACACCCTTCTACACTTACGAAGTTGATTTGGGTGATAAAACAATCCGGGTACCGGATAATGAAGCCATTCAGTTGGCACACCAGAAAATAGAATCTATCCGCAATGGCTTTATTGAGTGGTTAAAAGAGTTACCAGCAGATGAAAAAAAAGAATTAGAGACGCTGTATAACGATACATTCAATTGTTATGTGTTGAGAGAATATGATGGAAGCCATTTGCAATTTCCAGGTCTTGACAAGAGAAGGTTAAGTATTGATGATTTGTATAGTTCACAAAAAAATTCCGTTTGGCGTATTGTGCAAAATCGTGGTGCATTAATTGACCATGAAGTGGGCTTGGGAAAGACATTGACTATGGTGGTTGCTTCACATGAAATGAAACGGCTGAAGATTGTAAACAAGCCAATGATACTTGCACTTAAAGCTAATGTGCGCCAGATTGCAGAAACCTATCGTAAAGCATATCCCAATGCAAGGATACTGGCACCGGACGAAAATGATTTTACTCCTGCTAAAAGGCTGCGGCTATTTCATGAAATAAAAAATAACAATTGGGATTGCATTATTCTCACTCATGACCAATTTGGAAAAATTCCCCAAAGCCATGAAATACAAAAACAGATTTTTGAGACAGAACTGGATAATGTAGAAAGAGATTTGCATACCCTGAAAGAAATGGGTGGTGAAATTTCCCGCCGTATGTTGAAAGGACTGGAGATACGAAAAACAAATCTTGCTGTAAAACTGCAGGAGTTAAGAAAAAGTATCGATGAAAAGAAAGATGCAGGTATCAACTTCCGGGAACTCGGAGTAGACCATTTGTTTGTAGATGAAGCCCACAAGTATAAAAATCTTACCTACACTACACGACATGATAGAGTTGCTGGCCTGGGAAATAAAGAAGGAAGCCAGAAAGCACTGAATATGTTGTTTGCTGTTCGGGAACTGCAAACAAGATTTAACAGCGACCTGTGTGTTACATTTCTTTCCGGCACACCTATCAGTAACAGCCTTACTGAAATGTACTTGCTGTTTAAATACCTGCGACCCAAAGAAATGGAAAGGCAGCGAATTGAAAACTTTGACGCCTGGGCAGCAGTGTTTGCTAAGAAAACAACTGACTTTGAATTTTCAGTTACCAATGAAATTATTGCGAAAGAAAGGTTCCGCCATTTTATAAAAGTTCCCGAACTGGCATTGTTTTATAATGAAATAACTGATTACAAAACAGCAAAGCATATCAACCTGGATAAGCCGGAGATAGATGAGCAACTAATCAATATTCCACCCACACCTGAGCAACAGGAATTCACTAAGAAGTTAATGCAGTTTGCCAAAACAGGCGATGGGCAATTAATCGGAAGGCCAAGATTAACTGATGAAGAAGATAAGGGCCGTATGCTCATTGCTACGAATTACGCCAAGAAAATGGCAGCTGATATGAGATTGATTGATGATAGGTATAGCGACCATCCCAATAATAAAGTAAATGTTTGTGCAAGGAAAGCAGCTGAGATTTACGAACAGAGCAAAGAGCATAAAGGCACTCAAATTATCTTCTGTGATATTGGCACACCAAAGCCTGATGAGTTTAATATTTATGATGCACTGAAAGAAAAGCTAATCAGAGATTTTAATATTCCTGCCAATCATATCACGTTCATACATGACTGGACAGATAAGCAAAAACCGGAATTATTCCGTAAAATGAATAAAGGTGAAATAAGGATTATGTTAGGCAGCACGGAGAAGGCAGGCACTGGTTTAAATGTGCAGGCGAAGGTAGTTGCCATGCACCATTTGGATATTCCCTGGAAACCTTCTGAACTGAAGCAAAGAGATGGCCGGGGGGCAAGACAGGGGAATATTATTGCCAAAGAGTTTTACAATAATAAGGTGAAGAATTTTATTTATGCAGTTGAACAATCTCTCGACAACTATAAATTCAATCTTTTGAAGAATAAGCAAACCTTCATCAGCCAGATGAAGAACTGCGAGCTGAATGTGAGAACAATTGATGAAGGAAGTATTGATGAAAAGAGTGGAATGAACTTTTCAGAATACATCGCCATATTATCAGGTGATACAACACTTCTGGAGAAATCGAAGATGGAAAAGAAGATTGCGGTATTGGAGAGTTTACGCAATGCACACCATAAAGAAATATTCAGGTCAAGGTTTAAATTAGAAAACCTGAAGGAAGAAAAAGTTAAAACAGTTCAAACACTGGAAAAGCTGAGTATTGATGAAAAACATTACAAAAGCCAGTTGCAGTATGATACGGATGGAATAAAACATAATCCTTTACAGATTGAAGGGTTGAATACGGCTGATGCAGAAACAATAGGAAATCATTTAATTCGTCTTTACAAAGCATGGAACCCTGGTATTGGTGAAGATGATAACAAACAGATTGGTGAATTGTATCTCTTTGATTTATACATCCGCCGCCAGAGAGAAACTTACGAAGACAAAGGCTTATTTGAATATAAATACAGTAATGTGTTTTATGCTGAGAGTAAACAAACCGGCATCAAATATTCCTGGAACCAAGGGCACATCAATATTGATAATCCCAAACTGGCCGCCCGATATTTTCTCAACGCTATAGACAGAGTGGAAGCACTCAAAGAAAAATATCAAAAGACTTCTAATGAGCTGGCACAAAATATACCCATGCTGGAAAAATTAGTGTCAAAGCCTTTTGAGAAAGATGAGGAGCTGGCTCAGTTAAAAAAAGATGTATCAAGATTAGAAAGGGAGATTACGCTGAAGATACAGGAGAATCAGATGAAACAGCATGAGACCGCTGAAGTAACTATCGAAACACCAGTAGTAAAAATGGAATCTAACACACCAACAAATAATAAGAGTCTTCTGCCAAAGAAAAAAGGGGAGGATGCTAAAATAAAGGGGATGAGGATTTGAGAGGCGTAGTCCTACCTTACTTACTTATACTAATTGTTTTTTGGAAAACTATTTGCTCCTTCCTCTTAAGTAAATAGATATGTCTAACAGCGTCTATCAAATCAACAAAGGAATTAACAGAAGCATAGAGTTCAAAGGGCTCAAGGCCCAGTACATCTGGTATCTGGGTGGCGGCCTGGTGATATTGCTGATACTTTTTGCAATACTCTATATCAGCGGCCTGGGTATCTTCTTTTGTCTGCCGTGCATTGCTGTGCTTACTACCGCTTTATTTATGCGTATCTATAAGCTAAGCCGGACTTACGGCGAACATGGTATGATGAAAAAGATTGCCCGTCGCTCAGTGCCGGATGTGATAAAGAGCTATTCAAAAGTGAAATTGAAAAAATTATTATTAAATGAAAAACCTGAATGAGATACTACCAGTTTATGCTATTGAAAATAATGCCATCCTCTCCAAAATGGGAGATATAACAGTTTGCTTTGAGGTGCAGTTACCGGAATTGTTTACAATGAGCAATGATGAATATGAAGCCTTTCATCATGCCTGGATAAAGGCAATTAAAGTGCTACCTGTAAACAGTGTGCTGCATAAGCAGGATTGGTTTACAGAGGCAAAATACAGTCCATCGTTTGTGCAGGATGATACCAGCTTTCTTACCAGAAGCAGTGACCGGTTCTTTAATGAACGGCCTTATTTAGACCATCGTTGTTATATCATGCTTACAAAAAAACCAGTGCATCGAAAATTAGGTTCTTCCATTTTTAGCAGCCTGCTCCGCAGAACAATTGTACCGGAAGAAACGTTGCAGCCAAAACATTTTCATGATTTCATGAATCATGTGGGTCAGTTTCAAAAGATATTATCAGACAGTGGTTTTGTAACAATGAAAATAATGCCGAATGAGTTGCTGGCTGATTTCATTCTCCACTATCTTAATCTTGGCAACGATTCTGTCATTCTAAGGGATATAGAATTTAAACCAGAATGGAAGATCGGTGAAAACCATTGCCAGCTTTTTACAATGGCTGATGCGGAGTTTGTTCCAGCTTTATGTGGCTCACGCATAAACTATGATAAATACTCTACTGATAAAACAAAATTCAGCGTGGGTTTTGCATCGCCAATTGGCCAGTTACTTTCCTGCAATCATATCTACAACCAATATGTGTTTATCGAGGAGGTACAGAAAACAATGCAGAAGCTGGAAAGTAAAAGACTGCGACTTCAATCACTTTCTGCGTACAGCAGGGAAAATGCTATAAGCAAACAGGCCACGGACGATTTTCTGAATGAAGCCATTGGTGAACAACGGCTTCCGGTTAAAGCTCATTTTAATATTCTGGCATGGGCAGATAACAGGGATGACTTAAAAAATATCCGTAATCTCTGTTCATCGGCGCTTACGCAAATGGATGCTACACCCAAAATAGAAACCGAGGGCTCAGCACAAATCTTTTGGGCAGGCATTCCTGGCAACGCTGCGGGCTTTCCCATGAATGACACTTTCGATACGTTTAGTCCACAGGCTTGCTGTTTTTTTAACCTGGAAACCAACTACCGGTCATCTTTAAGTCCAGTAGGCATTCGCCTTGGAGACCGGCTTACAGGTAAGCCCTTACATGTGGATATTTCGGACGAACCAATGGATAAAGGCATTTGCACCAACAGGAACAAATTCATTTTGGGGCCATCCGGCAGCGGAAAATCTTTCTTTACCAACCACATGGTAAGGAGTTACTATGAAAAAGGCACACATATTGTGCTTGTGGATGTCGGTCATAGTTACAAGGGACTATGCGATATGGTGAAAGGCTATTACTTCACCTATTCTGAAACCAAACCAATTAAGTTTAACCCTTTTTACATAGGTGAAGGAGATATACTGGATACAGAGAAAAAAGAAAGTATCAAGACACTTTTGCTGGCACTATGGAAAAAAGATAACGAAACTTTTAATCGAAGTGAATATGTGGCGCTGTCAAATGCACTGCAATTATATTTTGAGAAAGTTGAAAATGATAAAAGCATCTTTCCCTGCTTTGACAGTTTCTATGATTTTCTGAAAGATGAGTTTGTAAATGTGCTGAAGGGTGACAATGTGAAGGATAAAGATTTTGATGTATCTAACTTTCTGTATGTGTTACGGCCATATTATAAAGGTGGTGAATTTGATTATCTGTTAAACGCAAAGGAAAACCTGGATTTACTACAGCAACGGTTTATTGTATTTGAACTGGATAATATCAAAGATCATCCAATTCTGTTCCCAGTTGTAACCATCATTATTATGGAAGTTTTTATTTCCAAAATGAGAAAACTGAAAGGAGTTCGTAAAATGATCCTGATTGAAGAAGCATGGAAAGCAATCGCTAAAGAGGGCATGGCTGAATACATAAAGTATCTTTTTAAGACTGTAAGAAAGTTTTTTGGTGAAGCCATTGTGGTTACTCAGGAAGTGGAAGACATTATTTCATCTCCAGTGGTAAAACAGGCAATTATTAACAACAGCGATTGTAAGATATTATTAGACCAAAGTAAGTATCAAAACAAATTCGACCAGATACAGGAATTACTTGGACTAACGGAAAAAGAAAAGGCATTGGTTTTGTCAATCAACAAGTCCAATGACCCAACAAAAAAATATAAAGAGGTCTTTATTTCTCTTGGTGGGGTGTTGAGCAAAGTTTATCGTACAGAAGTATCGCCGGAAGAGTACCTGGCTTATACAACAGAGGAGAAGGAAAAAGTGAAAGTACAGGCTTATGCTGCAAAGTTTGGAGGGGATATTGAAAAAGGGATTAAGGCTTTAGCCGATGAGATTATTCACTCCAAAAACTGATAGTATGAAAACGACATTGCTTATCCTTTTAGCAACAGCAATTATCTCCGGCTGCAGTATCAGCAGCAATGATGAAATTATAGAATTTATACCTGGCACTTATGTTAGAACCGGGCAAAACGAGTTTGGGAAGGAATTTGACACCCTGGTTATTTCCATCCAAAACCCTGCAGCAAAAGAATTCAAAATTCAAAACCGCTGGCGTTATATCAGGCAGGTAGAAGGCGAAGCCAATGTTCCTGAATATAAAGTGAAAGAAACATCAGGCATTTATAATACCGAAACAAAGTTGCTGGAAGAGGCAGAAACTTTAGAGCATTATTCTTTTGATATGAAAGAAAAAGTTCTATTTGATGGAACTAATAAGTTTAATAAAATAAAATAACAGTGTATGAAAAAAATATTGGCAGTTGTGGGATTGAGTATGTGTTGTATGTTTTTGCCAATACAGGAAACCAGGGCTCAGGTTCCCATTGCAGACATTATCAAAGCGGCAGTAAAAAAAGTAATAAAAGCAATTGACCTTCAGATGCAGCGGTTGCAGAACAAAACCATCTGGCTGCAAAATGCCCAAAAGACGCTGGAGAATAACATGAGCCAGCTAAAGCTGAATGAGATTAAAGATTGGGTGGAAAAGCAGCGAAAGCTGTATGATGACCATTTTCAGGAATTATGGAAAGTAAAAGCCGCCCTTGCTTATTATAACCGGGTGAAAGACATAATTGAACGGCAGGTGCTAATGGTAAATGAATACAAGGGCGCCTGGGCTTTATTCAGACAGGATAAAAATTTTACTGCCGAAGAGCT
>JAKFDY010000494.1:0-21478 GCA_036675885.1 Lacibacter sp. | reverse complement strand
AGTCTTGGTATGATGGTTTCCATCAACCAACGTCTTGATGCGGAATTGATTGAATTGGTGGCAGGTGAATTCGGCTTTGAAGTAGAGTTCATTGATATGGAGAAGCAGGCAGAAATGGAGGAAGAAGATGATGAAGATGATGCTGACAGCCTGCAGCCACGTGCGCCGATTGTTACTATCATGGGTCACGTTGATCATGGTAAAACATCATTACTCGATTATATCCGTAATGCAAACGTAGTATCAGGCGAGGCCGGAGGTATTACCCAACATATTGGTGCTTATGAAGTAACCAATGCTGCAGGTAAAAAGATCACCTTCCTCGATACACCGGGTCACGAAGCGTTTACGGCTATGCGTGCCCGTGGTGCCAAGGTTACGGATGTTGCAGTGATTGTTGTTGCTGCGGATGATGCGGTGATGCCGCAAACAAAAGAGGCCATCAGTCATGCGCAGGCAGCGGGTGTGCCAATGATCTTTGCAGTGAACAAGATTGATAAAGACGGAGCTAATCCGCAAAAGATATACGAGCAGTTATCACAAATGAATATCCTTGTGGAAGAGTGGGGCGGTAAATTCCAAAGCCAGGAACTCTCTGCCAAGAAAGGATTGAATGTAGATAAGCTTCTCGAAAAAATATTGCTGGAAGCTGAATTGCTTGAACTGAAAGCCAATCCTGATAAGGAAGGTACAGGTTCAATCATAGAAGCATCGTTGGATAAAGGACGTGGTTACGTTGCAACTATCCTGGTACAGAACGGAACGCTTAAACAAGGTGATCTGATTGTATCTGGTCAGTACTACGGACGTATCAAAGCCATGTTCAACGAACGTAATCAGCGTATTGAAAAAGCAGGTCCGTCAACACCGGTTCAGATCCTTGGTTTGAATGGTGCGCCACAGGCAGGTGAGAAATTTAAAGTGTATGAAGACGAAGCTGATGCAAAAGAAATTGCCGGCCGTCGTGCACAGATCCTGCGTGAACAAGGTATCAGGACCAAGAAACATATTACACTCGATGAAATTGGTCGTCGTTTGGCACTGGGTAACTTTAAAGAACTCAACCTCATCATCAAAGGTGACGTGGATGGTTCAGTAGAAGCCTTAACCGATTCATTGCAGAAATTGTCAACGGAAGAAATTGCTGTGAACGTAGTTCATAAGGCAGTTGGTCAGATCTCTGAAGCTGATGTTACGTTAGCAAGTGCATCTGATGCGATCCTGATCGGCTTTAACGTTCGTCCTTCATTACAGGCTTCAAGATTAGCAGACCAGGAAGGTGTAGAGATCAAGAACTACTCCATCATCTACAATGCTATTGAAGAAGTGAAGAGTGCGATGGAAGGTTTGTTAGAACCGAAGATCACAGAGAAAGAAGTTGCTACAGTTGAAATACGTGAAGTGTACAAATTTGATAAAGCAACTGTTGCCGGTTGTTATGTGCTGGAAGGAAAAATGAAGCGTGATGCGAAGATCCGTTTGTTCCGTGATGGTGTATTGGTATACCCACGTACAGAAGGTGGTTTTGCAGAACTGGGCAGCTTGAAACGTTTCAAAGACGATGCAAAAGAAGTAGCATCGAATATGGAATGTGGTTTAACAATCAAAAACTTCGCAGATCTGAACGTAGGCGATACCATTGTTGCCTTTGAAGAAGAAGAAGTGAAACGTACGTTATAAGCTGTAAAGCATAGAAACAGAATGTTAAAACAAAGATGGCCGTGCTGGAAAGACGGCCATCTCTATTACTTTTGACTCTCATCTCTTAAGAATGAAATCTCATAAAAAATTATCAAGCTAATTTTAAGCAGGAAGCGACGATAATTTTTTATGAGATACTATGTGGCCAGAAAAAATAAAATGAACACATGAAAAAAATATTTACTGTAGTTGCGTTATTGGCTGTTTTGTTTGTGCAGGCGCAAACAAAGAAAATTGTAGCCGATAAAATTATTGGTGTTGTTGGTGATCGTATCATGTTGAAGTCGGATATCGACAACCAGATCAACGATGCGAAAAGCAAAGATTATGAATTGCCTCCCGATGCATCTTGTTACCTGATGCAACAGCTCATTGTTAATAAAATGCTGGCTATCCAGGCAGAAAAAGATTCACTTCCTGTGAGCGATGAAGAGATAGAAGCAGATGTTGACAATCGTATCCGTTATTTTATTCAGCAATATGGTTCAAAAGAAGTGATTGAACAGATCACCGGTAAAACCATTTACCAGTTCCGTGAAGAAATGCGTGAACCCATCAAAGAAAGCAAGCTTGCTACTGCTATGCGTGGCAAGATCGTTGAAAACGTAAAGATCACACCAACAGAAGTAAGGGCATACTTCAATAAAATACCAAAAGACAGTCTTGCATTTTACGAAACAGAATTAGAGATCGGTGAGATCGTGGTATATCCAAAAGCCGGTCGTGAAATGGAAGAGTATGCACAGGAAGAATTAAAAGAATTCAAGCGCCAGGTTGAAAGTGGTTCAAAGAAAATGGAATTTCTTGCATCGCAATACAGCGAAGATCCTGCTGCAAAAGAAAACGCCGGATTGTATGTGTTGAACAGAAACGATAATCAGTGGGATCCCACTTTCTTTAATACGGCTATGAGTTTAAAAGAAGGACAGGTATCAAGAGTTATTAAATCGAAATTCGGTTACCACATCATTCAATGCTTATCAAAAAATGGCGAAGAAGTAACTGTAAGACATATTCTGAAAATACCCCGCATTAATGAGCCGGATATTAAAGATGCGATCAATAAGCTTGACACAGTTCGTTCTAAACTTATTGCAGGAACTTTGAAGTTTGGTGAAGCGGTTAGCAAGTATTCTGATGAAGAAAATTCAAAGTTTACCGCAGGCATGATGCGTGGAAAAGATGGCACATCAATTATTTACATTGATGACCTGGACAAAGAAATGGTTCCATTATTGGAAAAATTAAAGCCAGGTGAGTTTGCACAACCAACAGCTTTCACTGATCCGCAGGGTAAGAAAGGTGTTCGATTGATTTACCTCGTTAGCCGTACAGCTCCACATAGAGAGAACATCGAAAATGACTACAGCAAAATTGCCGGTCGTGCATTGGAAGAAAAGAAAGAAAAGGAACTGCAAAAATGGTTCATTAAGAATTCCAATACATTTTATGTGCAGATCGAAGACGAATACAAGGATTGTGCACCCATCAAAGCAATCCTTGGCAACACCGTAAAAAACTAAAGAAATTGTGAAAAAAGGCAATTGAATAAACTCAATTGCCTTTTTGTTTTGGAAATTGCATGTATGTACATACATTTGCATAGTGAAATTGGAACAAGCCATACAAAGTGTGAATTTTAAAGACGAAACCCACAAGGCAGGCCTCAATATCCTGTACACCGCCTGGTGGTTAAAGACATTGATGAGCAGGGAATTAAAAAATTTTGGCTTAACACATGAGCAGTACAATGTACTCCGGATCTTAAAAGGTAAGTCCCCAGATGATATGTGTGTGAAGGATATAGCCGGCCGGATGATCGAAAAAAGCTCCAATGTTCCAAGGATCATTGATCGTTTGGTGCTGAAGAAGCTGGTGAAGCGGACAACTGATTTGAACGATAAACGTCATACCGTAATGTCGCTCACCGGAGCCGGACTGAATATTTTGGAATTGAGCACACAACGGATCAACAGCCTGTTTGAAGAAATGATCCAGATGAATGATGCTTCAGCCGCACAGCTCAACGATCTGCTTGAGCAGATCAGGGCAAAAGAAAGTTGATTTTTTTTAAACAAATACATGTATGTACATGTAACAAAGGAGTAGTTATGAAAGCAGTATTACATAAAGCAGCAACAAGAGGCCACGCCAACCACGGCTGGCTCAACAGTTACCACAGTTTCAGCTTTGCAGGTTATTATAACCCTGAGCGGATACACTTCGGTGCATTGCGTGTTCTGAATGATGATTCAGTCGCAGCAGGTATGGGCTTTGGCACACACCCACACGATAACATGGAAATTATTTCCATTCCGTTGAGTGGTGATCTGAAACATAAAGACAGTATGGGTAATGAAGCCATCATTAAACAAGGCGATATCCAGGTGATGAGTGCAGGCACAGGAATATCTCATAGTGAAATGAATGCCAACAAGGACAAAGAAGTAAAATTTTTACAGATATGGGTCTTCCCGAATAAGAAAAATGTGCAGCCCCGTTACGGACAGATCACTTTGGATGAAAGTAAAATGAAAAATAATCTGTTGCAGGTGCTTAGTCCGAATGCAGATGATGAAGGTGTTTGGATTCACCAGGATGCATGGTTCAGTCTCGGTAACCTCGAAAAAGGAATTACCAAAGAGTATAAACTCAAAGGAACAAACAGCGGAGTGTATGCTTTTGTACTTGAAGGCGATGTAACCATCAATGGCGAAGCGCTCAACAAACGTGATGGTCTTGGCATCAGCGAAACAGATACACTCAACATTACAGCAGATTCTGATGCAAGATTATTGCTGATGGAAGTACCCATGCTCAACTAAAAGTCTAAATCAACAATTTATAAAAACAAAAATCTAAACACAAACAAAATGGCAACGTACAAAATTGATGCATCGCACAGCGACATTATCTTCAAAGTAAAACACCTTATGATCACTACAGTAACAGGACAATTTAAAACGTTTGATGCAACCTTAACAGGCGAAGCAGACGATTTCAGCGATGCGGTTGTAACCTTCACTGCAGACATCAACAGTGTTGATACACGCAGCGAACAACGTGATGCACACTTAAAAAGTGATGATTTCTTTGCTGCAGAAAAATACCCACAGTTAAAATTTGTTTCTACTTCCGTTAATAAAACAAATGATGGTTTGGTATTGAAAGGCGACTTAACAATACGTGATGTTACAAAACCAATTGAACTGAAAGCAGATTACAATGGCGTAGTAGTTGACCCATGGGGACAAACCAAAGTGGGTTTTGAAGCAGAAGGAAAGATCAAACGTAAAGAATTTGGATTAGGCTGGGATGCAGTAACTGAAGCAGGTGGTGTAGTAGTAAGTGATGAGGTGAAACTTCAGTTTCATGTTCAGTTTGTAAAACAATAAAGAAAGCGGGTACAACCCTGTTTTTGAAAAGCAATCGTAAAAATGAAACAGATCAAGTATATCAGGAAAGCGGCTCCTCCTCATATGGTGGGAGATGGTTTTAAGGTGAGAACATTTATTTCGTCGGCAATGTGGAAAGACATGAGCCCTTTCCTGATGCTTGATTATATTGAACCGACAACTTACTTACCTACTGATCATCCCCGTGGAGTAGATGTACATCCGCATAAAGGTTTTGAAACTGTAAGTATTTTATGGGATGGTGCTTTGGCACATGAAGACAGCAGTGGTGGTAAAGGCAAATTATTTGCTGGTGATGTGCAATGGATGACGGCTGGCGCAGGTATTTTGCATAAAGAATTTCATGAAGAAGAATTCAGTAAGAAAGGTGGCTTATTGCATGGAGCTCAACTTTGGGTGAACCTGCCTGCAAAAGATAAATCAACCCCACCTGCTTACCAGGATATCCGTTCAAATGATATTCCTGAAATACAATTAACAGATGACAAAGGAAAGATCCGCATCATTGCCGGTGAAATGAACGGCGTGAAAGGTCCGGCCAATACATTCACCCGCATTAATATTTTTGATGCGCATGTAAAAGCAGATGCATCTTTTGATCTGAATGTGGTTGATGGCGATCATACAACTTTACTTGTATTGAAAGGAACCGTTCTCATCAACGATGATAAAACAGCACGAGAAGGTGAAATGCTGATATTTGATAATAGTGGCGAGAAGATACACATTCAAACAAACAATGAAACGCACTTGCTATTATTAAGTGGTGAACCGATTACAGAACCCATTGCAACGTATGGTCCTTTTGTAATGAATACACAACAGGAAATTATGGAAGCAATTGATGATTATAATGCAGGTAAATTCGGGCAATTGAATTAATCAACGGGCAGCGATCGGGGCAAGTATTACTTAAATCCTGTGAATAGAAGTATTTTTGTTTTTTATGGAAGCAGGCCAGACTGAATTGGCAGATGCTCGTTGCATCATCAATCAATTATTAAAATGAACATCGAAATAATATCAGGCAGTCCAAGAGAAAACAGCGTAACACATCGTGTTGCTTTGTTTCTCCAAAAACTGCTGACTGAAAAAACAGCGCACACGGTAAATATTATTGATTCAAGAGAATGGGATCTGCCCTTGCTTCAACATATATTTGTTTCTGTTGATGCAACACCGGAAGAGTTTAAACCATTAAGCAAACGAATGTTCGATGCGCACGCTTTTATTTTGGTAACTCCGGAATACAATGGCAGTTACACACCGGTGATGAAAAATTTATTGGACCATTATCCAAAGCAAAGTCATAAAGCGTTTGGCATTGTTACAGCCAGTACCGGAATAATGGGCGGCATTCGTGCAACACAGCAAATGCAGTTGCTGATCAATGCTTTATTCGGCATTGCCAGCCCTCATATGCTGGTGGTTGGGAATGTAGATAAGAAATTCGACGAAGACGGAAACCTGCTTGATGAAGCCTATCAGAAAAACATTGATGTATTTATCCGGGAATTTTTATGGCTGGCACAGAGTCTTCATCCCGAATCAGTTCTTAATTAATGCAGTAATGTTGGCATTGATTCTTACCTTTGCGCCTTCATCGGCCAAGGGGAAAACCGAGGTCGACTTCTCACAACAATCATGAGCGACGAAATAAAACACGAATGCGGCCTGGCCTTCATTCGTTTACGCAAACCCTTCTCTCATTACCAGAAACAATATGGCTCCGTGCTGTATGGCCTTAACAAGCTGTACCTGCTCATGGAAAAACAACACAACCGTGGACAGGATGGTGCCGGTATTGCTGCTGTTAAACTTGATGTGGAACCGGGTTATCCTTTTCTCCATCGGTTAAGAAGCAGTGCCAATCAGCCTATTGCCGATCTGTTTTTTAAAGTGGGGCAGGAAATAGCTGAATTGGAAAAGTATCAACCCGATATTAAACAACACGCCGGGTTAATGAAGGGCCACCTTCCATTTCTTGGTGAGTTGATGTTGGGCCACTTGCGTTATGGCACACAGGGTAAAAACAATGTTGAGTTTTGCCATCCATTTATCAAACGCAATACTAATCCCGCCCGCAACCTGGCACTGGCCGGAAATTTCAACCTGGTTAATACAGATGAACTTTTCGGGTTGGTGAATATTGATCCGGGTGAGTTTCAGAAACAGAGTGATCTGGCGGCCATGATGGAAGTGGTGCATCATTTTCTCGTAAAAGAAGATGAGCTCAATCCCAACAGCCCATCTTTATGCAATGTGTTGAAAAAAGCAACACCGTTGTTTGATGGTGGTTATACTATTGGCGGTATGACGGGTAATGGTGCAAGTTTTGTAATGCGTGATGCTCACGGTATTCGCCCTGCTTATTATTATGTAGATAACGAAGTGATTGTTGCAGCAAGTGAACGTGCAGCTATACGCACCACATTTAATGTGGGTGAAAATGAAGTGCTGGAACTGATGCCGGGGCAGGCTTTGATTGTTGAGCCGAACGGGCAATATCATATTGAACAGATACTCGAACCTAAAGAACGCAGGGCTTGTTCGTTTGAACGTATTTATTTCAGTCGTGGCAGCGATGAAAAAATTTATCGTGAACGTATCACACTTGGTCATAAACTCAGCAAGCGTATTCTTGAACATATTGATTATGATTTGAAGAATACCATATTCTCTTATATTCCCAATACAGCTGAAGTTGCATTTTATGGTTTGGTGAAAGGGATGGAAGAATATCTCAACCAGATCAAAGTGCAACGCATCATGAGCTGGGGTAAAGATTTTGATGAAGAGAAGCTGAACGAAATGATCACACGTAAGATCAGGCAGGAAAAAATTGCAATTAAAGATGTGAAGCTGCGTACGTTTATTACGGAAGACAGCAGCCGAAATGAAATGGTACAGCACGTGTATGATATTACGTACGGTACGGTTCAGAAAGGCGTTGACACATTGGTGGTGATTGATGATTCAATTGTGCGTGGTACAACGTTGAAAGAAAGTATTGTGCGTATGCTGGGCCGTCTTGGTCCAAAGAAGATCATTGTTGTATCAAGTGCGCCACAGATCCGTTACCCTGATTGTTATGGAATTGATATGAGCAAGATGGGCGATTTTGTTGCATTCCGTGCTGCAATTGAGTTATTGAAGGAAAGAGGAATGACTGATCTGATTGATGAAGTACATGCAACGATCAAAGAAATGCAACGCAACAACCAATTGCATACGGAGAATGTGGTGCGACGTATATACAAACCATTTACAACAGAAGAGATCAGCGATAAAATTGCGCAACTGATTACACCAGCAGGATTTACTACTCCTGTGCAGGTGATCTATCAGAATATTGAAGACTTACACGCCAGTTGTCCTACCAACACAGGCGATTGGTATTTTACGGGTAACTATCCAACACCGGGAGGTAACAGGGTATGTAACAAAGCGTTGCTCAATTATCTTGACGGGAAGAATGTACGTGGGTATTGATAAAGAAGAGGTGAAAGGATTCTTTGGCCGAGTTTTTGTTGTTTTTGCAGTGCCCGTCTTTAAAATCTTATTTAAACCCAACCGGGAAAAATACTTTGTAAAAAAGCCATCTGATTATTCGGATGGTTTTTTTATTGGAAGTGATTGCTTATTTTCAATAACATGAATTACCCATAAAAATTATCGAACGAACTTAGACCAGCAGTGATGATAATTTTTATGGGTAAACTATGTGGCCAAAATCAAATATAAATGAACACATGAAATCACTCTTCCTTATACGCCATGCAAAAAGCAGCTGGGATAATCCCATGCAAAACGATTTTGACCGGCCATTAAATGCAAGGGGATTAAAAGATGCACCCATGATGGCGCAACGCTTACTTGAGCGAAAGATAAAGGTCGATGCATTTTTCAGCAGTCCTGCAGTGAGAGCCAAACAAACCTGTTCTCTTTTCATGCAAACGTTTAAGGTTGACGAAGCAGCCATGCATCTTCAATCGCAACTCTACCTGGCAGCACCTGATGTGTTTATGCAAACCATAACAAACATACCTGCTTCGGTTTCATCTGCTGCCATTTTCTCCCATAACAATGGTATCACAGAATTTGCCAACACACTCACCAATACCAGCATCGATAATATGCCCACCTGTTCTGTTTTTGCAGTAAAGGCAGAAATTGATAACTGGAAAGATTTTGCAAAAACAAAAAAAGAATTCTGGTTTTTTGATTATCCAAAACTGCAACATTGATCACTACAACTTTGTAAACTGTAATTGCTGTGTAGGATTATTCCTGTCGTTATGAAACAGCACTCCTCTTGGATTAAGTAATTCGTTGTGCCAGAGTTTACTGATATATATTAATTCCTGTTCGGGTGCATTGATGTTTAACTCAAAAGTGTCGCCAGCTGTATTTTCTTTCCAGGTGCCGTTGTAGGTATCTGCTCCGTTTGTTACCTGCATTGTTTTATCGGCCTTAAATGTAAACCGCCAACCTGTAAACATGTAGGTAAGGTTGTTTCCGTTGTCTTTAAAAAGTGAAATGCGCCAGGTGCCCTGGGTAAGGATGCCTTCAAGGGGTGGTGTATCCTGTGGCTTACGGCAAGAGAAGGCTGCCGTAAACAGGACGAAACAAAATACAAGCTTCTTCATAGTGTTGTGAGGTTAGAGATTTTGGTACTGTGAAGGTATAAACGTTTTTTAAGTGTTTATAGGTATGTAAGAAGAAAGGTTGCCGTTTTTGGCAACCCTTCTTATAAATATCAGGAGAAACAGTTTCTTATTTGATGCCGTACTTGTACTTATACCGCTCATTCAGCTGTTTGTGCTTGTCATCAAGTGTTACCTGGCGGCCTTGTATAAAAGCGTAGGTGATAATGCTCGATCTCATATCAAGAATATCTCCCTCGCTCACCACAATATTCGCATCCTTACCAACCTCCAGCGAACCGGTAATTTGGTCAATACCCAAAATTTTGGCTGCATTAAGAGTAATGGCACTCAACGCTTGTTCCTTAGTAATACCATAACCGGCGGCTGTGCCTGCGTTAAAAGGCAGGTTTCGTCCACGTGTTGAACCATCTGTATCGTTGATGGCAAACAACACACCCGCATCCTGCAGATAGGTGGCTGATTTGTAAGGAAGGTCAACATCATCATCAGGTGAGGTTGGTAATGCATGGCGCTCAGCAAGAATTACGGCAATATTATTTTGCTTCAGCAGATCAGCAATTTGCCAGCTTTCGCTGCCACCAACAATCACCACATCAAAACCAAACTCTTTTGCAAAATCAATTGCAACCAGCATTTCTTTCACAATATCACAATGCACAAATAACTTCTGCTTTTTCTCAAACAAAGCCTTTGTTGCTTCAAATTTTAAATTTGTTTTTGCATGTGTTGCTTCTTTGTGATAAGCTTTTGCTTCACGAAAAAATCCTTTGATCTCTTCTACACGGGCCAATGCTTCTTTCACCTGGTCGGCCGTGCTTCTTGTTTCAGTTTGACCTAAGAATGCAGCAAAACGACTTGGGCGTGGTAACAAATTTGGCATGTTCATGTGCATTTGTCCATCGGCTTTGTAAGTAGCATCTTCCCAATTCCATGCATCTAACTGCACAACGGTTGAAGTGCCGCTGATGGTGCCGCCTTGCGGTACAACATTCGCAAGCAAAATACCATTGCTGCGTAGCGTGGCGATTACTTTTGAATCGGTATTGTAAGCAACAACAGAACGGATATTTGAATTGTATAAACCAAACTCTGTATGATCGATGGTTGCTCTCACACTGCTTACTTCTGCCAAACCTAATTGTGAAGCAGATAAAATAAGACCGGGATAAATATGTTTGCCTTTTGCATCGATCACTTTACCTGTTGTTGTTGCAGACTGACCAACAGCTTTGATCTTTCCGTTTTCAAATGTGATCGATCCATTGTTGATCACCGTTCCATTACCAACATGGATGGTGGCATTTGTAATAGTAATCGTTTCTGTTTGTGCTTTTGCTGGGTAAACTGTTTCCTGCGCAATTGCAAGAATGCCTACGAGCAAAAGTTGTATACTGAATATTAATTTCTTCATTGTCGTAAGTTTTATTGGTTGCTATTTTGATCCACATCATCTGCATCTATCACTAACAAACCATGATTATGGTAATGATCAGTGCAAGTGTGCATAATTTCCATACTTGGTGCGAATGGAACAGTTGGTGCGCCTGTTCTTTTTTCGCCGATCATTTTCGCCATCAGTCTTGCACGTTCTTTGGCAATATCCAAACGAAGTTGTTTGTCTTTTTCACGATCATAGTAAACAATACCATCTACAATTGTTTTTTCAGCTTTTGCATAAATGCTCAACGGATGATCGCTCCATACAACTATATCAGCATCTTTACCCACTTTAATACTGCCCACTTTATCATCAACATGCAACATCTTAGCAGGATTAAGCGTAACCATTTTCAATGCATCTTCTTCACTCATGCCACCATACTTCACACTCTTGGCTGCCTCATGGTTTAAGTGACGGGCCATTTCTGCATCATCAGAATTAATGGCAACATTCAATCCCGCTTTTTGCATGATGGCAGCATTCTGAGGAATGGCATCCAATACTTCCATTTTATAATTCCACCAATCGCTGAAAGTAGATGCAGCAGCGCCGTGTTCTTTCATTTTATCAGCTACTTTATAACCTTCAAGAATATGTGTAAAGGTGTTGAGTGTAAAACCAAAACGATCAGCCACACGGATCATATCTGTAATCTCACTTTGCACATAAGAGTGACAGGTAATAAAACGTTTTTTATTCATGATCTCAACCAATGCGTCGAGTTCAAGATCACGACGTGGAGCAACAGCTTTTGCATTTTTCTTTTTCTCATCATCATATTTCTTCCAGCCTGCTTCATAATCTTTTGCACGTGTAAATGCATCGATCAATACCTGGCTTACACCCATACGTGTATCAGGGAAGCGGTTGTTTTGCTGCGAGCCCGAACGTTTTACGTTTTCACCTAATGCAAACTTGATAAAGCCGGGCCAGTTCTGGAATTTCAAACCCTCATCATTTGCGCCCCAACGGAGTTTAATGAGTTGTGTTTGTCCGCCAATGGTATTAGCAGAGCCATGCAATATGTGAGATGATGTAACACCACCACTCAGCTGGCGATAGATATTGATATCTTCAGGATTAAGGTTATCAGTAATACGCACTTCAGATGTTACACTTTGTCCGCCTTCGTTAATCGAAGCAGCTGCAATATGCGAATGCTCATCAATAATACCTGCTGTAACATGTTTGCCTGTTCCATCAATTACTTTCGCACCAGCATCGCTCAGGTTTTTACCTACAGCTGCAATTTTTCCATTCTTAATTAATACATCTGCATTCTGTAAAACAGCTTCTTTCTCATTGGTCCATACAGTTGCATTCCTGATCAAAATGGTTTCTTGTTTTGACATTTCGGTAAAACCATAACCATTGAAAGGATAGGGAACAGCACTTAATTTTGGCGCAACTTTCGGGCGTGTAGTATCAGCTTTTACAGTTGTTTCTTTGCTGTAAACGGCTGTCCATGTAAAGCGGTTACCATTTGCATCATCACCAACACCACTCCAGAAGCTATCATTTGCAATACCACTTAAACGGATATTGTTGCGGCTGCCTTTTGCTTCAGGAAAATTCAGTTTTACCTGTTTGCCATCAAACGTAAAACGACCTGTGAGTGTATCTTTCCCAATAACATTGGCAGTTGTGCTGTTCTTTACATCAAGTGTATAGTTTTTCGTTCCGCCGGGAGTATTCACCGTTAAATTATAAACGCCTTTAACATCGTTCCACAATTCTTCTTTCACTGCGTACTTTTCTCCCTGTACCCAGTTTTGGTAGATCACTGTTTTTTCAGAGAAGATGGGACCTGATGTAATAAGGAAGTTGGCGACTTTACCCGCATCAATGCTACCTACCATATCATACACACCTAAAATAGTTGCAGGAATTTTTGTTAATGCTTCCAATGCTTTTGCTTCGCTTAAACCGTATTCCATTGCTTTGCGAAGATTGGTGAGGAACTGACGCACATCACGCAGATCAGAAGTGGTTAAGCAAAAATTGATACCTGCTTTTTCAAACATCGCTGCGTTTGCAGGAGCCATTTCCCAATGTTTCATATCACTCAACGAAACAAAGCGTGCATCATGCGGATCTTCAATATCCATTGCTGCAGGATAATTGAGGGGAAGGATGAAAGTAGCTTTTGTACCAGCCATTTCATTAATACGCTGGTATTCGTTGCCACCTGCTTTCATGATATACTGCACGCCAAACTCATCACCAATTTTATCGGCACGAACAACGGCCCATTTATCATTAGCTTCAAAGATCTGCGGCAGGTTTTGATGCTCGTTCCAAAACCGAAGCGAA
Source organism: Lacibacter sp. (assembly GCA_036675885.1). GTDB lineage: Bacteria > Bacteroidota > Bacteroidia > Chitinophagales > Chitinophagaceae > Lacibacter. Next base: position 7,937 of record JAKFDY010000494.1, on the reverse strand, counting down.
AGATTCACGCCTTCCGCAAGCGGGTTGTTTTTATACCACTGTGCATCTAAATAAGTTTGACGCAACAGGGAGATAGAACCCATGATTGAACCTGGGTACGATTGAGTGGATGTTCCTTTGTTGAACGAATAATGAGCTGATGCTTTTTCTTTCAGGATGGCTTTGTTGTCCTTCGCATCAGCTAATGATACAAAAACACCTGTGCCTCTTGCAATACCATCACGTTGATGTGCAAGCACAGATCCAAAGCCATTTTCACGTAAAGCTTTGCCCTTTACATTATCGCCTGTGAAAATGCGAACACCCTGTACATCGGTGTGGATGGCCTGGTTCCAGCCATAAGCTCCTTTTTGGTTTGATGTGAGCTGGGCAGGGGCATTAAAGTTAAATCCACCTTGTGCACGTTGGGGAGTGGGCATACCATAATCTGCATATGCATCAATAAAGGAAGGGTAAATGTATTTCCCTTTACAATCGATCACCACGGCATCGGCAGGTACACTTACATTAGTGCCAACGGAAACAATACGTCCGTCTTTGATCACTAAAGTGGCATTGCTAATGGTGGTGGCCGCATCTTTTACAATAGTTGCATTGGTAAATGCATAAATGCCGCTGCGGGGATCGGCTACGCCATTCATAGGAAAGGTTTCCTGCGCCCTGGCTACTGTACAAAACAGTAACAGCCAGGCGAAAACGACTGATCTTCTCATGCTGTAGTTGATTTTATTTAATGAAGGGTTTAAGGTAAGGGAAAATACAAATTGAGGTTGTAAGATTGGATGAATGGAAACATAGCTTTTTCTGTGCCACCCGATTTTTTGCACCCAACGGGCAAAATATTATTTCTGCAGGTAGAAATTTTATATTAATTTTTACTTGATTATACTATTAGTGCTTGTAGTGTAAGTAGTACAAATAGTTTAAAGTTTACCGCTTTGTAAATACATTTTGTACTACAAATGCGGTAAGTGTTTTAAATTACTTTTGTTACGTATCCAATATTAATGAATAGTATCGCCCTCATACCCGAATCCTTCGAACTCAGCCAACAGCTCTATTATGTGCTGGTAAAGCCTGATGGGTATTATGCCGGTGGTAATCCTTACTTTTTCAAGCGGTTTGAATTGAATGAAGAAAAAATTACCAGTATTCATTCGCTTCAAACCATTCATCCTGATGATCATACTGCTTATACAGCGGCTTTAAAGACCTGTTCGGAAGAACCTGGAAAAATGGTTCCTGTTGAATTACGTAAAGCAGAAGGCAAGGACAAATATGTTTCAACCCGGTGGGAGTTTTCCTGCATTGAAGGCAATAGTACGGATGATTATTATATACAATGTATAGGAATGGATACAATACCAGCAACTGTAAATAAAAAAGCACTTCCCCTAACAAATGAAATTACAGGCAAAGAAGAAATGCTTGAACAGTTGTTATCTAACGGTGTTGATGTGTTTTTCCTTACAGATGAAAATAGTAACGTGAGTTATTGTTCTCCGAATGTAACACGGGTGATGGGTTATGAGCCAGCTGAATTAATTGGCATGAGCGGGCTTTCTTTTGTGCATCCCGATGATATTGAACTTGCCGGTAACACATTTAAACTGGAGCTTGAAAATCCTGATCAAAACCGCTCTATAGATATTCGTTTCCGTAAAAAGGACGGCAGTTGGTTATGGACCGAAGCAAAAGGAAGAAGCCTCTTTCATAATCCACACATCCGCTCAATGCTTATTAACCTCAATGATATTTCATTGCGGAAACAATGGGAGGAAGCGTTGAAGGAAAGCGAGAACAGGTACAAATTGTTTTTTGATCATTTGCCTCTTCCACTGTTTGTGATCTGCAACGATCATAAAACAATACTTGATGTAAACCAATTTGCCGTAGAGCGTTATGGTTATACCAAAGAGGAATTTTTAGCAATAAGCTTATGCAAGATCTTTGACAAACCGGTTAAGTGTGAGCATCTTTATGATCTTTATAAAAGTGGTCACCCGGTTGAGCACCGCACAAAAAGCGGAGAAATATTGCAGGTAACGATTGCCCGCCATGAGATCGTTCATTCAAATATTAACGGGTATCTTTTACAGATCACTGATATTACAGAATCGTACCGCACCAACCGTGAAAATGAATTAGGCTTTGATATTTCAGAGATTCTTATTCAACCCAATCCATTAAATGAAAACCTGAAACTTGCTTTAAATAAATTAAGAGTATTTACAGGCTGGGAACTTGCAGAAGTATGGGTGCCGGGTTTTGATGCTGTTTATATGCATAACCAGGTATCGGATTTTGAAGCCTCAGATAATGAACTGGCCGCTTTTGCTGAAACAACAAAAGATCATGTTTATTTATTGAGTGATTACGCTTCAAGTGATGTTACAATTACAAAGAAGCCTTTTTGGATTGAGGATATTGCAACAAGTGCGTTTGAATTTAAACGGAAAGATGCTGCCATCAGGTTCGGATTTCAATCGGCACTGGCAGTGCCCGTGATGAGTGAAAATAATGTTGTTTGTTGTCTTTTCTTTTTGAACAGGCAAACCAAAAAAATCAACCGTAATGATATAAATCTCATCAGCATACAAGGCAAATTGTTTGGTGCAGAAATTACCAAGCGCAAAAACAATTTGATGCTCGATCAGTTTTTTCTCATCAGCAGAGATATCCTTACAATTGCTGGTCTTGATGGTCGTTTTGTGCGTGTAAACCCTGCTTTTGAAGCATTTAGTGGTTACACTGCTGAGGAAGCAACTGAAATTCATCCACTCAGTTATGTGCATGATTATGATAAATCTGCAGTACTTGAAAAGTTGTATGAGTTGAGCAATGGAGTGGTGATCCCTTATTTTGAAAACCGCATTGTTACAAAAGCAGGCGAAACAAAATGGGTTGCGTGGACTGCCACACCGTTATTGAGTGAAGGAATAATCATTGCATCGCATCGTGATATTACTGCACAAAAAGAAGCCGCTGAAGCGCTTAAGATCAGTAACGAACGCTATGAGTTTATCAAGAACGCAGCAAATGAAGCGATCTGGGATTATGATCTGCTTACAAAAACAATTATACGCAGTACCGGTTATAAAGTGTTGTTTGGTTATGATACAGATAATGAACATTCAAATCTTCATTTCTGGGAGTCGAAACTGCATCCGGAAGATAAAGAACGTGTGATGCATGAATTACTTGCATTTTTAAGTCAGACGTACACCCGCCAGTGGCATTGTGAATATCGTTTTCAAAAAAGTGATGGCATGTATGCATTTGTAGCAGATAAAGGTTATCTGATCACAGATAAAGATCAATTGCCAATCAGGTTAGTTGGTACAATGCAGGATGTTACAGAGCAAAGAGAATTTGCAGAAAAACTCAAGATCAGTAATGAACGTTATGAGTTGGTAACAAAAGCTACCAATGAAGCAATCTGGGATCTTGATCTTGAATTGAATAATCTGACCTGGAGTGAAGGTTACCGTATACTGTTTGGTCATGGTTTTGAAGATGCCGACCAGGGATTGGATTTCTGGGAAACCAATATTCATTACGATGAACGGATAATGGTGATCGAAAGTTTTAATTCATTCCTGCAACAACACACAACACCGCATTGGGAATGTGAGTATCGTTTTCGTCGTAAAGATGGATCGTATGCCAATGTACTCGACAAAGGTTACATGATCTTTAACAACAAAGGAAAGCCGGTGCGTATTGTAGGTGCCATGCGAGATATAACAGAACGCAAAAAACTGGAAAGAGAATTGATGCTCAAAGAACGCAGTCGTCAGTTCCAGATAGCGCAGGCAGCGGTATTTGCACAGGAAAAAGAAAGAGCAGAGATAGGGAAGGAATTACATGATAATATTGGTCAGCTGTTAACAACAACGAAGTTGTATTTAGAAATGTTGAAGTTAAAGCAGGCAGACCCAACAGAATTGATCGATCGTGGTACAAAGCATATCAATACTATCATTACCGAAGTAAGAAACCTTTCACGCTCTTTGGTTCCTTCAAGTATCAATGATCTTGGTTTAATTGCATCTATAAATGATTTGATAGAAAGTTTCCGTGCACTGGACAGTTTCGAAATCCGGTTTTTCGCAACAAATACCATTGAAGAGCGGATGGATGATACAATAAAACTAACCATCTACCGCATCTTACAGGAGCAACTGAACAATATTGTACGCCACGCAGAAGCAAAGAATGTAATGGTGGAAATGTTCCAGGAAGATAACAGGGTTTATCTCTTTATTGCAGATGATGGAAATGGTTTCGATCTGCAAACGGTTAAGAAAGGTCAGGGTCTGACAAATATAAAAAGCCGTGCTGAGTTACAGGATGGATCAGTAGAGATACTGACCAACCCGGGGCAAGGTTGCAAATTGGTTATTCAAATTCCTATTAATATTTTAAAAACTACATGAAATGGAAAAGATTACAGTTTTAATTGCCGACGATCATAAGTTGATCCGTGAAACCTGGAGTTTTATTTTAAATAGTGATCCACGCTTTACTGTAATTGCTCAGTGCAGTAACGGTGAGGAAGCTATTGAAATGGCTCAGAAATTACGTCCTAAAATTGCTTTGTTAGATATTAACATGGCGCCCATGAACGGGATTGAAGCAACGGAGCAAATCCGTAAGTTTTCACCTTCAACAAAGATCATTGGTGTATCCATGCACTCACAACCGGCTTACGTAAAAAAATTGTTGAAGCTTGGTGCAATGGGTTATGTAACAAAAAACTCTCCGCAGCAGGAAATGTTTGATGCTATTGCAGCAGTGCATGAAGGCAAGCGTTATATCTGTGCCGAAGTAAAAACAATTTTGAGTGAGCAGATCTTTGAAGAAGAAAGCACAGGTGCAAACACGCTTTCAACCCGTGAGCTGGATGTAATTAAGTACATCAAGCAGGGCATGTCTTCAAAAGAAATTTCAGGCGAGTTGAATATTTCACTGAAAACAGTGGAGGTACACCGCCACAACATCCTCAAGAAATTAAATCTGAAAAACAGTGCTGCGTTGGTGAACTATATTAACTCTTCAGGTTTAGTGATCTGATGATTGCTGCTGATTATGATTCAGGGACGTCTTTGACGCCCCTTTTTTTATTACAATGCAAGCAACAGATTCTTTTTCTTTGCAGATATTTCATCATTAAACAACTCGTCATGGCAGTTCGCATCTTTATTACCGGGGGCACATTCGATAAAGAATACAATGAAATTACCGGACAGCTTTTCTTTAAGGATACGCATATGCATGATCTGTTGGAAATGGGGCGTTGCCGTGTGCCGGTTGAAATACGTACGCTGATGATGGTAGACAGCCTGGAAATGACCAATGAAGACCGTGAGCTCATTGTTCACCAATGTATCCAGTGCGATGAAGACAAGATCATTATTACACATGGAACAGATACCATGAGTGAAACGGCCAAAGTGATTGCACAAAAAGTTACGGGCAAAACAGTGGTGCTGACGGGCGCCATGATTCCTATTAAGTTTGGCAGCAGTGATGGTTTATTTAACCTCGGGAGTGCATTGGCCTTTGCTCAGTCGTTACCGCATGGTGTGTATGTAGCTATGAACGGCCGTTACTTTCATTGGGATAATGTGCGCAAGAACAAACAAACAGGTATGTTTGAAGAAGTGAAATAAATTGGGGTTCGAATTTAGATTAACCAAGATGTGCCATGCCTGCATCTTTATGTTTTCCTTCTATTGGCGCAAAGAAAGTTGTGATCTGTTTAAAGTCTGCTGCTTCGTCGTTTGAAGGATGAATAACCGGACCGTAGATCACTTGCTTATTCTTAAAATCAAACCCAACCAACAGAATGGGAATCTTTGCTTCTTTAGCAATATAATAAAATCCGGTACGCAGCTTTTCAACTTTTTTCCTGGTTCCTTCCGGACTCATCGCTATACGGAATATTTCATGCTCTTTAAACTTATCAGCCACCTGTAATACCATTCCTTTGGATGAAGAACGATCAACCGGTGTGCCGCCTATTGCACGAAAGAACCAGCCAAAAGCACCATCAAACAATTCTTTCTTGCCAAGAAAATAAGCATGTTTGATGGGTGTTACATAACGTGCCGCCAGGCCTACTACAATATCCCATGCGCTGGTATGCGGACCAACCGCTATCACCATTTTAGGTATATGATCAGGAAATGTTCCGTTAATTTTCCAGCCATTGAGTTTCCACCAAAACGAAGTAATCCAGCCCACCATGCAAAGAAATTTAGTGAGAAAAGGTAGGTTGAAAAAGGGAAGCAACAAAAACTTGTCAATTGTTCTGTTCGGAAAAAGTTGTTCCCTGTTAGTGATCAGTTTTCTTTTATGGCAATGTGTGATTGGCTGATGGCCGTCATAAAAAAGGCGTACAGGCTTTTTCATTTCCTGGCGAATGATAGAGATTGGGCAGCACACTTACTTCGGTCATCTTTTCGGGACAGCAATGTTTTTTACTTGCGGTATCTAAATCGAAAATTATGTTTGTCGCAACAGAACCCCAAAAAAAAATGATCGCTCCTAACAAAACAGAACTAAAAGAATGGGTGGAAAAAATGCAAGAGCATTTTGAACCCGCTGAAGTACTGTGGTGCAACGGATCACAAGAAGAATACGATCAGCTTTGTCAACAGCTGGTTAATAAAGGAACTTTCATCCGCTTAAATCCCAAAAAACGTCCTAACAGCTTTGCTTGTTTCAGTGATCCAAGTGATGTTGCCCGTGTAGAAGACCGAACATTTATCTGTAGTGCACGTAAGCAGGACGCTGGCCCCACCAACAACTGGATGGAACCTTCAGAAATGAAACATATTCTTGAAGACCTTACAAAAGGAAGTATGCATGGTCGCACCATGTATGTCATTCCGTTCTGCATGGGACCTGTTGGTTCTAAGTTTTCACGTTATGGTGTGCAGATCACCGATAGCGAATATGTAGTGGTGAACATGCGTATCATGACACGTATGGGCAATGATGTATTAAAGCACATTAATGGTGAATGGGTAAAATGTTTACACACCCTTGGTGCCCCGTTACAGGAAGGAGAGCCCGATGTGAAATGGCCCTGCAACCCAACTGTAAAATATATTTCTCATTTTCCTGAAGAACGTTTGGTTATCTCATATGGTAGCGGCTATGGCGGTAATGCTTTGCTGGGCAAAAAATGTTTTGCGTTACGTATTGCGTCTGTGCTTGGCCGTGACCAGGGATGGCTGGCTGAACATATGTTACTGTTGGGCGTAGAAAATCCGCAGAAAGAAAAAACATATGTTGCTGCTGCTTTCCCCAGTGCATGTGGTAAAACAAATTTTGCCATGATGATTCCGCCAAAAGAAATGGAGGGCTGGAAAGTAACAACTGTAGGTGATGATATTGCCTGGATACACAAAGGCGATAACGGACGGTTATATGCCATTAACCCCGAAGCTGGTTATTTTGGCGTAGCACCCGGTACCAACGAAAAAACAAATCCGAATGCTATGGCCAGCATTAAGGCCAACACCATTTTCACTAACGTGGCGATAACACCCGAAGCTGATATTTGGTGGGAAGGAATGACCAAAGAAGTACCGGACGGATTGATCGACTGGCACGGAAACATTTATGACAAAAACAGTGGAAAGCCTGCTGCACATCCCAATGCAAGATTTACTGCACCAGCGTATCAAAACCCTGCTATCGATGAAGATTGGGATAATCCAAATGGTGTATATGTAGCTGCATTTATATTTGGCGGAAGAAGAAGTACTGCAGTTCCATTGGTGTATCAATCATTCAACTGGAATTTTGGTGTGTACCTCGCAGCAACAATGGGTAGTGAAATGACGGCTGCTGCATTTGGCGAATTGGGAAAAGTAAGAAGAGATCCATTTGCTATGCTGCCATTCCTTGGTTATCACATGGGC
>JAKFDY010000493.1:0-5480 GCA_036675885.1 Lacibacter sp. | reverse complement strand
AGAAAAATACAATGATGATAAGAAATGGGATGGATTAAAAGGATACAGAACCAACACCAATCTATCAAAAGAAGAAGTGATAGAACAGTACCACCAATTATGGCAAATAGAAAAAGCATTTAGGACTAGACACCTTCGTTGCTAAAGGCAGGATACTCCCACGATACTGGGTAAATAAAGCGTACTTAAAGCGTATGCAAGGTATAAATCCGTCAGGGGAGAGTTGGGGCAAACTCAGGTAAAAGAGACATCTTAACCTTTTTTCTTCACCACCGGTTTCTTCTTCACCTCCGGCAAATCCGATACCTTGGGATACATATCTTTCATACCATCTTCACCATAAAAACGCATCAGCAACTGTACGCTTTCATTAAGAATGGCATAACGGTTGGCGTTAAACGCCTGCATTTTATCTTTCGGCAAACGAAGATTGAAAATAGCGTTGCCTGCAAGCACCGCATCAAAGTTTGGATTGAGTTGGTTGAAGTAGATCAGATCAATGGCAAGATTCTTTGCCATTACCACCGAGCTGAATTTACCAACGATGGGCTCCACAGCAATATTCGGATCTGTTTTCTCCGGTGAAAATTCAGGAGCTGCAGGTTGTTTACCATCATTCACCACTGTTGTTACACCACCTTTTCCTTCCATAATATAATGTGTGGCAATAAATTTCTTTACATGCATCCTGCTTTCGGCAGGAAGATAATATTGCAGCTTCCAGAAATCACGGCTGCCACTTTTTTTGATCGCACTGTAAACACGACCCGGTCCACCGTTATAAGCTGCAATCACCAATAACCAATCATCGAGATCATTATAAAGTGAGGTAAGATATTTTGCGGCTGCATGCGTGCTGCGGAAATAATCAGTACGTTCATCGAGCCAGCCATTTACATTCAAACCATATTCTTTGGCGGTGTAAGGCATAAACTGCCAGGGCCCACGTGCACCCACCCAACTCGTGGCATTCGTATTGAGTCCGCTTTCAATAACAGCGAGATATTTTAATTCATGTGGCAGGCCATATTGTGTAAGCACATTATCGATCAATGTAAAATAGGGCATGCCCCAACCTTTCATTTTCTGCAGGTTCTTTCCATAACGATCAAGATAGTCTTGTATAAACCCCCATGCCTGCGGATGAATCTGTGCGTCGTACGACGTAGAAGAATTAAATTCTTTATTTACAAAAAGCGCCTGGAATCCATATTTCGATACATCGCCTTGCTTGTTTTCAATTATTGTATCCGTTGCATTGCCATTAACAGCAGAATCTTTCTGTGCAAATGAGAACACAGAGCAGGAGATGAATATGATGGAAAGAATAATTTTATGCATCGGCAAAACACTTACGATGCCTTGTAGTTTTTTAACAGCACATCAGCAAGGCCGAGCAAAGATACTTCATCGAAATGCTTTGTCATCAATTGAAGTCCGAACGGTAAACCATTGCTGTGTTGAAACAAAGGAATCGAAACGCCGGGAATACCCACGAGGTTGGCAAATACAGTATAGATATCAGCCAGATACATCTCGATGGGGTTATTGCTTTTTTCCCCGATCTTAAAGGCGGTGGAAGGAGATACCGGCATCAACAATACATCTATATCGCTGAAAACCAGTTTTGTTTGTTCATATAATTTACGGCGAACCTGTTGTGCTTTGGTATAGTAAGCATCGTAATAACCGGCGCTCAATACGAATGTGCCGAGCATGATGCGGCGTTGCACTTCTTTACCAAAACCTTCGGAACGGTTGGCCGAGTAAAATTCTGTTAATTCTTCTTTTACAGGAGTTGCCTGGTAGCCATAACGCACCCCATCAAAACGGGAGAGGTTACTGCTGGCTTCAGCAGTGGTAAGAACGTAGTATGTTGGAACGATGTAATCGATCAGGTCGAAATCCAATTCTTTTACTTCATAGCCATCTGCTTTCAGTTGATCGATCAGCTTTGTATGTGTATTCCTGATCTCTTCATCCAAACCCGCATGTTGCAATGTTTGTTTGAAATAACCAAGTAGAGGTTTGGTAGATTTTTTTTCAGCAATGGCTGAAGTATAATCAGGAACAGGAAGCGTAGAAACAGTGCTGTCGAAATCATCAGCTCCGGCAATTACAGAAAGCACAAGCGAAGCATCTTCTACAGAATGAGAAAGTACACCGATCTGGTCGAAACTTGAACCATAAGCGATCAATCCATGCCTGCTTACTCGGCCATACGTTGGCTTTACACCAACAATGCCACAGAAATCTGCAGGCTGACGAACTGAGCCGCCTGTATCACTTCCTAAGCTCACCATGCAAAGGTTGGCTTGCACAGCAACTGCTGAACCGCCTGATGATCCACCGGGAACCCTTGTTTCATCCAGCATATTTTTTACAGGACCGAATGCGGAATTTTCATTGCTGCTGCCCATGGCAAATTCATCGCAATTATTAATGCCGATGATAATAGCATCTTCTGCCAACAGCTTTTGCACAGCTGTTGAATTATAAATGGAATGAAAATTTTTGAGAATGTTTGAAGAAGCCGACAATGGATGTTGCTCCCAGGCAATTACATCTTTAACGGTAATAACAACACCATGCAGTTTGCCGGGTGTTTTACCTGCGGCACGTTGCTCATCTAATTCAGTTGCCCTTTGCAACGCTTCTTCGGGAAACGTACGCAGCAATGCATTGAGATGTTCATACTTCTTCGTTTGTGCCAAATAGAATTCAACCGCCTGTTTACAGGAGGTTGTTCCATCAAACAAATGCTGCTGGTATGCTTTTATGGTTGCAAAAGGATACAATGAGGAGCCTCTTCAGAAAAATTGAAGTGAGAAAGAAAATGAGCGTTAAAGAAATTACTGTTTGTTCTGATTTGCATCAGTAGGAGTAGAGCTCTCCTCAATTTCTTTACGAACGGTGTTCTTAGCATCGTTGAATTCACGGATGCCTTTACCCAAACCTTTCATCAGCTCAGGGATCTTACGACCACCGAACAGCAATAAAATGATAATGGCAATAATGATAATTTCCTGGGTACCGAGAACGCCGAGAAGTATGGGTTGAAAATTCATGATATAAATTTTAAAGGAACACAAAGTTACAGTTATTTGTAACGCCGCCTTGCAAAGAAAAATAAAAAACCTTCCGGTGAGGAAGGTTTCAATACGTTTAATTTCAACAGAGATTAACGGATAAAATTCCTGCCGCATTTACCTCCTTTGCCATTTGCAGCCTGGTATGGTGTGATACCACGGTTACATGACATTAAAAACATTGTAATTACAGCGAGGGCTACTAATACCTTTTTCATGATCGGAACGACTAATTTAGTTAATAAATAGAGTAACGATTACTTCAAAAGGTATGGGATTAGGAGAATCGGAACGATTCGGGGTTTAAATATAAGAACGAAATCCGGTTATTTAAAGTATAAAGGGGGAAAGTTTTCTTTCCCCCTTTGTTAAATATGCTCAAAACGCCGATTATCTCATGCGCTTTTCTTTAATCCGGGCACTTTTACCGCTTCTTTCACGGAGATAGAAGAGTTTTGCACGGCTTACTTTACCTACTTTGTTGAGTTCAATTGAATCAACGTTTGGTGAGTTTACCGGGAATGTACGCTCTACACCAACACCATCAGAGATCTTACGCACTGTAAATGTTGCAGTTGCGCCTTGTCCCTGGCGTTTGATCACATCTCCACGGAAACCCTGGACACGTTCTTTACCACCCTCAACGATCTTATAGTTCACAGTAACGTTATCACCTGCTTTGAACTTTGGTTGTTCTTTCTTAGCAGTCAATTGCTCATGTACAAATGCAACAGCGGCGTTCATAACTCTTAATTTTTAGGACGGCAAAGGTAGGGGGAAATGTTGAAAGTTGAAAAGTTTAATGGTTTAAAGTTTCTTATTTTCTGAATATTCTGCCTGATAGCAGGAGTTTTCGAACTTTAAACATTCAACCTTATACTTTAAACAGATTTATCTCGCTACGTTTACAGCTCTTTTTTCACGAATAACAGTCACTTTGATCTGGCCCGGATACACCATTTCGGTTTGTATCTTCTGCGCCATTTCAAAGCTCAGTTTATCTGATTCAGCATCGGTTACTTTCTCAGCTTCCACAATCACCCTCAACTCACGACCAGCCTGGATGGCATAAGCCTTTTCTACACCAGGATAACCCATTGCCAGGTTTTCAAGGTCTTTGATACGCTGCAGGTACTGCTGCATGATCTCACGACGGGCACCAGGTCTTGCACCACTGATGGCATCACAAGCCTGTACAATAGGAGAGATCACATACTGCATTTCCATTTCATCGTGGTGGGCACCAATGGCATTTACAACCGCAGGATTCTCACCATATTTCTCAGCAAGTTTGGCTCCAAGCAATGCGTGGCTCAATTCAGTTTCTTCATCAGGCACTTTACCAATATCATGCAAAAGACCGGCACGTTTAGCCAGTTTAGGATTCATACCCAATTCAGCAGCCATGATAGAGCAGAGGTTGGCTGTTTCACGGCTGTGCATCAACAGGTTTTGCCCATAAGATGAACGAAAACGCATACGCCCCACCATCCTGATCAATTCTTTGTGCATACCATGAATACCTAATTCAATAACGGTACGTTCGCCGATTTCCATTACCTGCTCTTCCAGTTGCTTGCGGGTTTTTTCCACCACTTCCTCAATACGGGCAGGGTGAATACGACCATCGGCCACCAAACGCTGCAAACTCAAACGGGCCACTTCACGACGAAGCGGATCGAATGAAGAAAGAAGAATAGCTTCAGGAGTATCATCAACGATCAGGTCAACTCCCGTTGCTGCTTCAATAGCTCGGATATTACGACCTTCACGACCAATGATCTGGCCTTTTATTTCATCGCTCTCGAGGTTGAAAACGGTTACTGTATTTTCAATTGTTTGTTCAGCAGCAGTACGCTGAATAGACTGAATCACAATCTTACGTGCTTCCTTGTTTGCCTTTAATTTGGCATCTTCAATAATTTCCTGTTGAAGAACCAAAGCACGGGTTTGTGCTTCCTGTTTCAGGCTTTCTATCAATTGGTTTTTGGCTTCTTCAGCACTTAAACCGGCAATTTTTTCCAGGCGACGGATATGCTCTTCCTGGTGTTTCTCCAGTTCAGTACGTTTCAGATTTACTACTTCAATCTGGCGGTTGAGGTTTTCTTTAATGGCCTCATTTTCCTTGATCTGTTTATCGAGATTGGCTTCTTTCTGGTTGATCGATTGTTCTTTCTGGCGGGCTCGGTTCTCGCTTTCGTTGATCTTACGGTTGCGTTCTGTTACTTCACGATCATACTCAGATTTGAGCTGTACGAATTTTTCTTTCGCTTCCAGTTCCTTTTCCTTGCGGATGGTTTCTGCTCTCAGCCCTGCTTCTTTAATGATGGATTGTGCCTGTGCGTCTGCTTCTTCTAAATGTTTACGGGTGTTTTTTGCGAAGATGATCTT
>JAKFDY010000492.1:0-3731 GCA_036675885.1 Lacibacter sp. | reverse complement strand
CGGCCCTCGTCGAGCGGGCCGGTGATGCAGTTGCCGTTGCGGAAGAACCCGGTCAGCGGATGCATCGAACACAGCACCAGCTTCTCGCCGAAGACGTTGAGTTCCGGCTCCTGCTCGAAGAAGGGTTTATTCACTCGGTCACCGTAACCCGCAAGGGTTGGTTTGGGGCAATGTAAATGGCGTAAACATTTTATACAGCACCGAGCATGGTCCATTCAGTGATGATGAAGTGAATGTGATTGAAAGCGGAAGAAATTTTGGCTGGCCGCAGGTAGCAGGTTATTGCGATGGTAATTACAATGGCCGCAATATTGGTGGCTTTGATGTGGTGAGTGAGCAGGTGAATTGTGCAACCTTAAATGCAAAAGAACCGTTACGTTCAATTTATCCGGCAGTGAATCCGCCAACAGGTGGCGATAATATGTTGTGGCCTTCCATGGCACCGTCGGGTACTGAGTTTTACGGCAGCTCGGCTATTCCCGGCTGGCAGAATTCTGTTTTGGTGGCGATGTTGAAAGCGGGTACCATTACCCGTTACCAATTAAGTAATGATGGGTTGCAGATCATTTCCGATACCATTAATTATTTCCGTGGTATGGGTCGCTTCCGTGATGTGGTGGTGAGCGCCGATGGAACAAAAATTTACGTGGCCTGCGATTCAAGTGGTTCAACATCGGGCCCAACCGGTAATGTAACAACAACACCTGCAAACCCCGGCAGTATTCTTGAGTTTACATTTAATGGCGGGGCATTCCGTCAGTTTGTGCAAACAGCTCCTGTTGATAACAGGGTGAAAGAAGAGAAGAAGGACAAAACAATTGATATCTATCCAAACCCTGCTACCAACTTTATTGTTGTGTACAACTACAGTACAGAAGCAGGACGCATTATTGAACTCTTTGATGTGAAGGGACGCAAAGTGAAACAACAGTCTGCAAATGGATTGGCAACACGTATGGAAACAAGTGAATTGCCTGCAGGTATGTATGTACTCCGTGTTACTGCTGCAAGCGGAACAGTGTTACGTACAGAAAAATTGATCATCAATAGATAATTCATTTAATGAGATTTTAAAAACCAGCCTTCATGGCTGGTTTTTTTATTTTATAAGCGAAGAGTTGCTTAAAAATTTTGCGACAGTTTTTTCACCAGTTACTTTTGCGCCTCATCCAAAATAATGAACTGCGCATGAAAAAACTGTTTATCTGTATCCTTATTTTAACTTCTGTTTTTGCTAATGCCCAGGAAACACTCACATTTACTGATAGAACCACAATCGATGTAATTGGAGCAGATCTATCAACGCAAGGAATACGCAAACTGAATATTGGATTTGTAGCTGGATTTGATGGTTTATCTGATGTGCGTTTCTTTAATGTAAATTATCTGAAACCTGAAAAATACTATGCAGGCATGCATTTGGGCTTTGCCTCCCTTACAGCAGAAGGTATTCTGTTCTTTGCAGGAAAAGAGAAAATTAAAAGGAAAAGAATCCCATTACGGCATATACAAACTGGGTACAGAACTGCAACAGTTTATACAACAGTTGTAGAAGTACAAAAAAGAAAAGAGCTTGGCGCTTATGCAGCCATCAGTGATTATGGAACCTTGTTTAACCTGTATGGTAAAGATACTGCGTCCCGGGATGATGTGATGGAAACAGGGTTTTCAAAACTGACAGTTGTCTATGGAGGTATTGCCAGTGTAAATTATTGGGGTTATAATGTGGTGATGGAAAATGGAAAAGCTCAAAGTCATTCGCTGACACGCACTATTTTGGCTCCTTTTTATGTCGTAAACGGATCAAAAGCTTCTTACGGGAATAATGAGCAAATTCCTTCTTATGGTGTTCGCTGGCCTGGGAAGGAACAAGATCATCGAAATGGTTGAATTTCGGAGCAAAGGTTGGTCTCGATGGTTTTAAGCGTAGAGGAAAAGATCCTCTTGGTAATAAGTCAGAATTTGGTACGGCATTAATTCTTGCTTTAGGCCTTGGCCTTAGTTTCTAATTTTTATACATCATTCGATGTGATAATTGTATAGAAGAACTGATGATAAGAAAGCCGGCTCAATAATGAGTCGGCTTTTTTAATGGAATAGAGTGCCGTTATTAGTTTATAAAAAGGATGGAGGTGAGAATGAGCTAACGTGAACTACGTTCCACCGATAGTAATAAAAAAAACCTCTACTTTAGGGGTAACAATTAACTGCTTGCTTTTATCTACTCTCAACAACTGCATGAAACAATTCATTATTCATATCATTCTGCTGCTTGGCGGCACTTCTTTGTTTGCACAAACAGACAGCTCTGTACTGGCAACACAAAAGGAGAACAAGGTTTCTTTTAAAGCAAACCTGCCGATGCTTACGCAAATACCAGGCGCACCCAAACCATTTTATACTTACCTGTGGGATTTTGGTGACGGTCATTTCAGTACAGAAGAAAATACCGAACATGTGTATGCTAAAGAAGGCGATTATGAAGCCGTGTTGTATGCCGTGAACAATTATGATGATGGCAAGAAGCCCGGTCGCAAACCCAAAAAAGTAGCTGTGAAGCAGGTGAATAAATCTTACCTCGCATCAGTTTCACCATCGGAACAGAATTTCTTCAAAGCAAACGGATTCTTTGAATTAAAGTATAACTGCATGGCCAAACCCGGCGATACAATGGTATTAATGGCGGGTTGGAAAAATGATGTAGCAGTGAATGGCAAAGTATATCTCTTCATCAACGAAAAGCAATTCGGGCAAAACAGTTTTGATACGGCAGGCTTTCGTTTGTACAACGATGCCGCATTGATCAACGATAAGAATGCGATTGCATCTGTCCGTCCGTTTGATAATATGCTGCTCACGCGCAGCGGTAGTCCTGCATCACATTTCAAAGAAGAGAAAAAATTCAGCGGCATAGAAAGCAAAGCATTTTTGATGAACACGTTGAAGACTTACAACAATGTATTTGCGGTTGATATTAAACAGGCAACTACCGATGCTCAATTTATGTTCACCAACTTGTACGTTACGCCGGGTATGATTAAAGACACCAATGCAACGATTATTATTACCGGTTTGTTTGTGCCCGATACTGGTGGCGTATATATGCATCAACTGAATATCCCGATTGTTACTTCGCATGATCCGAACAAGATGAACCTGAGGCAAGGGCGATTGAATTACCGCACACTTAAAAAAAGTAAATCGCTCAGTTATAAGATCCGTTTTCAGAACGACGGAGAAGGACCTGCAAGAAAAATTTTGTTAGATATTACGTTGCCTTCTGCCCTTGATCCAAAAACCATCAGCATAAAAGATATGTCGCCTTACTGTTTGCCATGTGATAGTGTACCCACAAGAACAGGTTGTTGGGAATTGATCACCAACAACGACAGCGCTGCATTTGTGTTCAAAGGAATTTATCTGCCGGGCACCAATCAAAAAGGGGTAAATGATAAAGACAGCACCAAAGGTTTTGTGGAGTTTGATGTAAAAACAAAAAAGAAGCTGGATAATCTTCCCTTCAAAGGTAAAACAGCGATCTATTTCGATAAGAACGAACCGGTGATCACCAATTTTGCAACTGGTAGATTTAAGCCCGGCTTTTCACCGATTGTGATGGCAGGTTACGAATTGCATACAGGTGCAAATGGATTGAATGACGGGTTAACGATTGGGGCAGGTATTGCAAGGCTTGCTCCCTACAAACCATATTTCCAGTTTGAGTTATTCCT
>JAKFDY010000491.1:0-4119 GCA_036675885.1 Lacibacter sp. | reverse complement strand
ACCCATCAATAAAATACCAGATCATTTGTGCGATCTGTATCGCTGTTAATTCATCCACATCAAGCTTGGCATTGTAACCATAAATACCCAGTGTACTTAACTGGTCGCTCATACCTGCATAACGGGTGAGTGTACAAATATCCTGTCCGTTCAATCCATTGGGCGAAGTACGATTGGCAGGTGCATAAGCGTTTGCCATTGCCGCAATATCAATACTCAGCAAATCGCTGCTGCGGATCACAGGTTCCATTTCTTCCAAGGCATCCTTCACCACACCCACACGGAAACAATCGAAACGCAACCGATCCATTGTTTGCAGAATCGTTGGGTGTACATAATAACTCTGGAACGCCATGTGATTGTAATGGCGGATAAAATTCGGTTCACCCGTAAGCATTTCCATCAAAAAGTTTTCGCTACGCACAGGTGTATCGTTACTTAAATTGATGAATGCATCTACACAACTCGCTTCAATAATTTGTTTGCGTTGCACATACGCACCATATTGTGCCAATGTAAGATCATGACTGCCACCAAGGATCAACACTGTTTTTTTGGCATCCACCAATTCTTTGATCACCGCCTTGGCAGCCGCATAGGTATCTTTTAATGCAGCGCCCGCCATTACATTACCAATATCAGCGATCTTTACATCGGGGTGCCAGTTGTATAACCGGTATAAATTTTTTCGGATAGTTGTTGGTGCTTCGCCCAGCGACACGCCATTGCCCGTACCTCTTTCATCGGTGATACCCAAGATCACCAGGTCAATGTCCGTCAGGTCGGGAAACAGGAATGCATAGGTTTGAATATGCCGGCCCAATTGCGCCTCATTCAATTCTTCATCGCCCAATACTGCTGAAAGATCAACCGGCTGCAAAAAATCTTCAATCATCTGTGAATCACTCATGTGTTTTCGTTTCGGTGGCAAACATAAGAAAGAAACCCCCTAAATCCCCCTGAAGGGGGACTTTTTGCTTTGTACATCATTTATCAATTAATTTATAATGAACAGACTTTCCTCTGCTGAACACATATTTATTGATGATTGAAAAACTGCTGCAACTAAGCTCCCCTTTAGGGGAGTTGGAGGGGTTTCTATTATCTTTGCGGCATGGAACAGGTGTTACAACAGATCGAGACTTTAAAGAAAGAAATTGAAACCTTACAGATCGACAGTGCCAAGGCGTTGGAAGAGTACCGTATTAAATTTCTTGGCACCAAAGGGTTGGTGAAAGCGCTCATGGGCGAAATGAAAAATGTGGCCAACGAACAGAAGAAAGCATTTGGTCAGAGCATGAACGAGTTCAAACAGTTTGCTGAAGCGAAATACGAGGAGTGGAAAGCTCTTGCCGGCAATGGCATAGAAGATACAGCTGCTAAAATTGATCTCACTTTGCCCGGTGATGCATTACCGATTGGCAGCCGTCACCCTATCAGTCTTATGCGCAACCGAATGGTGAATATTTTCCAGCGTTTGGGTTTCTCTGTTGCTGAAGGACCGGAAATTGATGACGACTTCCACAACTTCACCGCTCTAAACTTACCTGAAAATCATCCTGCACGTGATATGCAGGATACATTCTATATCAGTACCGATCCTGCATGGCTGCTGCGTACGCACACCAGCAATGTGCAGATCCATGAAATGCAAAAGGGCAAACTGCCCATCCGCATTATTACACCGGGTCGTGTGTATCGAAACGAAACCATCAGTGCAAGAAGTCACTGCTTCTTCCACCAGATCGAAGGTTTGTATGTTGATGAGAAAGTGAGCTTTGCCGATCTGAAACAAACATTGTACTTCTTTGTGCAGGAAATGTTTGGCAAAGACGTGAAGGTGCGTTTCCGTCCTTCTTACTTCCCGTTCACTGAACCAAGTGCCGAGATGGACATCAGCTGTTTGTTATGTAATGGCGAAGGTTGCAGCGTTTGTAAGAAAACAGGTTGGTTAGAAATTCTTGGTTGCGGCATGGTGCATCCAAAAGTGTTGGAGAACTGTGGCATCGACAGTAATAAATATTCAGGCTTTGCATTTGGTATGGGCATTGAACGTCCTGCCTTACTGAAGTATGGTATTAAAGACATTCGTTTGTTTAGTGAGAACGATGTGCGTTTCCTGAAACAGTTTACGGGAGCAGTTTAAAAAAGTTGTAAGTTTTATGTTACAAACTCTTGCACTACTATTGAGCTTCTGTTGTGTCACTCACTTGTACGTTCAGCAATTCTATTCAGCAATTGTCTGAACCAAGATTTGGGGAGATTTTACTGATGAGCCGGATGAAAGAAATCTAAATGACCTTACATGAATAGAATCGCTTCCTTATTTCTTCTTTCCATTATGATTTTAAGTTTTTCCTGTAACCGTGCAAAAGAAAAAGCGAAAGACGCCATAAATAAAACGGGCGAAACAGTTGGAAAAGGCGTTTCTGAATTTGCTGATGGATTGAAAGAAGGTGTTACCAAAACCTTCGACTGTACACTGGAAGTTTCAAATGATCTGAATACAAAAGGAATAAGTACAGGTAAATTCAGTATTGAAACAGACAGCGTTACTGCTAACAAAGCAGTTGTTTATCTCATCTTTGAAAAAGACTTCAATCAAACAATCAAAGCAAAAATATTTGATGCCGATCAAAAAGAATATGGACGTACATCTGCAACAGTAAACGCCAAAGCAGGTGATGCAAAGTTTGTTGATTTTATTTTCGATAAACGAACCGATATTGAATCAAGAAGCAAAATAGTATTTGAGTAATATTCTCTAAATCCTAATCATCTCCCCAAATCATGGTTCAATCAATTTGTGTTTGTGGTGCAGGAACAATGGGCAGCGGTATTGCACAGGCAGCTGCACAAAGCGGTATTTATACGCTACTCTTTGATCTGAACACAGAAGTATTGCAAAAAGCAGAAGCCGCCATCAATAACAATCTGGAATCATTAGTACAGAAACAAAAAATTACAGAGGAGCAGCGGAGGAACATCAGCGGAAATATTCATTTCATCAGCGACATCAACGGTTGTATTGCCGATGTAATTATTGAAGCCATCATTGAAAAGCCTGAAGCAAAAATTGCACTCTTCAATCAACTGGCAGAGATCAATCACAGCGATACTATTTTCGCCAGTAACACATCGTCACTTTCCATTTCACTTTTACAAAAATCAATACAGCAACCACAACGTGTGGCTGGTCTGCATTTCTTTAATCCTGCCACTATTATGAAATTGGTTGAAGTGGTGCGTGGTGAACAAACCAATGAGGAAGTAATTGAACAGTTGGTTGCGTTAACAAAGCAGATGAACAAAACTCCTGTTATCTGTAAAGATTCTCCCGGCTTTATTGTGAACCGTGTCGCACGCCCTTTCTATATTGAAGCATTGAAACTGGTGGAAGATGGCATCGCCGATTTTGCAACAGTTGATGCATTAATGGAAGCAAGTGGTTTTAAAATGGGTCCGTTCAAACTCATGGATCTTATCGGCAACGATATTAACTATGCAGTAAGTTGCAGCGTATATGAGCAACTCGGTCAACCCGAACGTTTGAAACCATCACCCATACAAAAAGAAAAAGTAGAGAAAGGAGAAATGGGGAGAAAAACGAAGAAAGGTTACTATGATTACGGTAACTAAAAACCTTATGATTCCAGATTTAATTACAATATTAGAAAAGGTGAAGGACAAAATATCTGATTCATCAGATATTGTTTGGACTGGTTATGATACTGCGAAAGAATTACGTGAAGAAATTCAACTCTACGTTAATGAATTATCAGCCGGCAACTTACAAAGTCTGAAAACTATACAAATACATTTCGCTCCAACCTCTACATTTCAGGAGCATTCAATTTCAAATGGTTGGTCTGATGAATATTTAAGACTTGCTGAAAAATTTGATTACATCTACTCAAGTTTAAAAAATCACAGCTAACATTGTAAAATAATGCACGAACCAAATAATCAAGCTGGCAATTCAAATCAGAATGCTATCAACTCCCCTTCAGGGGTTGGGGGCATCTTCGTTACCGGCGGCGCAGGTTTAGTTGGCTCGGCTTTGTTGAAACAGTTGTTGCAGGAAAAGCAGGGACCGATTAAAGCATTGTATCGCACGTC
>JAKFDY010000490.1:0-8228 GCA_036675885.1 Lacibacter sp. | reverse complement strand
TATACGGAAACCCTGTTTGCTGTTGAACCTGCAAACCTTTTTCTTTCCAGTTAAGCACAGACGGAATAAAGAAGTTTACATAAAGATCCTTTTCGCTGTGAGCATAAATCAATTCGCCATACTTGCCATGATTTTCCATACCAGTGCCTACGCAACACCAAAAGCCAGCTTGCGGTTGCGAATACACACGGTAATGTCGTGGACGGATAGGCGTGAAATAAACAAAGCCACCATCGGGATGTTGAGAAGAAAGAATATGATTATACATTGTTCTTTCATAATAATCCATGTATTCTGCTGAAGGATGCGCAAGAAACAACTGTTTCGACAACTTGAGCATATTGTAGCTGTTGCAGGTTTCGGGTCCTTCTTTTGTTTCAATCATCGAAGAGAAATCACTGGAAGGATGAAAATGCTCCCGCACACTGTTACCACCAATAGAAATTGTTCTGTGTTTTGTTACTGTATTCCAGAAGAAGTTTGCCGCATTTGCCCAACTGCTGTCGCCGGCAATTTCTGCAATGCGCATAAAGCCGATCACCTTAGGTATTTGTGTATTTGCATGCAAACCATTGAGTGCATCTTTCTGTTGCAGCAATGGATTTAAAATTACCTGGTGTGATAATCGCTTTGCCAAAGCCAAATATTTTTCATCACCTGTAATGGCTGCAACATCAGCAAACGCTTCATTCATTCCTCCATGTTCGCTGCGGAGAATGGTTTGCAACTGTTCATTACTCAGCTTTGAGGTGATCCCTAAAAACCAAGCAGAAAGTTTTACTAAAACTGTTTTTGCTTTTTGATTGCCTGCAATAGTATACGCATCAATTAATCCCGCATACAATTTGTGAATGTTATACAGTGGCACCCATTTCTCATTTAATGAAAAACTTCCTGCATTAATTTTTCCTGCAGCAACATCCTGCCACATTTTTTTTCCTCCGGGTATGCCACCTACATAACCATCTGCATCTTTTTGCTGGCATTTCTCCAGCTGATCAATCATGTAAGTAAGCCGGCGTAAGATTTCTGCATCACCAGTTGCAGCATACATGTTTGCCAATGCAGAGAGGTAATGCCCGCCGATATGTCCATCTAATCCTGTGTTTTCCCAGTTGGGATAACTGATAGCTTTCGTTTCAATTCCCGCTTCCTTTAAGAACGGAGCCAGCAAACGATCAACATCAAGCGACAACATGTATTTCTTATCTGTTTCCTGTGCTTGTTTGAACGGACTGTTTAACAAACGTACGGAAGATAAGGGAAAGGTCTTGATCTGTGTCCTCTGACTAAACCCCAAAACAGGAACCACGAATATTATTATCGACAGGATTGATTTCATTTTTATTCTTACAATTTTATGTTGATGGCTTTCCCTTTATACAGCACTGTTTTATTAAACTTTGTACCAGCAGCTGTTCCTGTTCCTTTTGTTTGATCAACAATAACAAATTTGAACTTCCGGTTTTTAAGCATACCGATAAATCCTCCTTTACGGTCTTCAATCGTCAGCTTACGTTCTTTATCATTCCATGTAAAGCGGATGGTTGAATACATCCCTTTTTCATAATTGTAATTATTGTTTTCATCTTCATACAAAACAAATTCGGCGTCTGCTCCCGGATAAACACGCACTTCCAGATCATCCCATTTCTTTTCTTCCGCATACTGTACTTTAGGCCCCCATGGAATAATGGAACCGGCCTTTATATACAACGGGAGAATATCAATCGGCGTTACTTTGTTTACTGTTTGCCCGCCCTGCAAAATTTCGCCAGTCCAGAAGTCGTACCAGTTTGCACCCGCAGGCAAGTAAACCGGTTGCTGCTTTATTCCTTTTTCTGTAACGGGAGTAACAAGAATTGATTTGCCGTATAAAAATTCATTATCAATTGCAGCAACATTTTTGTCATTTGCAAAATCCATGAATAATGCACGGATAAAAGAACCTGCTTCATTTGTTACCTGCCATGCAGCAGAATAAGAATAAGGTAACAAACTGTATCGCAGATGAATAAACTTCTCTTGTACATTAAAGATGGTATCGCCTCTTTCGCCAAACTGGTAAATTTCACGTTTAATATCAGTACCATGCGAACGCATCATGGGTGTAAAGGTTGCAAACTGCATCCACCTTGTATAGAGTTCACGAAACTCAGGATTATTTATACCTCCGCCTTTATTAAAAGCACCTGCAAAGAAACCACCAATATCTGTGTTCCAGTAAGGTATACCGGTAAGTGAAAAATTAAGCCCTGCAGAAATTTGTTTGCGGAATGTTGGCCAGTTCGATACCACATCACCGCTCCATGTATTTGCACCATAACGTTGTTGGCCCGCAAAGGCAGAACGTGTTAAAATTGTAACACGTTTTGCATCTGTTGTTTTACGTTGATGATCGTAAACGCCGCCAACATGTTGTAATGGGTATGCATTTCTTACACTCCGGAAAGTGCCGAGGAAGGTTGGAAGATCAAAATCTTTTTCTTTCAGATTCATGTGATCCGGTTCTGATGAATCGAGCCACCATGCATCTACACCCAACTGAAAAACATCTTTATTCAGTTTTTCCCAATACATATCTCTTGCCAATGGATTATAGGGATCATATGGAGTTACCCCATCTTTGGGAGGCCATGTCTGAAAATCGAGCAACATCTTCTTCTGCTTAAACTCCTTGTATAATTTTGTTTGCGGACCAAAGCCTGGCCATGCAACCACAAACAAATGTGCTTTCAGTTTGTGCACACTGTCAACCATTAACTGAGGATCAGGAAAAGTGGTCGCATCAAAACTCATTGCATTCCAGTTACTGTCTTTTCCCCAATATTGCCAGTCTTGTATAATTCCATCTAACGGAATTTTTAAGCTGCGGTATTTTGTAACAACTTCCAGTAATTCGTTTTGTGTTTTGTACCGTTCTCTTGATTGATTAAAACCAAATACCCATAGCGGCATTAAAGGAGCTTGTCCGGTAAGATCACGCATTTGTGCAATCACGCCATCTGCATTTCCTCCCAACAGGAAATAATAATCTGCACAATCACCCACTTCTGAATCAAATGAAGTTTCCTGTGGATTATCAGTAAATGTTGTTGGTGAATAATTATCCCAGAAAACGCCATACCCTTTTATTGATTGAAAGAAAGGAATACACACTTTCATATTATCCTGGCGAAGGAGAATTTTCTGATTACGTTGGCTCAGCTTCCCATTCTGCTGCTGACCCAAACCATAAATTGCTTCATTTTTATCTAACAGAAACGCCTGCCGAACGTTAAAGGTTTCTTTGCTTACATCTTTAACTGCGGTAAACTGAACACCGTAATCCTTTTCTGTAAAAAGTATATTTCCTTTCGGATCACTAAACGAAACCCTACCTGTTTTAAGGTTAACGGATACCCATATGGTCTCACTTTTTAATAAGGCAACATTGTCCTGCTGCTTAATGTCGAGGCTGGCAGTTTCAGGGTTCTTAATAACAGAAAGGCTTTCCTTTTTATATTTAAATCCTTCAGCAGATTTAATAACACGCACAATTTCGGAGCTATAAAATTGCACTTCAATATTTATGTCATTTACTACCGTCTGAATTCCTATGCCTGTTTTTGTAATTGTTTGGCATAAAGAAACCTTTGAAAATAACAGCAGTAATACAAGGAGGCTTTTTCTCATTTTGTGAATATGTTAATTTGACTGTTTTTTTTGCAATCTGATTTGAGTCCTGATCATAATATCAAAAATCAATTGTTATGATAATCTGTTTTTTTAATAATCTTACCTCATAAACAGCTCCTGCCACAGAACCCTGAGCTGCTAAAATTTCACTGTAATTTGTCCGTTAGCCAAAGCCAGTATGTAATTAAAATCGGTTTGTTCGGCGTCTTTAAAAACTCCGGACAATAACTGCACTTCTTCAGATTTAAAAGAAGAAAAATGGTTATGCGGTTGGGTGATTGCGGCAAAAGGGTTAATGCAACAAACAATAATTATCAATGCTGTTACAGATAAATGACCTCTTTAAATTGCCAAAACGATTCTTTACTTTTTGTTTTCGTATTCAGCGCTGCCGTAAATCCTTGTTCTTCTATTTTAAGATCACAACCTTGTAATACTGATAATGAGTTCATTTTTTTTTGCAGCGTGTAATAACATGATTATTGATCAATCCATAACTCCTCTCCCGTGGGAGAGGAGTTATGGATTGATATTGATTGCTTATCTATAACTAAACTTTATTTCTTTTAGAAATAATTTTCTTTACTTAAGAACTGTGGCCTACTAATTATACCCCGGGTTTTGTACAAGATTTGGATTTTTGGCAATTTCAGTTCCTGGTATTGGAAACAGTGCCCTGTAATCGCCGTTGGGGGAATGTGACAACCACGACTTTTTTGTAAAAGCACCAAACCTGATCATGTCCGATCTGCGGCGGGCTTCCTGACAAAATTCCCAACCCAGCTCATCCAAAAAACGGCCGTATATAATGTCGGCTCCACCTTCAGTAGTTGATGTCAAATGATTTCTGAGTCCATAATCATAACTGCTCCCTTTTATCAAATCAGCACCGGTAACGATGGCTTTTGCCGGATTGGATTTAAAATCTCTTTGACGAACCTGGGTTACCAATACAGCTGCTCCGTTAGCATCGCCAGTCCTTAATAAAGATTCTGCTTTCATCATCAATATGTCTGCATATCTGAAAAGTGGCCAGTCATTACTTAATCGATTTGTAGCTTTCTTAGCTATTTCAAATTTACCCAAACGGAAACCATCCACCTGATCTGATATATCAACTCCGGGAAGATAATTACGGTATGCCAATGGCTTTCCGGTATATGCACCCATTGTACCAAATATGCTGTCGCCATTCGATTTAAATTGCTGTCCTTTAATGTAATTATCCTGGTAACGGCTGTCGTCCGTATCAAAGGTGTTGATAAATTGCGGCACAGCACAAACACCACCCCAGGGAGAATACTGAAGATCATAGGTGGCTTGATTTTCAGGTGACAGGGTTTGCATGTGAATATCAAATGAGTTCCATTCAGCTACATACTTCGAGTCGAATGGCAATGCAAAAATGATTTCCTTAGAACCTTGATTCTCTGTCAGGAATACATTCTTTTGGTTATTTTCCAAAATAAACTGTGATGAATTAATAATTGTATCGCATACAGCTTTACACTTGTCCCATTCAGGAGTGCCTGTATAAACTTCTGCATTCAGATACATTTTGGCTAATAAAGCAAGACCTGCCCATTTATTAAACTTACCATAAGTTGCAGTATTGTTTGCAGTGCTAACCAATGGAATGTTGGTGAGCAGTTCATTAACAATAAAATTATAAACCTCTTTCCTGGTATTTTGTTTTGGCAAATAACCTACGGGAACATTAAACTTATCAACGATGGGAACGTTTCCATAAATATCGCACAAAACCCAATAATAGGAAGCTCTCAATAATTTGGTTTCGGCAATAAGTGCTGTTGTATCTTTTGGCGCAACAGGAATAATGCCTGCCTGAACCTGGTAAATAATCCGGTTGCAATTAGTGACTCCCTTGAATGCCCTTGTCCAGATATTGATTACAATATCATCATCGGTAGTCCACTTATGTTCATGTATCCTGCGGTACACGCCACCATCCACCCATCCATTAGGGCGTGCGGGTGTCAGCATTTGATCACCTGAAACTTCCTGGGCCCTGTAAAGTGTGTTCCATTGCAGCAGAAGGCCACGCCAGTCCACATATGCCGCACCGGCAAGGGAAGCAAGGTCTAAGCTGGTGGGAGTAAATTCACTTGATATTATTTGATTATAAGAAGTGTCCTTCAACTTGGTGCAGGCTAAAGGCACCACTATAAGAAAAGCAATAATTGCTGTTCCGGTATATGTAATATATTTTAACTTTTTCATGTCTGTTTTAATTAATGATTAAAAAGTTACATTAAGGCCAATGCTGAATGTACGGGTGGTTGGATATTTCCATGGCCCATCAGTTCCGGGGTCAAGACCTGCTGTTGGAGTTTGGGCAACTCCTGATTGGGCATAAGATACTCCGTTCCGCAAACTTACTTCAGGGTCTATTCCTTTATAAGCGGTAAGTATGAAAGTGTTAAGTGACGATGCATAAACCCGTGCCGATTGGATAAACTTTATTCCTGTTTTGTTGAAGCTATATCCAATGGTTATGTTATCTATTTTCCAATAGTCGCCATTCTCTATATAATAACTATTGAATTCCAATGGCGATTTTAACTGGGCTTTTCCATATACTTTGTCAAAGGCCGATGTAAGCACATTGTACTGGATTTGGGTAGGGTTTTCCAGCATCATTCGTTGCAAATTGGCAATCTGGAATTTGAATGCGCCCCGTTGCGTAATACTCAGGTTCCAGTTCTTATACCTGACAGTATTATTCCATCCTGCATAAAACTTTGGAAGGCCATTGCCAAGTACTTTTTTGTCTTCAAAAGAGTGGCTAAAATCAGAATACTTTACAGGTTTCCCATCTCTGCCTTCGTATATCCATTGTCCGTCAGTACCAATATCAATTACTTTAAAACCATAGAAATCACCAACAGGTCCGCCAACTTTCAAAAGATGGGAAAAGGTTTGAATTGGAGGAAAAATAGCCCCAACCCGTAAGTAATTGGTTGATGTTTTATAAATATCATTCGACAAGCTTACCAGTTTATTACTATTTGTAGAATAACTAACAGCTGTGTTCCATTCGAAGTCTTTTGTGCTGATTAGTACAAAATTGAGCATTACTTCCAACCCTTTGTTTTCCATAACTCCAACATTGGCCAGCGTTTGATTAAAAAGGTTAGGTGGGCTTGGTACATCATATAAAAACAGAAGGTTGTGGATCTGGCGGTTATAGTAATCGATACTACCACTAATGCGGTTGTTCAACATGCCGAAATCGAGACCAATATTTGTTTCACGTTTTTCTTCCCATTTTAAATCCTGGTTAGCATTTTGTGCCGGGCTAAGTGTTTGTATCCAGCTTCCATTCGATAATACATATCCACTGTATTGAATCAGATCCACTCCACGGAACAAATCTGATGGTTGTGACCCTGTAACCCCATAACCAATCCTTAGTTTTAAATCATTAAAAAGTTTCTGGTTACGCATAAAAGATTCTTTGGTAATTCTCCAACCTGCAGATACAGCCGGAAATGTTCCCCATGGATTTTTTGTACCCCACAACTGGCTTGCTTCTTCACGGCGAACACTTGCCATAAAGAGGTATTTTTGGTTATAGTTGTAAGTAACCCTTCCAAAAAGTCCAATCAAATTTGTTGTGCCCTTGTAACTGTTTATCAGGCCTTGGTAATTCCCACTGCTGATAGCCTGGCCAATTCCTATATTATTCCAGCCAAATCTATCTGTTGGGAAATCCCAGTTTTGCATGGAATGACTATTGTACTCATTTTCCTGGTAGCTATACCCGCCAAGAACCATAAAATTGTGGTTGTTAATTGACTTTGAGTATTCAGCAGTAAGCTCGGCTAACCGGTCAATTGATTGGTCCCCCCCAACACTTGCGTAACCATTTCTTCCATCACGAAGGGTGCTTACATGTTGTTTGGTTTCTGCATAACCATTTTCACTGATCCTTTTTCCATACGAGAATACTCCGGAAAGTTTTAAGCCCTTTAGCGGTGTATATACTATAGAACCTTTATACCTGGAGTTTAGGGCATTTGCTTCACCATCACTCTCCATTAAATCGGATACAGGGTTTTGATAATCAAATTTGGTAAGTTCCTGAAACCAGGTTCCATCCGCATTTTTAACAGGAGCCGTAGGGTTTTGCAACACTGACTGTCTGTAAATATTCCCGTTAAACCCATTCCATTTGTTTGAAGAGTTAAATAGATTCAGATTAATCTTTACTTTATTATCAAACATGCTATGGTTAAAATCGGCACGTCCTGAAAACATCTGGCTGTACGATTTTCTGAACATACCCTCGGCATTGTTGTAGTTAAGGCTCACTAAGTAATTGGTAGTTGAATTACCGCCTCGAAAAGTTAAATTATGAGATTGGATCAGGGGCTTCCGGCTAATTTCTTTCAGCCAATCTGTAGTAGCACCATGATCAGGCATTTCATTTGTGCGATAACCTGCAGCTATTTGCGCCCTGAAATCAGCGGCGGTGAGCACGCCTCGTAGCTGCCCGTTCCTGGTGGGTGTCACGCGCAACGACACCG
>JAKFDY010000489.1:0-2115 GCA_036675885.1 Lacibacter sp. | reverse complement strand
GATACCATTTGTTGCGAACCTCTTTCAACAAATAAGGTTCCAATTCATGTGTGCGTGTTTCGTTCTTATAGATATTAAAGTAAGTAAACGTAATAGGCAGCCGATTAACAATTGTTTCATACAAAGGTTTGATCCAATCCTTCCCCTTTTGTGTAACAGGTTTTTCAAACTGCACATATTGATTAATGGAAGGATCTTCAAGATTTGCTGAGAGCGATAAACGGGTGTTGATCTTTTCAATCGCTTCTTTCAGATTTTCAAACAAAGGAACATCGGCAAATAAACTGAGCGTATGTGCTGCACTTCGCAAAGCTTCACTTTCCTCTTCATTTAACGACATGCCATCGATGCTGTACTCTTCATCGGTATAAAAATAACCTTTGTGTAAACGGTCATATTTAATGGGAGCAAAATAACCAAGTCCTGCATCATCACGCATGGCCACCATATCTTTTTCAATGGTTGATACAGAAATATCATCAGCCATATCGCCATACAACTCTTCCATACATCGTTGGCGGATATATTCTTTGGTGGGATATTTATGTTGCCGGTTACGTAAACAACGATCGATAATGCGATAACGGATAGCGGCACTTTTATTAACAGGCATACTTCGCTGGTTCTTTCACCGAAAATACGTTAATAGAACACAGATAATAAAAAATGACGGATAGAGACGAATTGTTTTAGCATGTAGCTTGCAGCGAATAGCTAACAGCGTTTCATGAAAGTGCTTTATCCAACGCATACTCCACTCCTCTCAATTCAGCCAAACCTTTCAACCGACCAATAGCAGAATAGCCGGGATAGGTTTTCTTTTTGAGATCATCCAGCATCTGGTGCCCATGATCGGGACGCATGGGAATAGAAATATTTCTTTTGCGTTGAAGCAATACAATTTCTTTGATCACATCATACATTTCGGTATCACCCGCCAAATGATCGGCTTCATAAAAATTCCCTTCTTCGTCACGCTTGGTATTCCGCAAATGAAGAAAGTGAATATGATCACCAAAGCGTTTCAACATGGCAGGAATATTATTATCCTTTCTTGCACCAAAAGAACCGGTGCAGAAACATAAACCGTTTGCAGGTGATGGAACAGTTGCCAGCAGATCCGCAGCATCCTGTTCGGTACTCATGATGCGTGGTAAGCCCAGTACTGAGTAGGGAGGATCGTCCGGATGAATGGCCATCTTCAAACCACACTCTTCTGCAACCGGAACAACCTGTTCTAAAAAATAAAACAAATGTTCTTTGAGTTTTGCAACATCAATCCCGTCGTATTTTTTTAACTCTGTTAATACCTGTTCAGGGGTAAATGCTTCATCACTTCCCGGCAAGCCCAACATCATATTGCCGAAGAGTTTTGTACGTTGCTCTTTTCCCATCGCACCAAAACGTTCATTCGCTCTTGCAATTTCTTCTTCCGAATAATCAGCAATAGCATCAGGGCGTTGCAGTAAGAACAGATCAAAAATCACATAATCAAGCCGGTTGAAATAAAGAGCTGTACTTCCATCAACCATCGGGTATGCAATATCAGTACGCAACCAATCAAGCACAGGCATAAAATTATATGTAACCACTTTTAAACCACATGCCGCTACATTACGCAAACTCACTTTGTAATTTTCAATGTGGTACATGTAGTTACCCGACTGTCGCTTGATATCATCACTCACCGGTAAACTTTCAATCACCGTCCATGTCATTCCTGCATCCTCAATCATTTGTTTTCGTAACAATATCTCATCGGTTGTCCATATATCACCAACAGCCACATGATGA
This sequence comes from Lacibacter sp., assembly GCA_036675885.1. Lineage (GTDB taxonomy): Bacteria > Bacteroidota > Bacteroidia > Chitinophagales > Chitinophagaceae > Lacibacter. The sequence goes on along the minus strand of JAKFDY010000489.1, from coordinate 321 downwards.
AGTGCGGTAACAACACCGGCACAACCGGCTTGCCTGATGTCTGCTAAACTTACCGGGTCATTTGGTCCGTACCAGCGCATGGTTTGATGCATCAACATAATTCATTCGTTTGTGCAAATGTACTTTGCAAAAATAAAAATGCTTACAATAAAAATTTTACTTCTTATTGTAAGCAAGTTCCAAGCCATTTATTTTTAAATAAACCTGTTGATGATATTCTCCAGGTATTCCTGCTTACCACTGCGAACAGCAGGCTCACCATTTTCTAATGCATAAGCACGCAGATCTTCCAGTGAGAGTTTACCTTCTTCAAATTCTTTT
>JAKFDY010000488.1:0-4981 GCA_036675885.1 Lacibacter sp. | reverse complement strand
CCTACCCTAACCCGCTCTATTGTACTTAGCAGACCTTCTGAAAAATCAGCAGAATTCAAAATATGAATAAGTGGTTCAGGCCATTCAACTCCACCCTTTACTACATAAACAACACATTCAACTATTCTAAACACCGGATTTATACTAATAGATTTTGTTTTTTTAATTATAGATAACGGAATAGCATCCCGATAATATCCACTTAAATTAATTCACGGATTTAACTGGTAACGATCATAGACAATCCGTTCTTTTGAAGTTACAACCACATATTTCCTTTTTTCCAGTAGTTGTTTTTTGTTATTGTAGGTTCGAAAAGCTGAAAGCGTTACGGTTCCATTTTGTAAACTGTCAAGTGAATAAAGCTGTTGATCGTTTGTTGAAAGCTTGCCTTGACTTGTTGTAATCTCTACTTTATCCCTGATTGATTTATTTAAAAGTATAGCTATAGCATTGGTTTTATCCGAATACATTGTATCACCCTTTGCATTCTGAATAATACGAGACGCGCCTGAAGTCTGACCCTTTGCAATATGATTTACAAAAAAAGAGCAAGCAATAATAATAATAACCTGTTTCAAAATAGGCATGACAGATTTACTTTATGACTTTGTACTTCATACTTCCAACTTCCCACTTTGTACTTTACTGCACTCCTTTCTTATCAACACTCATCACCGCTTTCACTCCTAAACGATCGGCAGCACGGAGTACAGCTGCAAAACTTTCTATGGTTGCATTACGATCAGCATTGATCACAATACTCACCTCTTCGCCACTGTTACGTTTAGCGCTTATCATTTGTGAAAGTGTTGTATCCATCAACAACGGATCAACAGGTTTGGAGCCAACATAAAAATGATTAGTAGCATCAATGGTTACCACCACTGTTTGTTTGCTACGTGTATTGCTTTTGGCCTTTGGCAACGATGCTTTACGCACATTGGGATTGGCCAGTGTAGATACAATTAAGAAAAACATCAGCAGGATGAACAGGATATCGTTCAACGCATCTGTAAACACCTCCGATGATTCTGCTCTTTTCTTTCTGAGATTCATTCTTTGGTAGTTTAACGGGTGGGTTCCTGCAATACATCAAGAAAATCAGCAGCAGACGCTTCCATTTTATTCAATGCCTTTTCTACCTGCGTGTGCAGAATGTTATGACACAGGTAAGCGATCAAACCAATTACTAGACCACTGATAGATGTAATCAATTTTGTATAGATACCTCCGGCAATAGTACTCAATTCATATTCGCCTGTTGCGTTAATGTTGAAGAACAATTGCATCAAACCAACCAGTGTACCAACGAAACCAAAAATGGGCGCCACTTTAGAGATCACTGAAAGGATGTTGACGTTACGTTCCAGTTTATACATTTCGAGCTGAGCCACATTCTCCATACTGTTCTCAATGGAATCGATGGGCTTGCCAATACGTTGCAGACCTTTATCAATAATACGTCCAACAGGATTTTGTGTGTTACGGGCAAAGTTGCGTGCCGCTGTTACATTTCCGCTAAGGATATTATCACGGATGATGTTCATGAAATTACCATCGATCTCTGTTGCTTTTTTAATGGCCATCCAGCGTTCAACAAACACATACACGGTAGCAACGCTGAGTAATAACAAAGGAATCATGATCCAACCGGCCTGCATCAGCAGATCGATGAGATGCATTTCCTTTTTAGGTACCACCTGTGTTGTTGCTGCATTTGTTAAGGTATCAACTGCATTCTGAACCTGGAGAAGAAAGAAATTCATATCTGTTCAATGGTTTTAGTAAAACCGGTACGCAATCGTTACCGGCGTTCAAATGTAAATCTTGCAAAGCATCTAAACGTGTGCTTTCAATGTTTATTTTCCACAGTCAAATATGCGTCCATGTTTTAACGAATTGTGTTAGAAGAAAGCTAAAACAAGCTGCGAGCTGCCAGCTACTAGCTGCCAGCCAATACAAGAGCGCCATGATTTCTGTGTTTCTGTGGTAAAATGCTGCAAGCTGTCAGCTACGAGCTGCAAGCGGTGTTTTCCTCGTAGCGAGCAGCTAACAGCCAGAAGCTTCTTCCCCTTTGCTATTTCCCTCACTTCAGTTACCTTCGCTGCCGATAATTTTCAAATTACTGCATTTTCAAATTTTCATCCTTCGACTTCGCTCAGGATTAGAAGGAACTAATTAAATTATTACAGATATGGCATACGATGTAATTGTTCTTGGTAGTGGCCCCGGTGGTTATCCTGCTGCTATCCGTGCTTCACAGCTTGGTTTTAAAGTTGCAATTGTTGAAAAAGAAAGCCTTGGTGGCGTTTGTTTAAACTGGGGTTGTATCCCAACCAAAGCCTTGTTGAAGAGTGCCCAGGTGTATGAATACATGAAACACAGTGCCGATTATGGTATAAGCAGTAAAGATGTGCAGCACGATTTTGGTGCAGTGGTAAAACGCAGCCGTGGTGTTGCTGATAAAATGAGCAAGGGTGTTACATTTTTGATGAAGAAGAACAAAATTGATGTGATCATGGGTTACGGAAAAGTTGCCGGCAAAGGTAAACTGGAAGTAACTGCTGCTGATGGAAGCAAACAAACAGTAGAATCAAAATATATCATTATTGCAACAGGTGGCCGCAGCCGTGTGTTGCCTTCTATGCCGCAGGATGGCAAAAAAATCATTGGTTATCGTGAAGCAATGGTGTTGCCACAACAACCAAAATCAATGATCGTGGTTGGTAGCGGTGCAATTGGTGTTGAGTTTGCTGATTTCTATAACAGCATGGGCACAAAAATTACCATTGTTGAATTTTTGCCACGTGTAGTGCCTGTTGAAGATGAAGATATTTCGAAAGAACTGGAAAAACAGTTCAAGAAAAAAGGCATTGCTATTATGACCAGTGCTGAAGTAACAAAAGTTGACACTTCTGGTGCAGGTGTAAAAGCTACTGTAAAAACTGCAGCAGGTGAACAGGTACTTGAAGCTGATATTTTATTAAGTGCTGCCGGTGTTGTTGCCAACATTGAAAATATTGGTTTGGAAGAAACCGGTATTAAAACAGATAAAGGAAGAATTGTTGTTGATAAATATGGTGCAACATCAGTAGCTGGTATTTATGCTATTGGTGATGTGGCTCCGGGCCAGGCGCTTGCACACGTTGCAAGTAAAGAAGGCATCAATGCTGCTGAGCATATTGCTTACATGGAAAAGAAACACAACCATGCTCCTGAAGCAATGGATTATAACAACATTCCTGGTTGTACGTATTGCACTCCTGAAATTGCAAGTGTTGGTTACACTGAGAAAGCTGCTAAAGAAGCCGGTTACGAAGTGAAAGTTGGTAAGTTCCCTTTCATGGCGAGTGGTAAAGCAAGTGCTGCGGGCAATACAGATGGTTTTGTGAAAGTGATCTTTGATGCGAAGTATGGTGAGTTCCTTGGCGCACACATGATTGGTGCAGGTGTAACTGAGATGATTGCTGAAGTGGTTGTTGCAAGAAAACTGGAAACAACTTATCATGAAATACTGAATGGTGTACATCCTCACCCAACAATGAGCGAAGCGTTGAAAGAAGCAACTGCTGCTGCTTATGGTGAAGCGATTGATATTTAGACCCCTCCTAACCTCCCCGAAGGGGAGGAATAAAAACGTTCCAATTACTAATGAGAAGGATCATCGGAAAAGATGATCCTTTTTTGTGTACTTATGTTACCCCGTCTGACGGATATAAACATGCAATAGATTCACGATCAGAGTTTGCTAACCTTCACCCTTCGATCCAATGTGACCAGCTGTCCTCCCGGTCACACTGTTATGGTCCTGCCTTTAATTGCACCGCTTTTTGAAAATTTATTATAACAACTTCCATCAACTAAATATGTAAATGAACTTTTTGCAATTGCATCTTTAAAATTCTTGTCTGCCGTTTTGTTCATAGTCGAAATATGAAGATTTCCATATTGGCAAATGTTTCCAATAATATTTTGCCCAGGGTTTGTGAAGTGAACGTAAGGTAAGATGCCATTTGTCCGTACCAGCCAGGCTAAGTGTTTAATAAAAATCGGAATTTCTGCTATGTCAACTTGCAAAGCTCCATTAAATCGTTTGTTGATTTTATTGTCAACCAGATACTGCAACGCTTCCTGATAGTTTTCATAGGTGTTAAGCCTTCGAAGCCAGGCAATATCTTCATCACCAAGAAAAACTAAATTGTCGTACCCTAAGTTATTTGCCAAAAAAACTATCTCTGCCCCCAATAACTTAATGTGTCCTTTGTAGGATTTTGAAGAGAATGTCAGAACATAGCTCGCAAATACTTCAGGGTACTTAAATACATCTTTGTCCTCCTTTTGATTATTGTATCGCAAGGGAAGATTAGGAAATTTATCCATTGCTTCTTGTCTGTCAATTTTGATTAGCATACAATGTTGAATAGCATAGCAAGTAAGGTTGAAGCATTGCTGCTTTGCCTTCGTTGCGTTTGCAAGTTATTGAACGATGCTTAAAGTTGAAAGCATAAGACTAAACGCCGGGATATTTTCTTTCAAGTATTTTATGAACAAAATATTTCGACAAACTCCAAAGTACGATTAGTAATAAAACCATTGCAAAAGAAGGAATATCAGTACGAAGCTTCAGAATTCCAATTACTAAAAAAACTAATCCAATAATTAAAATCGAAATAGCAAAAAGCTTTTGTCCGGCCGCCCAGATTGTTTCGTTTTTAAGCATCCATTTTGTGGTAACACCATAAAAAACATTGCCAAACTTTGGGGGAAAAACAAAAGTGCATATTGAGATTAAAAGAAGGAACGCCCCGATAAGAATGTCAATGTTTTGATGGAAAAATGTCATAAAGTATATTTTAAATCACTATTGTCCGACTAAATAAAAATAAAAGGGTAGTTCCTTGGAACCACCCGTAATGGTTATGTTTGAGTTACCACACAACAAACAAGCCATATGGATAAAGATAAAAGTTTTGTCGGA
>JAKFDY010000487.1:0-7298 GCA_036675885.1 Lacibacter sp. | reverse complement strand
GTGCAGTTACCAATACTCCCGGTCTTGGTGCGGCGCAGGCAGCTGCAAAAGATCTGCATCTTGCTGCAAACGATACTTCGTTTATCACATTGGCATATGCGGTGGTTTATCCCTTTGGTGTGTTTGGCATTATTGGCGCTATTCTTATTTTGAAAACAGTCTTTCGGGTTAACCTTGATAAAGAACGGGAATTGCACCGTAAGCTCGACGTGTTGAAATCGAACAAACCGGTTTCCATTCATTTGGTTATGCAGAACAAACAACTCATTGGTAAACCTCTTCGCACAGTATTTGAGTTGCTGAAAGAACCCATTGTTGTTTCAAGATTATTTCATAACGGAACAGTTGTTACACCCACACCACAAACACATTTAGGCGAGAATGATGTGTTGCTGATTGTTGCACATAAAGATCAGCTGGAGGTGTTGAAAATGATCATTGGAGAAGAAAGCAACATGAATCTGAAAGAGATTCCGCAAAGTGAATTGATCTCACGCATTGTTGTGGTAACACAGGCAGATGTTACACATAGAAGATTAGGCGATATAGCCGCATTGCATCAACACGATTTTACATTAACCCGTTTAAGCCGTGCAGGTGTGGAGATGGTGGCACATGGCGATATTGTGCTGCAGCTTGGTGATCAATTGAAAGTAGTTGGTACAAAAGAAGGCGTTGACCTGGTTACTAAAACGATCGGTAATCAGTTGAAGCGTTTGGATGTGCCCGACATTGCCCCCATCTTTATTGGTATTGTGGCTGGTGTGTTACTCGGCAGTATTCCTATGTTCTTTTTTAATATGCCGGTGCCTGTGAAGATTGGTTTGGCGGGTGGTCCACTCATCATCGCTTTGCTGCTGAGCCGTTATGGCGGTAAATTTTATCTTAATCAATACACAACTTACAGTGCAAACTTAATGCTGCGTGAATTAGGTATTAGTTTATTCCTTGCAAGCGTAGGCTTAAGCAGCGGTGCTAATTTACAAACAGCATTATCAGGTAACAATGCATGGCTGTGGATTGTAATGGGGCTTGCCATTACCATTATTCCATTGTTGATTGTTGGCATCATTGCCCACTATGTATTTCGTAAAACATTTTTCGAAGTGTGTGGTTTGCTGGCAGGTGCCAGTACCGATCCGCCTGCATTGGCATTCTCTGCACAACTGGCAAAAAACGAAGTGGCATCTGTTACTTATGCAACAGTTTATCCGTTAACAATGATCTTACGGATCATTGCAGCACAACTGCTGATACTGTTCCTTTCCTGAAAGCAGGGATATAAAACTTCTACTATTGATGATGCATAGCTGTAAAAACCAAAAACCCCGACAGAAATGCCGGGGTTTGTATTTATCTAAATTCAATTGAATTATCTCGCAGGAACGTTCAACGGAATATCTCTTACAAACATATTGTTGCGGTTGGCTGCATCCCATGCTAAGAAAAATACAAGCCGTGTGCGTTTTTCATGCAGATCGTAATTAATCTTATCAGGCGTATCGCTTGGTTTGTGATAATCTTTGTGAATACCATCGAAAAAGAATAAGATAGGTACTCCTTTTGCGGCAAAGTTGTAATGGTCGCTGCGGTAGTATAAACGATTCGGATCTTTTGGATCGTTATACTTTCTGTCGGCAATAATTTTGATATACATGTTGTTGATGCTGTCAACAAAACGTGGTAACTCACTGCTGAGTTTATCATCACCAATTAAGTAAACATGATTATTTGTATCAAGCGATTTGATGTTATCATCTTTACGACCGATCATATCAATATTGATATCGATACTTGTTTTTTCCAATGGAAACACCGGATGATCTGCATAGTAAGCACTACCCCACAAACCTTTTTCTTCGCCACTTACTGCTAAGAATAAAATATTACGACGTGGACCTTTGCCTGCTGCTTTTGCTTTTGCAAATGCTTCGGCAACTTCCAGCACACCAACAGTGCCGCTTCCATCATCATCAGCACCGGGGTGAAGTTTGCCATTGATAATGCCAACATGATCGTAGTGTGCAGAAATGATGATCCACTCATCTTTCTTATCTGTTCCTTCAATCATACCCAATACATTCGAAACCTGTGTGATCTCTGTTTCTTTTCGGAAATCAAGCATCAACTCTGTTGACACCGTTTTTGTTTCAAGCGTTTGTGCCTTTGCAGTTGCAAAGTCTTCTTTTAATAAAGTTTCGCCTACAGCTTCAGAAACACGGACAACCAAAGGGTTTAGACGGGTGCGGTATAAACTAAACGTTAAGCGACCACCCCGTGGCGAAGGTTGTTTATCAATATTGTTCACCACAAATAAAATGGCCGCAGGTTGGCGGCTGAACAGTTTATTAATGTCGTTATAGTTTGGAAGTTGTGTTCCTCCTTTAGCAACAAATACAACCGCTTTTCCACGAATATCAGTTGTTGTGTCAACTTTGCTCATGTACACCACTTCGCTGAAGAACTGCTGTGTGGTGATAACACCGTTAAGCGTTGCAGAAAAGTCTTTTCCAAACTCGAAGTTTTTACCATTAACAGAAACAGCAGCATCTTTCAATGTGTCTTTGTACAATGGGTAAAACTGTTCGTAATTGCCATTGTTGGCTGGCGCAATACCAATACGTTGAAACTGTTGTTTCAGATACTCGGCTGCTTTACGCTGACCTTCTGTACCTGTTTCCCGTCCTTCCATTTCGGGTGCGGCAAGGATGTAGAGGTGCGTTTTAAGATCAGCTGCAGTAATGGTTTTTGAAAATTGTTCAGCCGTTTTGTTTTTCTTTTGGGCCGGTACGGAGAAGGCGAGCAAACTAAGTGCTGCCAGTAAGAATGTCCTCATGCATTATTTTTTTAGAAGGCCGAATATAAAAGAAAATCCCGCCATTAGCGGGACAGTTGTATGAATGGTAGGCAGATCGGGACGATCAAACAACCAACTTGACTAATACATTAAGCACAGGCTATTTTATCAACTCTTAACCCATGACGACCACCTTCAAACTCTGTGGTCATGAAGGTATCTACCATTTTTTCAGCATCACCTTCACGAACAAAACGGGCAGGTATACAAATGATATTAGCGTTGTTGTGTGCACGAACCAATTGTGCAATTTCTTCACCCCAGCAAAGCCCCGCACGCACACCCTGGTGTTTATTGGCGGTTATGGCAACACCATTGGCACTGCCACATAACAAAATACCAAATGCAGCTTCGCCATTTTCTACAGACGAAGCAACAGGATGAGCAAAGTCAGGATAATCAGCACTGTCTTTTGAGTAAGTGCCAAAATCTTTGAATGCAATTCCTTTCCCTTCGAGATAAGAGATCAGGTCTTCTTTGTAATCGAACCCTGCATGATCGCAACCAATAGCAACGGGCTTACTCATATCAAAAATTTGCATAACTGTGTTTATTAAAGTTCAAAGGTAGGAAAATAGCCGATAGTAGATAGTCAATAGCCGGGAGTAGTTAGTCGATAGCAAAAAAGTGTTGCAACTGTTAACAACGATGTTGCGTAAAGTCAAAAGTTTTTCTATTTTGAATTGAAAACACCGCTTATGCCCGGGTACAAAACATTGAAAGCATTTCAGAAAGCAAAAGAAGTTGCTAATTTGATATACTATGCCTCCAAGAGTCTTCCAATTGAAGAAAGATATAGTTTAACCGACCAGATCCGCCGAAGTTCAAGGTCAGTTTGCGCATGTATTGCTGAGTCTTATCGAAAACGAAAATATCCTGCACATTTCGTAAGTAAGCTTACTGATTCGGATATGGAAAATGCAGAAACAGAAGTATGGCTTGATTTGCAAATGATTACAATTATCTCGATGTAGAAACCTATCGTAAGACCTACTCACTAAATGAAGAAGTAGCAAAACTTTTGCAATACATGATTAATCACCCTGAAAAATTTATGTGAGAAGTTGCCAGCTGACAACTAATTACTATCGGCTACCGGCTTTTTCTCAACTCCATTCCTCAATATCCTCCTGCTTAATCTGGCGTCGGTAAATACGCATACTCAGCATAATACTGAATTCATACAAACCATATAAAGGAATTGTAACCAGTGCAAGACTAAAAGGATCGGTTGATGGGGTGATGATAGCCGCCATAATAATGATTACCACAAACGCATACTTGCGGATGCGGCGAAGTGTAATGGGCGTAAGCATGCCCACTTTTGTAAGCAGCATGACTACTACCGGCAGCTGAAACAGTAATCCAACGCCAACAGTTAAGTAAATAAGGTTTTCAAAATAATCGCTGATGGTGGGGCGAAACTCAATTAACGGACTGAGTGAATAGGTAGAATAGAAATTCACCATGAAAGGTGTGAGAACAAAATAACCGAATGCCACACCCAGGAAGAACAAAGAAGATATCCAGAAGATAGCACCGGTAGTGCCACTGCGTTCCTTATCATTCAAAGCGGGGCGAACAAATTTCCAGATCTCCCAAAAAATATAAGGGAAAGCCAAAATAAAACCGGAAGTAAAACCAACAGTAAAAGTGGTAAGGAACTGCTCCGTCATGGCATTACTCTGGAACTTGATGCTGAAATCAGACAGGCAAAGGGCATCTATATGCATCCATTTACCAAGATCACACAACCAACGGTAGGTGACAAAATCTTTATGTGCCGGGCCCATAAAAATGTTGTTCACCACATAATCGATATTGAACAAAACAATAAGGGAAGCAATAATGATAGCAATAACAGCCCGCACCACATGCCAACGCAGTTCTTCGAGATGATCAATAAAACTCATTTCAGCTTTTTCTTCACCCCTTGCACCCCTGATGCGTTGTATAATTGATCGACGTTCTGATTTTGTTTCGGCCACGGTTAATGATTTCAGTTGCAAATGTAACCCGAAATGGATGAGCAAAAAAAGGGTTGCCAACCTTTAAACAATTCGGCTGCTTTATCGAAGCGGAATATGGTTGGCAACCCTGGCATCCTCATAAAAAAAGCGGCCCAGAAGGACCGCTTTCAATCAACAGATCAAGTCTGTTTATTTTACAGCCAATGCTTTATCGATCAAAAACATGAGCATGCTGCGGTGAGCACGTGTTTGCTCGTTAGGTGAAACTGCTGTAGCAAGCATGGTTCTTACCTTACGTAAAGTGTTGTAAGCAGCACTTTTTGAAGGGTTATCGAAGCCAGCTGGTGCTGCAACAATTGCTGCCGCACCCTTTACAAATTCTGTCTGCAGGTTTTGGCGGTAAACGTTTACCGCACCGGCTGCATCAGCTTTAAAGATGGCATTCATAATATCGTTCATTACATCAGCCACGCTGTAAGTATTACCATACAATGCGCTGTTGTTGATACGGCGAAGTGTAGTTGGGTGCAACAGCTGTGCAAGAATATTGGTTTGGAAATTCTGCACAAGTGAAGTGTGCTTTGGATCTTCAGGCGAACCAAAGAAATTATAACCACGGCGCTGTACCTGCAGGTAAGGCAACAATTGTTGATCTGCCTCAAATGCATTTGGTGCAAATACATAAGTTGCAAGGAAGTTCATTGCCTTTTTCTGGTAAGCAACCGGTGTAATCACAAATGGTTTGCTGCCATTGTTCTGGCCGGGGAAACTTCTGTCAACCTGCACACCGCCAATATAACGACTGATGGCATTGGCCATAGAGAAACGCTGTCCGTTAAGAACATTGTAACGGACCAACACTTCCTGGTAGCTCTTATCACCTTTAGCATATTTGCTTACCAGTTTGCTCATAGCACTGTTCACAAATTTGATGCGGTCTTCGCCATAAGTAATCATATCGTTACTCATATCATTGATCATTACACGTGGATCAATACCGTTGCCGGGGCTACGCATATCATCAGCATCATTACCAAACGTAAGATGTGGTTCATGACTGCGACGGAGAATTTTGTTCAGCTCTGTTTGTTCCTGGCCAGCAGCAAACTCACGGTAACCAAATTCAATAGCCCAAAGGTCATAAGGACCAGGTTTCATGGTGTAATAATCACCTTGTTTGCTTTTGTCGCTATTAATATTGATAGAAGGGTAATCCATTACAGAACCCTGCAATCCTAATTTTTGTGTAATAGCGGTATTGTGTACTTCTGTTGGGCTCAGCATCTGGCTGGCTTTCATGTTGTGGTTCAAGCCAAGGGTATGACCCATTTCATGCAGAATGAGATAATACAAAAACTGCTCGTGTGCTTTTCTCACTTCAGCAGGAGGCGCATCAGAAGTTGTAATAAGTGTTGAACCTGCCATGTATTGTTTTGCCAATTCACTGCCAATAGTACAAGTTGCCCAATGCTTGCGCATGTGCGATGGCATGTTTTCCATCATTTGCTGTTGCAGGTTGAGAGTTGCAGCAGCTGCATTGTTTTCTTCAGTTACATCGAGGAAAGGAGTTTCAGCACCGCTTGCCCATTCAATGGTAATATCGCTGCCAAGAATCTGACCTGTTTTTGGATTCACAAAACTGGGTCCGATGGCTCCATAAGGAGGATAAGGAGAAGATACCCAACGGATCACATTGTAACGGATATCTGAAGGATCCCAGGTAGCATCATCAGGCATGATCTTCATCACCACTGCATTTTTAAAACCAGCTTTTTCAAACGCTTCGTTCCAGCGCTCGCCTGCTGCTTTTATAATTTCACGGTATTCAACGGGTGTGGTGTTTTCAACCCAGAAAGTGATGGGCTCAACCGGTTCGCTCAAGGCTGCTGAAGGATCTTTTTTCTTCAGGTGCCAGCGGTTGATCATATCACGGTAGTTAATGATCTCGTTCGATGTAAGATCATCCACCTCCTGTGTAAAGAAACCTATACGTGGATCATCTAAACGGGGTTTGTAATCGTTCACCGGCATGTCAATAAATGTGTGCTGGAGTTTGATGCGCACAAAACGGGCATCAGTAATGTCTTTTCCGCCCTGGTTAAAAGGCATCGGGTTATCATAAGCCAGGTCAACAACTACATCGCTGTTGTTGGGGTATGAACGGATATTGCTGTATTTACTTTTTGTTGGGTTGTAACCACCAAGATTGAAAACAGCTCCCGGGGGAATGGTTGGAGGAAAAATTGGTTTCACCGGATCGAGTTTATCGCTCAGGAAAAGCTGGTCAATACTTACGAGGTAACCGGTTGAATCTTCTGCACCAACTTTATCGGCATAAAAAACCGCATCAGCCACATCTACATTCGCAGCTTTGCTTACAGCATTCTTTGAATCGTAGTAGAAGTTGGTGTTTACAGTAGAGAACTCAATCTTGTCGTAGGCCTTTTTCATTTTAAACACCAATGTTGCAC
>JAKFDY010000486.1:0-2195 GCA_036675885.1 Lacibacter sp. | reverse complement strand
GTTTACAGGGTGCTGGATGCAGAAGGAAATAAAGTGGGTGTGCCCATTAAAGCAAGTTCAATCGGATGCAAGCCGACTTTAGATAACCTGGATAAAAAGTTTGCGGCAAATGAAACAGCAAAAGAAAAGCTGAAACCTTTGGTAAAAGGGAGGGTGGATGAATGCCTTGCTCAATCTCCGTCAACTATGAAGGACTTGATAGAATTAGCGAAGCTGAAAAATATCGTCACAGTTTTACGACAAAATGCAGAAGGCAGGTTGTATGGAATTACGTTTGTTGACAACCAGAGCAAATGTGTTTTTAATGGAAGTGATTTAGGTAAGGGTTACAGTGTGGCGGCTATACAAAGCAAACTCTCTAATCATCCTATTGAAAATGCAATCAAGCAGGATGAAAAGGAAAGTAGTCATTCTTCTAGTGCTGTTGGTAAGGAAATGGCGATTTCGAAAGACAAAGAAAAGACTGATATTGTTTCAGCATCTAAGGAAAACTTGCTTGATGTACTGCTTTCTGCAAAAGAACAATTAGGAAATACACCTTACTCATTGATGAAAAAGAAGCGGAAGAAAAAAAAGAAAAATACGATTTAATAATTCAAACAATATTTTATGTCAGTTACAGGGGAGAATGAACAGGGGTTGCGGAAAATAATTGACCTCACAAGATTTGGAAGCATATTTATTTTGTTGTTGCATTTTTATTATTTCTGTTACAGGGCATTCGAGCAATGGGAAATCAATAGCACTATTACCGATAGGTTGATGAAAAACATTAGCCAGACTGGCTTGTTCAACGGTATTTACAGTTCAAAGGTCATTGCTGTTGGCTTGCTGGTAATTTCTTTATTGGGAGCACAGGGTAAAAAAGATGACAAGATTAACAAGCGAAGTATCGCTTCCTATTTGTTGATCGGGTTATTCCTTTTCTTTGGAAGTAGCTGGTTCTTTCGACTTAACGAATCTGTTGAAACAGTTGCCATAGTTTATATGATGACTACAGGAACCGGATTTCTGCTGATATTGGCAGGTGGCAATTTGTTAAGTCGTTTAATTAGACTGAACCTTTCAAATGATGTCTTCAATTCTTTGAACGAAACCTTTCCGCAGGAAGAAAGGTTGCTGGCTAATGAATACTCCATTAACCTGCCTGCCCGGTACAACCTGAAGGGGCGTATTAGGAAAAGCTGGATAAACATCATTAATCCATTCCGTGGGCTTCTGGTGATCGGCAGTCCGGGGGCGGGCAAGAGTTGGTTCGTCATTCAGCATGTCATCAAGCAGCATATTGAAAAAGGTTTTGCCATGTTCGTGTATGACTATAAGTACGATGACCTGAGTAGGATTGTTTACAACTGGCTGCTGCAAAATAAGCACCGTTATACCGTAAAGCCATCTTTCTATGTAATCAACTTTGACAACCTTTCTATATCACATCGCTGCAATCCATTATATCCATCTACCATGAACGATATAACAGATGCAACGGAGAGCGCCAGAACCATTCTGTTGGGATTAAACAGGGAGTGGATAAACAAGCAGGGAGATTTCTTTGTGGAATCACCTATCAATTTTGTAACGGCTATCATCTGGTTTCTTCGAAAATATGCGGATGGTAAATATTGCACCCTGCCGCATGTAATTGAATTGATGCAGGCAGATTATGATGAGCTGTTCCCTGTGCTCAATACCCAACCTGAGATTGAAGTACTCGTAAATCCATTCATTACAGCCTATCAGAACGATGCGATGGAGCAATTGGAGGGGCAAGTTGCTTCTGCAAAAATTGGAATGGCCCGCTTGGCTTCACCGCAACTGTATTGGGTATTGAGTGGAAATGATTTTACGTTGGACATCAATAATCCAAAGCACCCTAAAGTTGTTTGCGTAGGCAATAACCCGGAGAAGCAGCAGATCTATGGAGCTGTTTTATCTCTTTATATTTCCCGGTTGGTTCGACAGGTAAATAAAAAGGGTATGCATAAATGTAGTATAGTGTTTGATGAATTTCCCACTATCTACTTTAACAACATTGACAGCCTCATTGCCACAGCCCGAAGCAATAAAGTAGCTACTACTCTGGCTATGCAGGATTTTAGCCAATTAAAAAAGGACTATGGTAAAGAACAGGCAGATGTAATCATCAATATCACCGGTAACATTATCAGTGGCCAGGTAATGGGGGAGACGTCTAAGCT
>JAKFDY010000485.1:0-13781 GCA_036675885.1 Lacibacter sp. | reverse complement strand
CAGGCTGGTAATACAGGTGTGGTAACAACAACGGTAATGGTGCCGCATGATATGTCGGCTAGGTCAAGAGTAAATGGCGGAAGAACAGGGGAGGGCACACTTGCAGTTTCGGTATATAATAATCCAACAAAGAATTATTTCACATTGAGTGTTGAGCCCGGCACAAGACCCGAAAATGTTTCTGTAAGATTGTTTGATATGACAGGAAGAATGGTTGAAGCAACAAATTCCTCTTCACAGATCATACGTGTAGGAAATAAACTGGGAGCAGGTATTTATATGGCTGAAATAAGAAGGGGAGATGAAGTTTCATTAATGAAACTTATAAAACTGGAATAATAATTTACAAGTTGATATTAAGAAAAGAGAGGCATGGTTGTATTACCGTGCCTCTTTGTTATCAGTCGATTCAAGCGCTTTGTGAAGCATTTTGTTTGCGAACATACTTTGTAAGAATTACAATGGTTTGCCCTTCAATTTTTCCTTCTATCTGTTCTGTATTCTCTTCCACCAGGCGAATGTTTTTTACCACTGTTCCCATCTTTGCATTAAGAGTGGATCCCTTTACATCCAGTGATTTGATTAATACAACCGAGTCGCCGGTTAATAATTGAGCACCATTACAATCTTTGTGCAAATCAACACTGCCATCATTTTCATGATCACCAGTTGCTTTGGCCCATGCAAGACGTTCATCATCAAGATACATCATATCCAGGTTATCAGCTGCCCAGCTTTCATTACGTAAGCGGTTAAGCATACGCCACGCTACAACCTGCACACCCGGCACTTCGCTCCACATACTCTCTGTTAAACAATTCCAATGCTTACTATCAAGTTCTTCTTTCTTTTCAATCTGCGCCAAACATTTACTACAGATAAGGATGTTGTTATCGGCATTTGATTGATCTTGCGGTGGAACTTCATATACCGTAAGGTTTGTTTCTGCTTTACATAACTCACATTTGTTTTCGCTTCGTTGTTGCAGCAGGTCTGCCAGTTTCATTGTTTCGTTTTTTGATTATGGCGGCGAAGGTAATTATTTCACCCGTTCGTACTCATTTTTTATCATCAGGTATAGTATTTGTCAGTTTTAAACTGTTTACTCGCAACAAATGGATTAATTGGGGCGCAGGTAAGCATTACAGCTGTTTGCGGGGCTATCAGCTGTCTTTAGCAGACAGTCAAAAAGATGGCAGTGAACAAAAGGAGAGAAGGGCTTGCTGAAAATTTTGCTGCAATGAAAAATATTAAACTTTTTTTTACAACAATGTGGTCGATCATTAAACAAACCTTCTCCGGCTTTATTGATAATAAGGTACTGAAGTTGAGCGGAGCGCTGGCGTTTTATACCATCTTCTCTCTGCCAGCCATGCTCATCATCATTATTTCTATAAGCGATATTTTTTATGGCAGAGATGCTGTTGAAGGCACTTTGTACAACCAGATATCCGGTTTTGTGGGAACAGAAGCAGCGTTACAAATACAGGAGATCATTCGCAATGCGGCTTTATCACACCAAAGTAAGTTTGCAACATTGGTGGGTTTAATTACGCTCCTGATTGGTGCTACAAGTGTGTTTACTGAAATTCAGGATTCAATTAATCACATTTGGAAATTAAAAGCGAAACCATACAAAGGGAAAAGTTATCTCCGTTTAATTGTCAACAGGTTGCTTTCATTTTCGATTGTGATAGCACTTGGTTTTATTTTGCTGGTGTCGTTGGTAATAAACGGTCTGATGGATTTGCTAAGTAACAGGTTAATCCAGCTGTTCCCTGAAGTGACGGTGATCGTTATTTATGTGTTTAATCTCATCCTTACTTTTCTTATTACATCTTTATTGTTTGGAATGATTTTTAAAGTATTGCCCGATGCACGCATTGAATGGAAACATGTGCGTGTTGGTGCTTTTACAACAGCCATTCTTTTTATGGGTGGTAAATTCCTGATTGGTTTTTATTTGGGTCAAAGTCAGCTCTCAACAACTTATGGCACTGCAGGTTCTGCTATTGTTTTATTGCTGTGGGTTTACTATTCTGCTATGATCTTGTATTTAGGTGCTGTATTTACACATGTTTATACAGCACACAGAGGATCAAAAATATACCCCAATAAATATGCAGTATGGGTACAGGAAATAGAAGTGGAATCAGAGAAATCAATTGAACAGCAACCGGAAACAAAAACGGTGATTGAAGTGCCAGCCAATTCAGCCAGGAAAAAAGGCGAATAGATTCTTTCTGTTTTTTCGGATGCATTATCTGTACGTCTCAAGAAAAATGCTGTATCTTATTCAGGTAAAACCAAAACATGTACAAAGGATCCCTGTTTATTCTTTGGTTTCTGTATTGCAGTATAACTCATGCTCAGAAAATACAAAAAGGGAACACTTACGCTGTTATCGTTGGTATTTCAAAATACCAGAACATCGGCATCAGTGAACTTCGTTTTGCTAATCGTGATGCACAAATGTTTTTCAACTATCTCCAATCACCCGCAGGCGGAGCAGTGCCGCAGGAGAATATCCGTTTACTTTTAGATTCACTTGCTACCAACGCAGCCGTTTATAATGCACTCAGCTGGCTAACAGAAACTGTACAAGAAAATGATCTCGTGTATTTTTATTTCTCAGGTCATGGTGATATGGAATCAGAAACAGCACGCAGGCTTGGATTTCTGCTTGCCTTTAATACCCCACGTACAAATTATATTAATAACGCTATACGTATTGAAGATCTGAATTACTATGCCAATACATTATCTGCTAAATCAAAAGCAAAAGTAATTCTCATTACCGATGCCTGCCACAGCGGTACATTGGTTACAAGTGATTACCGTTTAAAATTTTTGGTGGGCAATGAATTGCGTGCAGCGAAGGAAAATGAAATACGCATCACCTCCTGCGGACCAAATGAACTGGCTGTTGAAAATGAAGCATGGGGTGGTGGCCGTGGGGTGTTCTCTTACTATTTCATTAATGCAATAACCGGTTATGCAGATGCAGATAAAAATGGAATGATTACAGTAAAAGAAGCAAGGCAATACATTGATAGTGCTATTGCGAAAGACGCCACCTTGCTAAAGATCAAACACAAACAAACACCGGCATTGGTTGGAGGTGATCAACTTTTACTGGCAACAGTTAATCAACAGCAGTTTGTGCAAATGCAACTGCAGGTTCCGGCGCCCTTACCTACGGCTGCGGTGCAGCAACAAACAGAAATGACAACGCAGCAGTTGGTTAATTATTTTTTCGAACTATACACTTCTTATAGTCCTGATGTGTTTCTTGATTATGATCGACTTAAATCTATAAGTACTGAGAATATAGCATTGGCTGTTGTACAGGAAGCGATGCGTAATATAGAGAAACGATCGGCAACTATAGACAGTTCTCAAGCGAGTGCCGGCGATACTGTGTCAATTGTCGGAACAAGTCTTGGTACATTACAACTGCTGGAGACACAACTGAAAAATAATAAGCGCTTACAAAAGCAGTTTAATAATCGTTTGCTGGTGGCTATTGATGATCATGTTCAGGAAGTGATCAATGATTATCTCAGCGGTGCAGAAGCCGAGCTTGAACGCAGGCGTTATTATAATATTCTTACCAATGGATATGATGTATATCCGAAGATGTTGGCGTTTGCTTTGCGCCTGGCAGATATTGACAATCCTTTGTATAAAAATCTGCAGGTAAAGTATTACTATATGCAGGGCGTTGCCTGCAGGTTAAAAATGCCGTTGTTCGAAAACAGTCGATCATTATTCGATTCTTCTTTTAGTATGCAGCAGAAAGCTTATGGATTGGAAGAAAATGCAGCGTATATCAATCATGAAATGGGAATTCTTTACCTCGATAAAGGAAAGTATAAACTGGCAGAAGAACATTTTTTTAAAGCGGCAATGATCAGCCCCATGTGGGCATTACCCTGGGCAAGTCTTATTGGATTGTATACGGCGACCAAACAATTCGATAAAGCAAAAGAAGCATATAGAACCGCAATGGATTTACAACCAGGTTTTCAAAATACATATGTAAGTGCAGGTATTATGCACGAAGAAATGAACCAATGGCTTACTGCGGAAGAGTTATTCAGGAAAAGTATCAACATAAACAGCCGGCATTATCTTCCGTTTGAACGATTGGGTTATACCTATATGAAAACAACAAACTATGCACAAGCCGATTCGTTCTTTTTTGAAGCAGATGTTCGCAAGCGTGGTTATTTTTTCAATGCCCCGAGGCATATGAAACTTCCTAAGCCCGTATTTGATCAATTTGAAGCTGTATACGAGCGTTGCGATTTCGATACCAAACTGGTTAAAGAAAATGATGTGGCTGGTAATTTTGCCCTTGCAATGGATGCTTACCGCAGCAATGATTTTTTTTCTGCTGAAGATCATTTCAGAAAAGTAATTGCATTGGATAAAACAAATCCACTGGCCTTTCATTATTTAGGTAAGCTCTATTATGATCATAAGCTAAGACAGGGAGCTGAAGTGGTGTTTAAATTTTCGGTTGACTATTACAGAGATTCAGTTTCTTTTTTTCAGTATGTTGATTCGCTGCAGCAACACACACCTGAATCGCCTGTAAAAGAATGCGTACTGAAGGAATTCAGAAAAAGTTACTATCGCCAGATTGAAGATCATTATTTCTTAGGCACATTATACGAGCAATGGAATCATTATACAGAGAGTGAACACCAATACAGGGTTATCATTAAAAAGCAGCCCGATTTTTATGGCGGCTATTACCTGTTGTGGAATATGCTTGAAAAGATTGATCGCTACCAGGAAGCAGAGCAGGTGATTTTTTCTTACAGGAATATAAACTTTCATGATGGCAGAAATGAACTGTTCTCTTTTTACAAACGTATGCATGAGCGCTTACCTGGTCAAGGCAATTGGTTTTACAAGGCAGGCAACTTATTATACGAAATAGCAAATGAAGATCCGGATAAGTATAGGATTGACTACAAAGAGTATAAGCCTGACGAAGATGAGCCAAGCCATATCAACAGAATGGCCGGGCTTAATGTAGAGCCCTTCAGATTTGAAACATTGCCGGGTATTGATAGCGTTGTTCGGCTAGCAGATAAGATCAGGCTTCCTTTTACACAGGGAATTGTATGTTTTCTGAAAGCTGATTCTTTACTGGCAGAAGATGAATACCTGCTTGCCGAGATAAATGACAAACTCGGCGATCTGTATGTATGGCAAGGTTTGGTTAAAGATGCACCAAAACATTATCAAAAAGCAATTGACTTGCAGGATAAGAATTCAGGCATCCGTTTAAAGCTCGTTGACGTACTGGACAGGCTTTATGAATTCACTTCTGCACAGATGCATCTTGACACGTTTCTCAACCGAAAAGAAATTAATTTCTCCAAACAGTTATTGCTGGCAAAGTACTATGCGCATTCATCAAGATTTAAAGAAGCAACGGAATTACTGCAACAGGCAGAAGCGACTCATGTCTATGATATTGCAGAGATCAGAAATTTATACGGACGTATCGAATTGCTTTCTGATCAACCTAAAAAAGCAATTGAACATTACAAAACTTACCTGGCCTTAAAACCGCATGATGTTGAAGCAATGTATTCGATTGCACGCATGTATGCAAAAGCAGGTAATAAGATAGAAGCCTGGCGGTGGTTGCAAAAGGCAATGAATGAAGGGTTTCTTTATTCTTATGTGTTGAAATATGATACTACATGGGATGGTTACAGAAAAGAAGCAAAATGGAAATCGCTGATGAAACAGTACAACTTCATTGAATATCCTGATCCTGGTAATTAAATTTTAGAATACGAATTTGTAAATGGGATATTGCACACATCCATTAGCAGGTATTGGTGGTTTGGCGCAAGCCGTGTTCTTTGCCTGTATCACAGTTTTGGCTCTTGTTTCTTCGCATATTTTAAACCAGCTTACTTCTCTTGGGTTGCTGCTGGCCAGCATATTTTCAAGCGACTGTTTAAAATAGTAAGACAGAAATCCCCCCAGTTTTGGGTTTGTTGTTGCAAGTTGATTCTTATCAGCTGCAGTTATCAGTAAAGATGTTTTCTTCGGATTCAGAAACAATGCACGGAGGTTTTCATAATTCCATTTCAGATCGGATGCACGTGGTTCAGGTGGAGTGGGAGCAACACTGTTGGTTGCTTCAGGATCGTTATTGCAACAGTCGCTCACTACTAGCGTAAACCTGTTGGGTTTGCTTTTGAGTGTTAAAAAAATATCTTCGATGTTCATTGTATGTTTTTTGTAGTCCTGCGTTTTTGCATCTGAACGCAGATCCATAAACGGATAGGGGCGGTTTAACTTCGGCATACGAAAACCATGACCGCTGTAATAGAAAACAACAATATCGGCAGCAGCAGGTTTCAGATTTTTTACAGCTGCATCTACATTTTTTTTATTGTAGCTATTACCGAATATTTTAATGATGTTTGCCTTTACGCCAATTTCATCTGCAAGTTTCGTATATAGTTTTTCTGCACGATCCAGATCATAAATACTGAACTGGCTAAGCGTTGGATCTGTAGTGGCACATACAAGAATTACATGCATCTTCATTCCCTTTTCATTGGGATTTAAACCTTTAGTTACAGCTTTGAACATGGTTACGTACAACGGATCATTTTCCTTAAAGAAACGAAGCACTGCTTCTTTGCGTAAGCTTGATGAGTTTTGCAGTTCAGCTTTTGTAAGTTCTGCATTCACTTCTTTTCCATCAGCAATATAGGCGGTGATTTTTGATGGCTCAAACTCGTTGGTCTGCGTGTTAAGAGTAAACCAAAATGAAACACTATCAGTTGAAGGATCGTCATTGCCATCAATTACTTCGGGTTTTGTGGCTTTGTAATAAACAGTGGATGGGTCTATGATGCTGTTAGTGCCGCTCACAAACTGTTCTTTCAGTTTCATTTCAGTTATTACAGGTTGTCCTGCGGCATTATAGTGAAGGATACGTGCAAAGCCACCCGTGCTGCTGTTGCGTATAAAAAATGCTTCGTGAGCTTTACTGCTGTCACCTGAAGGAATTTTATATTGGAAGTGGTAAATACTTTGGGCATTCATGACTGTGCAGTGCAGCATCAATAAAGTGATAAGAATACAGCAGTTTCTCTTCATAAATGCGGCTTTGGTTTTTTAAAACTACTCTATTAAATCAGCATTTCACAGCGTGGCTGTGGGGTGTTTCGTGCCAGCTTATTTTGCAGTACTGAAAAACTTTCGTACACTTATAACCTAAAACTAAAGCTTATGTACAAAAAAATCAACCAGGGACTGATGGCTGCCATGCTGCTTTTTACCGTATTTGCAACTGCCTGTAATAATGAAGGCGAAAAAACAGAAGCAGCAGCGGATACTCCAGTTGTTACTCCTGAACCAACACCAGCTCCTGCTGATACTACAGCAAAAGACACGACCCAAATGGACACAACCGGCGTTCAAAAGCCAGTGATAAAAACTAATTAAACTATTCTTTGTTTGATGACAGTTTGATCCGGGTCGATTTGATCCGGATCTTTTTTTCTCCGGCAATACGTTCCCTGTTCTGCACTAGTTTCTCAATGAGCCAATGCTCAACCCGGTGATGCAATGGAATAAGAATGGAAGCAATAGCAACAAAGATGAGTATTTCCAGAACAGGTGTATGATGTGTTAACTCTTTTACCGTTGGGTGTAAGAGCAAGGTCAAAAATTCAAACAAGATCAGCAAAGAAAGAACACCCAGTATTTTAATTACCCTGACAGGTATTCTTACACGGCTCAATAACAATGTAAGAATAAAGAAACCGGGGATGAACAACGCAATAAACAGCATCTGCAATTGCTGCGAACGCTCTTTTGCAGCTAAACGTTTATCTTCTTCAAGCTGCAGCTGCCTGATCTGTTCATTGATCGATAATATCTGCAGGTCACGTACTTTCGTTTTGCTGTTAATGGAATCGTTTAGTGTTTGTACAATTGTATAGTAAGCAAACGCACTGTCGATATTCTTTTGTTCCCTGTAATAGTCTTTTAAAAATTCTGCAGCATCCAGTTCGTTTGATAAAAAATTCCCACGTTTAGAAATGCTTATTGATAAGTTGGCATAGTGTGCAGCTGAATCGAGCTGGTTGTTTTGCTTAAACAGTTTGGCAAATCCCAATGTGGTTTCACACATCAGGAAATCATCATTTTCTATGGTAAGAATGTTGATGGCAGTTCTGTAATTTGTTGCGGAGGAATCGAAATTTCCTTTTTTACGATAGTAATGCCCAAGCCCGATCTTTGATATGCCAATGTAATAATTATTGTTTAATACTTCAGCTCTTTTGAGCGACATGTTGTAATAATGAAAAGCTGAGTCGGGCATATTCAGTTTATCAAAGGCATCACCAAGGTTAAGTTTTACCTGGTAACTGAGATCTTCTACATTATTGCGTGTAATAACAGAATCGGCCTTGCGGTAATAGAAGAGTGCTTTCTGATATTCCTCTTCCAACACATACACAATGCCGATATTGATGAGCACACTACCCATGTTACGTGGATTGTTTCTTTTCTCTTCAATTTTTAATTTCCGTAAATGGTAGTCAAGTGCACGTGGATAATTACCGATGTTAATAAATCCATTTGCCAACACTCCAAGCGAACGGGAAAGACCTTCTGTGTACTTGATTGATCGGGCCAGATAAACCGCCTGTTGTGAAATAAGGATGCTTTTCTCCGGGTCGCTGTTATTGATCTCATCGGCATATTGCCACATCAAACGTACTTTGTTTGAATCGATCTGCTCTGTTTGCAACAGTTTATTTAAACTATCAGCAACAGGAGTTTGTGCTGAAAGCGATGAAATACAAATCAATGATATAAGAAAAAGATAAAGCAGTCTCATGTGCGATCTGGTTGAGTATTCATTGGTGCAACCAATGAATACTGTATTCTGAAAGATAAGCTGTAATTCAGCAAGTGCAAAACAGTTGCTTATACTTCAGCTATTAAGAAACAGTAAAGATGCTCAAGGTAGCTCCACCCAGGCGATCATACGTAACGGCCCGCCACTTCCTCCTTTAATCTTCATAGGTAACGCAAAAACATAAGCACCTTTTATTGGCAGTGCATCAAGGTTTGCCACATTTTCAAACCCGGGAATATTTTCAGCATAAAATAATTGATGTGTTTTAAAATCTTTCGACTGGCCGTAATCAATACTTGGCGTATCAACACCCACTGCTTTGATCTTTCTGTTTTTGATAAACCAAGCAGCCAGCTCCGGATGAATGGAAGGGAAATGAAGTTTGGCTGTTGCAGCTTCGCCTTTTTCAGCAGTGCCTAAATATTTTGCTGCATCAGGATAAAACTTTCCCCAGCCGGTGCGGAATAAAACAATTGCTCCATCGGGAATAGTACCGTTTTCTTTTTCCCAAGCACTTACATCATTCACTGTTATTTGATAATCGGCATTGTTGGAAGTTTTTGCTGTAACATCAATCACCACTGCTTCTCCCAATAACTTTTCCAATGGTATCTCGTCAGCACTCCACTTGCCTTCTGCAAAATGCACAGGTGCATCAAGGTGTGTGCCGCCATGTTCGGGTGAAAAGAATGTATTTGAAGAATAATAATATCCGCCTGCAGTTTTGCCATTGAACTGTGTATCGAGTTTAAAGCCAACAGGGTTATTGGGCCAGTAGATCGTTTCACTGGAAAAGTCATAACTGAGATCAACCCATTTTCCTTTTGCAAGGAGCTGTGGCAACGTTTCTTTTTCAACCGGCTGATTACAACTAAGTGCAATGATGAACAAATAAAGAAGGTATTGTTTCATACAAAATACTTTTTCTAAAAATACATTATTCTGCTACGAGATTTAACAGGCAGGTTTTGCGTTTTTATGTTAGTGAATACCTGTCGCATTCAGCCCGTTATTATTTCGTTTTTGACCAGCCTCAATTTAAAAAACAGTTCGGAAGTTTGTACTGTTAAACAATCATCATCATTCTTAAAACAAATAACATGGAAACACAAGCAGCAACAGTTATCACAGTACAAACAGTAGTAAACGCCCCAATAGCTACCGTATGGGAAAGCTGGAATAACCCGGAGCATATTACCAGGTGGGCTTTCGCATCACCCGATTGGCATACACCCTGGGCTAAAAACGATCTTCGTGTTGGCGGCAGTTTCTCTTCACGCATGGAAGCAAAAGATGGCAGTATGGGTTTTGAATTTGGAGGCGTTTATGATGCGGTTACTGCCAATGAACACATTGCTTACACAATGGAAGACGGACGTAAGGTGAAAATAGATTTTACAGCGGAAGGCAATTCCACAAAAGTAGCGGAGAGCTTTGATGCAGAAAGTGAAAACTCAATTGAAATGCAACAAGCAGGTTGGCAGGCCATCCTTGATAATTTTAAAAAATATACAGAGCAGTTGTAATCGATGCTTTGTTGTTAATCGAAGCCCGGGTTTTGTTAAAAGCCCGGCTTTTTTTTGAGTGGTAGTTGGTGGTATTGTAAATAGAAATAGTTTAGCAATATGAAATTGATCATGAGAGCAAAGCCATTTTATTTTTTGATTGCAGGGATTGCTTGTCTTGCTTTACTGCAAAGTGTAAACAATAAAAATATTGAAGCCCAACAGCAGAAACAATTGATAATCGGTGCAGATCAAACAGAAAAATATCTTCCTTACTTAAAAGGCAAACGTATTGCTGTGTTGGCGAATCCCACAACCATCATTGGTAAGAAACATTTAGTAGATAGTTTGCTTTCGTCAGGTGTAAACATTGTAAAAGTATTTGGCCCTGAACATGGTTTCAGAGGAAATGCAAGTGCCGGTGTGAAGGTGAAAAATGAAAAAGATCCTGCAACAGGTGTGCCTGTTATTTCTTTATACGGGCCAAAGCGAAAACCAACAAAAGAAGATCTGGTGAATGTTGATCTGATGATCTTCGATATTCAGGATGTTGGTTGCCGTTTTTATACTTACATCAATGTGCTCAGTCATATCATGGAAGCATGTGCAGAGAATAACAAAGAGTTGCTGATACTTGATCGTCCAAACCCCAATGGATATTTAGTTGATGGTCCCATCCTGGATATGAAATACAAATCAGGCATTGGTATGTTTCCGATACCTATTGCACATGGTATGACCATTGCTGAATTTGCACAAATGATCAATGGGCAGGGTTGGCTACCCAATAAACTGAAATGCAAACTCAAGATCATTAAAGTGGCGAATTATAATCACGATATGGCTTATACATTACCTGTATCTCCATCACCTAATTTGAATACACAGCAGGCCATCATGCTTTATCCATCTACCTGTTTGTTCGAAGGAACAGCGTTGAATCATGGTCGTGGTACCTATTTCCCATTTACCGTTTTTGGCAGTCCTTTGCTGAAGGGAAAATATCAGTTCTCTTTTACACCTAAAAGTATTCCGGGTATGGCAGAAACGCCATTGCACATGAATAAAGAATGTTTTGGACTCGATCTTCGGAAATATGATATCAATCAACTGCGTAAAACAAAACGTATTAATGTACAGTGGATGAAAGAACTGTATGCGGCTTTTCCTGATAAGCCAAAATTCTTCGATCGTTCACAGAGTAACCAGATGGGTGATATTAACAAGCTGGCAGGTAATGCGCAATTTAAAGAACAGATCATTGCAGGTAAATCGGCTGCTGAAATTTATGCTTCATGGGAGCCGGGTTTATCAAAGTATAAGTCTATGCGGAAGAAATACTTGTTGTATCCTTAGGAGCTGATTTTTTGGCGCAGAAATGAGAACGCTAAGACAAACGCAGAGTTAACCTCTGCGCCAAAAAAATGATCAGCCAGTCAATTACTCTCTTACAAAATATTATTGTATGAAAGCAAAGAGGTTTTTATTGATTACCCTTTTAATTGGGCTGAGTAAACAAAGTATTGCACAAACATCTGTTACAGGCGCATGGAGTAAACAGGATGGGGCTTTCACAGTTACCTTGTTATTCCAGGATGGTTACTGCTCTTACACAAAGTATGATGTAGCAAATAAAGTGTTCAGCTCCACGAAAGGCGGTTCTTACAGTGTTGCAGGCAACCAGCTTTCTATCAAATACCTTTTTCATACAGCGGAGAAAGAAGTAGTGGGTACCAGTGAAATGATGAATATGTCAGTCACTCAACAGGCACTTAATCTTACGGTTAATGGATCAACCGAAACTTATAAACGTGTTGATGACAGTAAAAATCAACTGGCAGGTCATTGGTTAATTACAGGCCGTATGAACAATGGTAATATGCAAGCCATTACACCCGGTGCAAGACGAACCATAAACTGCTCACCGGTACACGCTTTCAATGGATTGCTATCAATATTGAAACCAAAGAGTTCTTCGGAACAGGTGGCGGCACTTACACATTCGTAAATGGGAAGTACACGGAGAATATCGAATTCTTTTCCAGAGACAGCACAAGGGTAGGTGCTTCGTTGAGTTTTGATGGAAAAGTGGAAGGCAATAACTGGCATCATTCGGGGCTCAGTTCACGTGGCGAACCTATTCATGAAATCTGGACGAAAGGATTGTGAAGAAGGCTACTTGCTGAAAGCCGTTAGCTGCAAGCAAATACATTGTCATGGTTATGCTGCATTGACGGAGTATTTCTTCTGGAAAATATGCGATTATTTCTGCCTTTACCTGCCGGGCGATGATTCCCAACCAGTTGATATGGACGAGATAAACAGGGAAATTGAGCCTGGCGATCCGCGGACACAGAGACGAAACAATGGAATAAATTGAAAGCCGGGTAACACAAGTTGACCGGCTTTTTTATGTCTTGTCGATTTTTTTTCTGTCACATCATTGTCTAAACATCCAACATGAAAAAAATCATATACTAGGGGTTTGTTTTTTGAGTAAATTAGTAAACCGAGCCCGGTACTGCTCACCTGACTCCTACATTATGAAGATTCTTCAACATGGAATTATTCGTACACATATGGTAACATTGTTTACCGTCTTGTTTCTATGTTTATCTTCCAACGCACAAATTTGTCCTCCTAACATTGATTTTGAGAGAGGTGATTTCTCTCACTGGACAGCATATACAGGTTCTGTATCTGCACAAGCGGGCGCAAATGTAATTTCACTTAATGCAACGGGGCTGATTTCTGAGAACCAACACAAAATGTTTAGTCGTGCTGCAAATTCAGGTCAAACTGATTTTTTTGGCGGCTTTCCTGTTGTATGCCCAAACGGAAGTGGCTTTTCTGTTAAGCTTGGCAATACATCTGGTGGTGCACAGGCAGAAGGGTTATCGTATGAGTTTACTATTCCGGCTAATATGAATACGTATTCAATCACGTATCATTATGCAGTTGTATTTGAAGGCCCTAATCATCTTCTGGAAGAACAACCAAGATTAGAAATTGAAGTGATGAATGTGACTAATAATTCGATCATTCAATGTTCTTCATTTGAATTTATTCCTTTTGGGAGTGGTTTACCCGGTTTTCACGAAGCGCCGGTGAGAGCAAACGAGAATACCCCCGTTTGGGTAAAAAACTGGACAGCGGTTACCATAAATCTCAACGGACAAGCGGGCAAAACAATTCGTTTATTTTTTAAAACTGCCGATTGCACATTTGTACGGCATTTTGGGTATGCTTATATCGATGTTAATACAGAATGTACGAGTGAGTTTACCGGAGCTACTTATTGCCCCAACGATACACTTGTAAGTGTTGTCGCACCTTTTGGTTTCCAGGACTACAAA
>JAKFDY010000484.1:0-3659 GCA_036675885.1 Lacibacter sp. | reverse complement strand
CCGGGGAAATTTTATGTTTATCATAATTTAAATCGTCTAAACTGATCAACAGAGTTGCAGGTACATTCGCTTTACTCCAACACAAAACTTGCAGGCGAGAATTTTTGTAATAAGAAAGTAATGCTGTTGTTTTTTATAACTATTCTATTGCCTGTTTTTTCGCCCCTCAAATTAACCGGAGCTGCATATTTAACTTTCATGCCTGCAGGCAATTTTAT
Source organism: Lacibacter sp. (assembly GCA_036675885.1). Lineage (GTDB taxonomy): Bacteria > Bacteroidota > Bacteroidia > Chitinophagales > Chitinophagaceae > Lacibacter. The sequence continues at coordinate 3,441 of JAKFDY010000484.1, read as the reverse complement.
TGTTACGTTTGAACTGATACCCGCCTGCTCCCACATACGCAACAATGTACCTTTGTTACCATCTGTATCAGCACCGAAAGCCGTTACTAACACTCCTTTTCTTGAAACGCTTAAGCCTTCTTTTGTTGCAGGTAATTTACCGGTAGCATTGTCAGCAATGATTGCCTGTAGAGGTAACCTTGCTTCCCATGATTGAACAGCAAGATTCTCTGCTGCATTTATATTTTTTGAGATTGGCCAAAAACGAACACGCTCACTCCATGAGCCATCCTGCCAAAGTGGAAAATTTGTATTCCACATGTTGTTATAAAGATTTACAAAGACAGATGGTTGTTGCGGAACATAATCCATCGTCCAATACCATAGCCCGGGTTTGTCAAGAGAAATTAATGGCGCATCTATTGGACAAAGACCAATGCCAGCATCATTACCTGTTATTGCAACACCTGTTGTAACCGCAAACAAATGACGATTTGTGCCCGGAATAATATCCGTGGCAGGATTTATCGGTGCACCCAAACGCCCCAACGTAAATGTTGGTTGTTGAATTTTAAAAGGAAAACAAAGCCATCCTCCTTCCGGATGTTTGTCAGCAGTTTTCGTATCAACAGTCCATACCACATCAACTAAAGCTGCATGTTTTGGAAAGGAGAAGCTGAGTGTATAACCATTTGCTAATCCTTTGCAATCAGTAGTAGTAAGTGTAATATTTTCTTCGGCTGCAGATTGTGAGCTGTTTATTTTCCAATTAGCAGGAGTTGTAGCAAGATATGGAACTGCTTTTGCATCAGGCATACCGGGCTTACCAATATCATTTAATCCCCAACCCGTATGCAAACGGGAATACTTATAAAAAAAACGATCAAATACTTCATTTTTACTAAACCGCTCATGCAAAAACTGTCCAACTACATACGAACTTGCCTGATCAACCAATTCTCTACCTGTAGCTTTTTCAATTAACGAACGAATGCCACCCTTCTCAAGATCGAACCGTACAATAAAATACTTTGTTTCGATCTGTTCTGCATTTCCCTCCGCAATTTTTTCTTCAGTGTAAGGAGTTGTTTTGTATCCATTTGCCGGAACATCTGTTACAACAATTTTCTTTCCATTTATTTCTACAATACCTGATCGCTTCCATGGAAGGGCATTATAAACAACAATGCTTTTGCCATTTGTTTTTACTGATGATGCAAGCAAAGTAAGTCTGTCGCTTAATTCTTTATTAATGATTGATGCAGCTGTGTTGGCGTAATTGCGATGATCGTCATAAGACTGAAGCCACTTGCGTTTACTTCCACGAGGCAGTTTTGAATAATCTCCATCAGCAGGGATGGGTTCCTGTTGCATATCAGTCATCCATTGCTTCCACGCATCACCATATACGTAACGAGGTCCATATTCTGCATTCATTCCCCAGGTATGTTCACTATACAGCAAACTTTGTTCATATGCTTTTGCAAGCGGTTTTGAAACATCGGCAGGTTCAAGCCCCCAATAACGAAGGTGGGTATCAAAGGTTTCCAAAGCAGGTTCAAGTGGGCGGATATTTCTTGCTGTTTTGGATGCTTGTGGAATTGACATTAAACCATGGATCCATGTATCAGGCATATCGCCTTTAACAACAGGCAATTCAAGTTTCTCTGTCAATACTGCTTTTGCAAAATCATCAAGTGTTCCGAAATGCACTTTTACACCGGGCATTTTTTCCTGGTATTGCTTTCTCCATTTGGCGACATCTTCAGGTGAAGGCGGGCCATGATTATCGCCAGCCATGATCATGGATAAATAATTTTTACAAGGCCAATCGGCAGGTGGTAAAAAACTACTTCCATAATCAATGGTATAGCTGCACAAAATTTTTGAACCATCAGCTCCCTGCCACCAAAACAATTGCGGTACTCTTGGATATTGACTTGCAGGATTAACGCCAATATGCAAAAATTTTATTCCTGCATGGTGTAATAAAGTCGGCATAACCCAACTGTGCGATGGGACATCCGTCATCTTTGCTGCTATGGGAATTGGAAGTCCGTATTGTTTGCAAACAATACTGCTGTAATGAAGGCTGCGTACAAGATCTTCCAGATCCTGTGATTCAGTATGTGTTGAAAAAGCAAGTGCATGTGGTGTGAGCATTCCATCTTTTACCGCTTGTGCCACTTTTATTTTACGGAGAGAGTCTTGTTTGGGGCCAAGCATTTGTGCATACAACGGCCAGCCGGGAACAGTCCATACAAATTGATCTTCTTTTGCCAGGCCTCTGTTTGCTTCCATTACTTTCAGCGACTTCTCCATCATCTCTGCACGGTATCGCTGAAAAACATTCTCAGCCAGATCGGTAAAGCCAAGATCAAAATGGCTTTTCACAACGATCCAAACATCGGTTACTTTGTTTGAAACTGTATTATTCTGTGCAGGAGCATTATTCATCAACAAGATGCTTATTGCGGCTACCAATACTTTTATTCTTCCAGGAATTCTCTTCTTCATAAACAAGTTCTATTGTAATTCGATCTGCATTTGAGTAAGAAAGCAAGCACTCCTTGCTGTAATTTACTTATCACAAGGCCAAATCAGGTGGGCATACGATTGCGCTCTTTTCCTTTATTGATTGAAAACTGTTACTATCAACACCTCTCCTGCAAGTGTTTTCAGTTGAATTGTTCCTCCGCTTCGCTTTTCTGCTTTCCGCTTTTTGCTTTTCACCAGCACCTTTTTGCCCGGCCATGGATTTTGAAAGTTGCAGATGCGTCCTTTTTCACTCAGGATTTTCACAAACTGTACTTCTTTGTTTTTCAACATTGCGGAAACTAAAAAAGCTCCTTCGGCTCTGATTGTGGAAAAAGAAGCATCCTGTTCTTTGGGCCATATTTCAAACACACGTAACATATCCTGATTGGACATGCACAACATTTCATTAATGGTATTAGGTACCGTGCTGCAATTTTCAATTCCGTGTGGATTGTTTAACTGAAAGCCGTTAGGATATGTATGCAAACTATAATCGTGCAGTTTTGTTAAAATAGTATCTGCATTATACCCTACTCTTACTGCAGCAGGGAAAAAACTGTTCGACCCATTAAAATCTTTCCAGCGTTTCATTTCATCAATGGTATTGTGCGCAAGCTGCAAAAGATTAGTATCGCTGTTGAGACCAATTTGTCCTGCAGGATAAATATGTTGTATGCCTAAGGTATTATCGCCCCACCACTCTGTGCCTTGCTCGCTATACCTGAATACTTTTTTACCATTTCGTATTTGCACAGGATAAGTAGACAGCTTTTCCTTTTTCTCTTTCCAGTTGTTTCGCAGGTCAGCATCTATGCCAAGCAGTACACTCATGTCAATAGTTGTTTCTAAAACCATTCGCACAAGTCCTAATGAAAGAATAGCATTTTTTGTTCCGATAGTTCCTTCATGTATAGCATCGTTCTC
>JAKFDY010000483.1:0-14374 GCA_036675885.1 Lacibacter sp. | reverse complement strand
ACAAATAAAAGCGTGTCTACCGGTGGAATATCTACACCTTCATTGAAAAGGTCAACCGTGAAAATAATATCCATTTCACCCTTTGCCAGTTGCGAAATAGCCTGATTTCTACTAATGCCAGTCTGCTGAGAATGAAGACTAACAGTATGATAGCCATGGTTATTAAAAAAGCTTGATAAATAGTCGGCTTGTCTAATGGAAGAACAAAATCCAAGTGTTCTGGTCTGCTTCTTATCTTCCCACGCCTGTAGTGTCTTTTGAGCTAATTCTTCTCTTAATTGAACTTGCAGTAATTCCTCTTCGGCATATCGATTTCCCAGCCACGTTATTTGACTATAGTCTGTGTCGTCATATACCCCATAATAGGTAAAAGGTGCCAACCATTGCCGGTTAATCGCTTCCAAGAAATCTAATCTAAATGCAACGTTTCCATCACAAAGCGCATATACATCCTTATTGTCATTTCGATCAGGTGTCGCTGTTATTCCTAGTAAAAATTTCGGTTGAAAATAATCTAACGCACGTTTATATGAATCCGCTGCCGCATGATGGAATTCATCCACAATAATTAAATCAAATTCATCCACTCTAAACCGCGCAAGATGCTTCTTAATACTTAATGTATAGATTGATGCAAATATCGCATCTGCTCCGCTTTCTTTCATCTTGCCATTGTATATGCCATACTGCTTTTCAGGCATAATTCTATTAAAAGAATCTTTTGCTTGATAGAGAATTTCCTCACGATGAGCAATAAAGAGAATCTTTTTAAAGTTTTGTGCAAAAAATCCAGCCAAATAGGTCTTACCCAGTCCAGTAGCCATCACCACCAGAGCTTTATTGTATTCTTCTTCTAAAGTCTTATTCAACTCTTCAAGTGCCTCAATCTGCGCAAAACGAGGCAGTATCTCTCCATAAGAAACGGGTGGTTCTAGTACGGCTTCAGGCTTTTCAGGCTGATCCTTTTTTGAAGGAAGCATTAATTTTTGTTCCTCAAGTTCCGTCCATTTTTGAACTAGATTTGGATGTTTACGCTGATACTCCTCATAATTAGCTCGATACTCTTCGAGGGTTTCTTTATTTAATGGTACCGTTTGATCAGAGTAGAAAATATCAAGAAACTCCATTAGTGCTTCATCAAAAACCTCTTTTTCATCACTCACAGAAATATTCCATTCGATGCCTTGATTCAAAGCAGAATTTGAAAGATTGGAAGAACCAATAAAAAGAACATCATGTTCATTGGATTGAAAAAGATACGCTTTTGGGTGAAAAGAAGTACCATTACTTTTCCATAGTCGAATGCGAATACGCTCATCAATTGAAAGCAGCTCTTCTAAAGCCTCAGGCTGTGTAATGTACAAATAATCACCGGTACAAATCTTTATATCCGTCCCATTTTGTACAGCTTTCTTCAAGGCATCTTTAATAAATTTGACCCCTGATTTCATGACAAATGAAGACAAAACACAAACTGTTTGCGCCTCTTCAATTTTGTCATTTAAATGTGAACCAAGGTCTCTTGTAATCAGTTGAATCTTACTCATCCTCAACCTCAATTAAGAAGATTTTATCTTTAAAACCACCACGCTTCTCTGCCTTTTCCTGCCGTACCTGTTCTACCTTTTCAATGTTCACACCATGACATTCAGCAAGTGCATGGATAATTTCCAAAAGGTCAGCTAACTCTTCTATTGCGTCTTTATCATTTTCTGCATTTATGTATTCATTAAGCTCCTCAAAGCTTTTGGTTTTTAATTCTTTTATGTATTCTTTATTATCTAATATTCTGGTAGTGAATTTTTTTCCTGTCTTTTCAATTACCTCAGGAATACGATCCCGAACTAGTTTATTATAAATAGGCATTTAATGTTACCTCCAATATTGAATATACCTATATTATATCGAATCAAGTGATATTGATATTATTGGAGATCCAAACCCGGATTATAAGTTGAGCGGGGTTAGTACACTTTCGTTTAAGTCTTTTCAATTAAGAATACAGATGGATTATACACATGGAGGTGACATGTATTCTGTTTTAACTAACTCTATGATTGCACGTGGACTTGCTAAGGTTACCGATGTAGACCGTTCAATAGGTATTATTGCTCCTGGTGTTAAACAGGATGGTTCTCCTAACGATTTTATGGTACCAATGGACAGGTTGTTTTTTAACACTTACTTTGGAGCCAGTGAACAATATATATATGATGCAACAGTATTCAGGTTAAGAGAAGCTTCACTTTCTTATTATATCCCATCAAAAATTCTTGAAAAAACCTTTTTAGGGTCTGCTTCAATTACCTTAAGTGGTCAAAATTTGTGGTTTAGTGCTCCTAATTTTCCAAAAGGAACAAATCTTGATCCTGAAATTTCAGGTGGGGGCGTTGGAAGAACCAGAGGCTTCGAATTTATTACTGGCCCAACTTCAAGACGAATGGGAATTAGTTTAAAAGTATCATTCTAAAACACATTGAACATGAAAAAATATATTAATAGGCTTTTATCAATAGTCATTATTATTTCTATTGGTTCTTGCAGTAAGTTGGATTCTGGTTTGGTGAATCCAAATTCTGCAAAACCAGAAGACGCAAACGTTGATTTATATCTCAATGAAGTTCAGCTAAATTTTGTTAGCCTTTATAGGGGATTATCTGAAGTGGGTGAAGAACTTACCCGTATGGAGTATTTGGCAAGCCGCACATACAGGGATGCTTATTCTCCTGAAGCTGAAGATGGTGACTGGACTACTGCTTACGCAGGCGTATTAAAGAATGCTGATGCGATGATACCAATTGCGGAGAAGACAAACCGTTATATTCATATTGGTATTGTAAAAATACTTAAGGCTTACACCCTTGGTTCGTTAGTTGACTATTTTGGAGATGTTCCTTACTCTGAAGCAGTTCAGGGTAACGCCAACCTCAGCCCAAAGGCAGATGCAGGAGCAGCTGTTTATACTTCAGTTCAGGCTTTGCTTGATGCCGCAATTGTTGATCTTGGAAAAGTAACCAGTTCTACAACTCAGCCTACAAATGATTTATATTATGGAGGCTTAACAGCTGTAAACGAAGCTGCTCGCTGGAAAACACTGGCTAAAACACTTAAGTTGAAGTTTTTAATGCAAACACGCTTGGTTGATAATACAGCACAAGCAAAAATAGATGCGTTGATTACTGAGAACAACTTAATTGATACCGATGCAGAAGCATTCACTTTTAAATACAGCTCAAAGGAACTGAATCCTAACAGCCGGCACAATAAGTATAATACCTATTATACTAGCACTGGTGCAAATGATTATATCGGCAACCAGTTTATGTATAAAGTCTTTGTTGAAAAAGGGTTGGGTGTCGATCCTAGATGGAGATTTTATTTCTATCGTCAAATTTCAAACGTAACAGCTGTACCAATATCCACACTTGGTTGTTTAGCTGGCTCGGCTCCAACACACTATCCTAGCACAGTACCATATTGCTACGGAGATATCCGGGGTTTTTATGGACGTGATCATGGGGATGATCAGGGGATCCCTCCCGATGGCCAAATAAGAACTTTATGGGGGCTTTATCCTGCAGGTGGTAAATTTGATAATAGTGAAGTTGTAAAAGCAGACGCTACCCAAGGGGCTAGAGGGCAAGGCATTTCGCCTATCTGGATGCCGGCGTTTACTTACTTTCTTAGAGCAGAAGCAGCATTGAAACTTAGTTCGCCTGGCGATCCTTTAGCATTGTTAATCAAGGGAGCGGAAACATCTATTAATACAGTTACTTCAGTTTTCCCAGCTTCAGTTGGTCAAACAATTCCTGCTAACCGGGTAGTAACTCCTGCACAAATTTCAAATTATACAACAATAGTTACCAACAATTACAATAATGCCGCAGATGTAAATGCGAAACTTAATGTTGTAATGGATGAGTATTATCTTGCATTGTGGGGAAATGGGATTGAATCCTATAACAATTATAGGAGAACTGGAATGCCATGGAATATGCAACCAAACATAAATCCAACTCCCGGAGAGTTTATGCGTTCCATGTACTATCCTTCAGTTTTTGTAAATAGAAATCAGAATGCGGTTCAAAAAACTTCTGTCAATGTAAAAGTATTTTGGGACAACAATCCTGATAACATCTTTGTACGATAATAACTAAAATAACAAATTATGAAATCAATAACTTTAGTACACTTTTTTCTCTGTATGCTGATTGTTGGGATTTCCTGCAGTAAGAAAAAGGAAGAGTTTTATGATACAACAAAGAAGGGAGCGTATCTTACACTCGTTTCTGTGAAAAATACATTAGACCCAAATGTAGCCTCGAATAAGGTAACTCAAGTAGTAAAATCAGTAGGAGAACCCGTAAAAACAGTAAAAATTTATGCGGCGACATCACCTACACTTGATAAAACCCAGTGGAAGCTGGTTAAATCAGTCCCTTTTTCTGGCGAAACAACACTTACAGTTTCTGTAACCGAGTTGGCTACTGCTTTAGGCATTTCTGATCCAGCAACAAACATGACGCCTGGTTCAGTCTATAGCTTGTATAATGAAGTAGTATTGGAAGACGGACGTACTTTTTCGTTAATAAATACAAGTGGTGCCGATCTTGAAAATCAACCTGCTTTTAATGTTGCCTTTAGATGGCAAGCTATTGTAGTATGCCCACCATTTAATCTTGCGGATCATTACAATGATGTTGTCTATGAAATAGTGGAAGATCAGTGGGAGGATCTCTTTCCCGGCGATTTAGTTCTGGTAAAACTTGGAGCAAATCCCGATGAAATTGTGCTTGTTGATGTTTATCCTACAGCTTATGATCATAAGGACATGGTTATAAAAATAGACAAGTCAAATGGTCTGGCAACAGTTGCAAGATATACTTATGGGGGATATTCGCTTGCAGGTGCGAGATATACCGCTGCAACGGCAGGATCTGTTAATTTTGCCTTCCCATGTAAAGATATTATTGATATAAAAGTCAATCATAGAAGTACAGGGGGAACAAATTATGGCGATTTTCGATTAGTTCTTAAAAAGTATTAAATACTTTCGAAGTAGCTTATAATAATAGTGTTAAAAAGCCGCCTTCAAAACAGGCGGCTTTTTTCATTAATATTGCAGCTCAATCTGTTAATTTTAGCACTCTAATATTCTTATATATTATGCCATCACTCGAAAACCGTCAGTTCATCGAAATCGAAAAGCCTATTAAGGAGCTGGTTGATGAGCTAAAAGAGTTCCGCCATAAGGCAGAAAAGAACCCGAAGATCGACTACTCGGCAACGATACAGCAACTTGAGCAAAGCATTATTGATAAACGAAATGAGATTACCCAGCATCTTACAAGCTGGCAAAAAGTACAGCTGAGCCGTCATCCCGACAGACCTTATACACTGAAGTACATCGATAAAATGTGTACCAATTTCGTTGAGTTATATGGAGATAGGGGTGTGAAAGATGATAAAGCAATGGTTGGCGGTTTTGCTCAATTGGAAGGTGAAACGGTCATGGTGATCGGTCAGCAGAAAGGCATCAATACCAAAATGCGTCAGCTGAGGAACTTTGGTATGGCAAACCCTGAAGGTTATCGCAAAGCTCTGCGTTTAATGAAATTGGCCGAGAAATTCAATAAGCCTGTTATCACATTAATTGATACTCCAGGTGCATTTCCAGGGCTGGAGGCAGAAGAGCGTGGACAAGGGGAAGCAATTGCCCGTAATATTTATGAAATGATCCGTTTAAAAGTGCCGGTCATTTGTGTGGTAATTGGCGAAGGTGCAAGCGGTGGTGCATTAGGTATTGGTGTAGGCGATAAAGTATTGATGCTTGAAAACACATGGTACACAGTAATCTCTCCTGAAAGTTGCAGTTCTATTTTATGGCGCAGTTGGGAAAAGAAAGAAGTAGCTGCAGAGCAATTGAAACTTACACCTGAGCACATGTACAAATTCGGAATTGTGGATGGCATTGTACCTGAACCGGCCGGCGGTGCTCATTGGGACTATGATGCAGCGGCACAAATGCTGAAAAAGGAATTGATTCCTGTTCTGCAGGAATTAAAAACAATAGCCCCTGAAGATCGCATCAATCAACGTATTGAGCGTTACAGCAAGATGGGTTTTTGGGACGAGCTGTAACAAAACATTGTACGTAAACACAACTATTAATATTTCTTTTAATCAATTATGAGCTTTAGAGATCAACTGCGTGGAACCGGTGTGGCATTAGTTACTCCATTTAAAGATAACATGGAGATCGATTATCCAGCCCTTGAACGTGTTATTGATTTTGTGATCGATAACGGTGTAGAATATGTTATTACCCTCGGTACAACCGGCGAAACACCAACGCTGAGTAAAGATGAAAAGATTGAACTGATTCTTTTTACTTATGAAAAAGTGGCCGATCGTGTTCCTGTTGTAGTAGGCATTGGTGGTAACAACACGTTGTCGTTGATCAAAGACCTTGAAACATTTCCCTTGCAAAAAGCGGCAGCGGTTTTGAGTGCCAGTCCGTATTACAATAAGCCGTCTCAGGAAGGTATTTATCAGCATTACAGAGCATTGGCAGAAGTATCACCTAAGCCCATCATCTTATACAATGTTCCCGGCCGCACCGGTAGAAACATGACTGCTGCAACAACTTTGCGCTTGGCACATGATTTCAAAAACATTGTTGGTATTAAAGAAGCAAGTGGCGATATGGCTCAGACGATACAAATACTAAAAGACAAACCAGCCGATTTTCTGGTGGTTAGTGGTGATGACAATTTAGCTATGCCGCAAATAGCTTGTGGAATGGATGGTGTTATTAGTGTTGCTGCCAACTGTTTACCAAAGCAATTCAGCGAAATGGTAAGGCTTTCATTGAAAGGAAATTTTGCTGCTGCAAAATTACTGAACGATCAGATGCTGGAAGCTTATGATCTTTTATTTGCTGAGAATAACCCCGCTGGTGTTAAAGCATTTATGACTGAATTGAATTTGCTTGAAAATAACCTGCGGTTACCTGTTGTTCCATTAAGTGAAGGTTTACATACATCGGTTAAAAACTACTTGCAACGTTTGGGATAAGAAAGCCTTCTTCTCATAAATAAAATATGTATAACTATTACTGCCGGCTGATTTGTTTAATAGTAACAGTTTGCTGTTGCTTTAACTTTGGCTTTGGGCAGTTTACAGTTAAGTTTGAAATAATCAATCAGCCAGTAGCTCATAAAGCAGATACACTTTTTGTTGCAGGGAATTTTAACGGATGGAATCCAGGCCTGCAAGCTTTTAAGTTTTTCAAATCAGCCAACGATAATTTAGTTTCTGAAATTAAAGCCGTATCAAAAGGTTTGCTTGAATACAAGATCACAAGAGGAAGCTGGGCAAAAGTAGAATGCGCAGCAAGTGGAGTGTCGATTAATAATCGTGTTGCACAGATTAATTCCGATACTACTTTACAAATTCAGATAGAAGGCTGGGCCGATGATATACCAGGCCGCCCACCGGTTTCAACCCGTACAAAGAATGTATTCGTAATGGATACTGCATTTTTTATTCCTCAATTAAACAGGAAAAGAAGAGTCTGGATTTATTTGCCGGAAGATTATGCGTTCAACAAAAAGAAATATCCTGTTTTGTATATGCATGATGGTCAGAATCTTTTTGATGCGCTTACTTCTTCCTTTGGAGAATGGGGGATTGATGAAATGATGGATACAGTAAGAAAAAGAAGCCAATGCATTATTGTTGGAATTGATCACGGCGATAGTAAACGGCTTACTGAATATAATCCCTACTTATCAAGGTTTGGAGATGGAGAAGGTGATGCTTATGTTGATTTTCTTGCACAGACATTAAAGCCCTATATCGATCAACATTTTCGTACAAAACCTGAACCGGCAACTACATCAATCGCCGGCAGCTCTATGGGAGGACTGATCTCTTTTTATGCTGTAATGAAATATCCTGCAGTGTTTGGCAGGGCAGGTGTTTTTTCACCTGCATTCTGGATTGCTCCTGAAATAATTACAAAAGTTGAAAAAGCATCTTCCATCAAGTCGCCTTTTTACTTTGTTTGTGGTGAGCTGGAAGGAGAACAGATGACAAAAGATATGCAGCTTGTTTATCAGCAGGTAAAAAAGAAAGGATCTACTAAATCTGTTTACAGGGTTGTTGCAAACGGTCAGCATAACGAGCGTTTCTGGCAAAAAGAGTTGCCTGCTTTTTATGAATGGCTCAGTAATCAAACAAGATAAGTAACACCTTCAGTTGCCAGTTCAGTATTAGGGAAAACCTCTCTCGCTTCTGTTCCAAATTGCTCAATTACCTCAAATTTCGCTGAGAAATGCCCGATCAATAATCTCCCTGCATTTGCTTTTAACGCAATGGTAGCCGCTTGTTTACTGGTGGAATGAAAGCGCTCTGTTGCTTTTTCAGTTAATGCAGCAGGGTAGGTGCTTTCATGATAAATCAGATCAGCGTCCGCTACAATCGGCACAAGCGTTTCATCATAAATAGTATCTGCACAAAAGGCATAGCTTTTTGCTTTTACATTTTCATCTGTTAGCAGTTCGTTTTTTATGATTGTTCCATCTGTTTCTATAAAATCTGATCCGGCCTGAAGTTCTGGAAATGCAATTGTCGGAATATTATGTGCCGATGTTTTTTCAATGTTGATCTTTCTTGGGTGTCTTTTTTCACGGACCAGAAAACCCCAGCACTCTATGCGGTGTTGGGTTGGGAAACATTCTACCTTATAACTTTTTGCGTCAAGCAGCAGCCCCGCTTTTTCAATTGGGTGAAAAGTGAATGAGAACGGCAGTGATGTATTTGAAATGCGGAACTGCAAGTTAATCACTTCTATCAACTCAGGTGGTCCGTATACATGCAATGGTTGAATACGGCCAAGCAAGGCAAAGCTATTGAGCAGGCCAATTAACCCGAAGTAATGATCGCCATGCAGGTGAGAAATAAAAATATGGTTGATACGACTACGTTTGATGCGATAGTTAAGTATCTGAATCTGGCTTCCTTCACCACAATCGAACATCAACAGATCGTCGGCAGTAGTAATAATTTGAGCGGTGGGGTGTCTGCCGAAAGCAGGTATAGCAGAGTTATTTCCAAGAATGGTTACAGCCAGCATGAAGGCAATTGTTTTTAGTTGTTTGGTGATGTTTTGTTTAAGGCAGGTCGTTTATTCATCTTCAAAAAGCTCACGTTCAATTTCTTCCATTTGCACAATATCCCATGCCTCGCTTTCTGTTGGCGTATAATTAAGCAGATCAAGAACCTCAGCTTTTTCAAGAAATTCTTCCAGTTCGGGCTTCATTTCACAGATCACAAAGGATAATTCCAGATCATAGAATTCCTGTTGACTGTTTAAAATAGTTTGCGCCACCTGTTCGTCCATATTTGTCACCTGGTTCATGTTAAGGATCACATTTTTGACTTCCTTTTCACGGCAGGAAAGCAACAATTGGCTGATTTCAACTGTCATATTTTCCGAAAGCGTTGTTTCCATGGGGGTCAGCACATGAAATTTTTCCTTGGTATCAATTTTGACATTCATAGTATTATTAACAGATAGTGTGTAACTTATAGTAAACTTCAGTCAAAATTATTCGTTATAATTGTAAAAACCGAATATCCATCTATGGATCATAATTTTTCAACCCAGGTAAAAGAAATCATTTCGTTCAGCAGGGAAGAAGCGTTGAGGCTTGGAAATGATTTTATCGGAACTGAACATCTCGTATTAGGGATGATCAGGGAAGGAGAAAACACTGCCATTAAAGTATTAAAAAATCTGCATGTTGATCTTTACGAGCTGCGAAAGGAAATTGAATTGGCAGTAAAAGACAAAACCGGAAAGAATATTGCCAATATCAACAGCTTGCCTTTAACGAAGCAGGCAGAAAAAGTAATACGTGTAACTGTGCTTGAAGCAAAAGCACTTAAAAGTCCGCAGGTGGAAACAGAACACCTGATGTTATCAATATTAAAAAACAAAGAGAATATCGCTACTCAGATTTTAAACCAGTTTGAAATTGATTACGATATTTTCAGAAATGAATTAGGTATGGTAAAATCAAATGAACCCCGAGCCGAGTATGATGATCCCGGCGAAGAAGACTTTGATGATGAAAAATCGAAGTACTCACAATCACGTTCCAAACAACAAGCTGGTGCAAAAAGTAAAACGCCTGTGCTTGATAATTTTGGAAGAGACATTACACGTTTGGCTGAGAACGGATCTTTGGATCCAATCGTTGGCCGTGAAATTGAAATTGAACGTGTGTCACAAATTCTTTCCCGCAGGAAAAAGAACAATCCTATTTTAATTGGTGAGCCTGGTGTTGGTAAAACAGCCATTGTTGAAGGGCTTGCGCTTCGTATTGTTCAACGAAAGGTGTCACGTGTGTTGTATGATAAGCGTGTTGTATCGCTTGATCTTGCGGCATTGGTTGCCGGTACAAAATATCGTGGCCAGTTCGAAGAGCGTATGAAAGCGATCATGAATGAATTGGAGAAGAACAGAGATGTTATTCTTTTCATTGATGAAATTCATACAATTGTTGGTGCAGGTGGTGCAAGTGGTTCATTGGACGCTTCTAATATTTTTAAACCGGCATTGTCAAGAGGCGAATTACAATGTATTGGTGCTTCTACATTAGATGAATACAGAATGTACATCGAAAAAGATGGAGCATTAGACCGTCGTTTTCAGAAAGTGATCATTGATCCTCCAAGTATTGATGAAACAATTCAGATCCTTCATAATATCAAATCGAAATATGAAGAGTTCCATAACGTTGCTTATAACGAAGAGGCAATAAATGCCTGTGTGAAGTTGAGTGATCGTTATATGACAGATCGGTTATTACCGGATAAAGCAATTGATGTGTTGGATGAAGTTGGTGCAAGAGTGCATTTGAAGAACATCAATGTGCCACAGGAAATTCTTGATTTGGAGAAGAAGATCGAAGATATCAAACAAGAGAAGAATAAAGTGGTGAAGAGCCAGCGTTTTGAAGAGGCTGCATCACTTCGTGATACTGAAAAGCGCTTGGGTGAAGAATTGGAAAAAGCAAAAGCGAAGTGGGAAGAAGAAAGTAAACACAAACGTTACCCCATCGATGAAGAAGCAATAGCCGAAGTTGTGAGCATGATGACAGGTATTCCTGTGAAACGAATGGTACAGGCAGAAACTGATAAGCTCCGCCGCATGGCAGATGATCTGCAAGGTGCAGTAATTGGCCAGGATGAGGCAATCAGTAAAGTAGTGAAAGCCATTCAGCGTAACAGGGTAGGCTTAAAAGATCCGAAAAAACCAATCGGTACATTTATATTCTTGGGTCCAACCGGTGTAGGTAAAACTGAATTAGCCCGTGCTTTAGCACGTTATATGTTTGATAGTGATGATGCACTAATTCGTATTGACATGAGTGAATACATGGAAAAATTCACAGTTAGCCGTTTGATCGGTGCACCTCCAGGCTATGTGGGTTATGAAGAAGGTGGACAGTTGACAGAGCGTGTACGCCGCAAGCCTTATTCCGTTGTGTTGTTAGATGAAATTGAAAAAGCGCATCCGGACATTTACAATATTTTGTTGCAGGTACTGGATGATGGTCAATTAACTGATGGGCTTGGTCGCAAAGTTGATTTCAAGAACACACTTATTATCATGACCTCCAATATTGGTGTTCGCCAATTGAAAGATTTTGGTGAAGGTGTAGGTTTTGCTACAGCAACACGTATGCAGAATGCAGAAGAGAATAACAAAGCGGTGATTGAAAAAGCACTGAAGAAAACATTCTCTCCTGAATTCCTGAACAGGATTGATGATGTGATGATCTTTAACACTCTTACAAGAGATCATATTTTCCGGATCATTGATATCTTGATGAAAGGCGTAAGTGCAAGGCTGAAAAATCTTGGATTTGCTCTTGAACTTACAGAAGAAGCAAAAGAATTCATCTCTGATAAGGGATATGATGCACAGTTTGGTGCAAGGCCTTTACACCGTGCTATTCAGAAATACCTGGAAGATCCATTAGCAGAAGAAATTCTGAACATGAATATCAAAGATGGCGATGTGTTGATTGCTGATCTGGATAAGGAGAACCAAAAAATAAAATTCTCTTTTAAAGAAAAGGCGAAAAAATCAGCAAAATCATCAGAAGCATAAAGAAACAGAACACTGAATATTTCAAACCCCGCTCTTGCAGCGGGGTTTTTAATTAGCTTTGTTTCGTGGAAAAAAATAAAAAAATTACAATTGCCATCGATGGTTGGTCGAGTTGCGGCAAGAGCACATTGGCAAAACAATTGTCGAAAGAGCTGGGTTATATATATATTGATAGTGGGGCAATGTATCGTGCCATCACACTTTATTTTCTGCGCAACCATATCGACTGGACAAACGAAGAGGAAGTAAATGAGGCACTGACCAATATTACGCTTGAGTTCAAGACAAATAATAAGACAGGCGATTCAGAGATATACCTCAATGAAGAAAATGTAGAGTATGTGATCCGTGATCTTGTTGTAGCTGAAAAGGTGAGTGAAGTTGCGGCTATTAAGGCTGTCCGTTCATTTGCTGTGGCCCAGCAACAGAAAATGGGTGCAGAAAAAGGTATTATCATGGATGGCCGTGATATTGGCACAACTGTTTTCCCGAATGCCGAGTTGAAAATTTTTATGACTGCCGATAATGCTATCCGGGTTGAACGCCGTTTTAAAGAGCTCTACGAGAAGAATCCTAATATTACAGTTGAAGAGGTGAAGGCAAATCTGGAGATGAGAGACTACATCGATTCACATAGAGAAGTAAGCCCGCTTCAAAAAGCGGCTGATGCTGTGGTTATAGACAATTCTGATCTTACACAAGCTCAACAGCTGCAAATAGCGCTTAAACATGTAAGGATGAAGCAGTAAGACCAGGGCTAACGAAAAGTATTTTAAAAATTTTTATAAAAAAGCTTTGCTTTTTCAAAACCTACGTATATCTTCGCCCTACCATCTAATCCTTCTATCCGAAGAACTCCCCTAAATCCCTTCATCCGAATTAGTCCAATTTTTCCAATTAGAAATTAACTTCTGGTTATACTGTCCATCTTCCTGTGATGAGCTATGTCGTTTTACGGCACAGTAATCACTATATCCTCCATTGAATAGCTTTTTCAAAAGGTGTCCTTTGAACCGCCAATCTATTTTTTTACCTCTAAACCTTTTTTATGAAAAAGTTTTTACTCTCCTCGGCTTTAATTATGTTAGTTATGGGTGCATTTGGGCAAGCATGTCCAACAGATGCAAAAAGAAACAACGGTAACTCTTGCCAAGGCGGCGGAACCGGTGGTGGTATTGAAGTTGAATTTTTAACATTGCAAGATCCTAGATTGCAGATTGTAGCAATCCTTAGTTCACAAGGTACTGCAACGATTATTGAAGAAACAAAAACGCTAACTGAACGTGCTGGAAAGTTTTATTACGACTGGTGTTTTGAAACTGATAACATCGGTGCTATTGTACAAGGAAGTGTGCAATACCAATTTTACCTTGACAAAAATGGTAATAATCAGCAGGATATTACAAACGAGCCGTCAACAAATGAACCTACTTTTCTTTGTTCTCAAGCATCGCTCCCTGTAACACTTGCAAATTTCAATGCTGTTCAAAGAAGCAGTAAAGTAAACCTTACCTGGGAAACTTTATTTGAATTGAACAACGATGGTTTTGAAATTGAGCGTCGTATCGGCGGCGGTGCATACCAAAAAATAGCTTTCGTTGATTCAAAAGCTCCGGGTGGTAATGGTGATGCCTTCTCTTACAGTTTTGAAGATGCTACAAACCTTCCTAAAGGTGTAACATACTATCGTCTGCGTCAGGTTGATTTTGACGGTAATGCAACTTACAGCGAAATAAAAGCAGTAAGAACTGGTAATGGCACAATCATTCTCTCAGTATATCCTAACCCAAGTCGTGGAACAACAAATGTTGCTCTCCCTTCAGGTGTTGGAACTTATGATGTATCAGTTGATGACTTTACCGGAAAATCAGTGCAACGTTTCAGCGGTCTTACTTCAAGTAATCTCCAGTTGAATAATCTGAAACCAGGTATGTACATGCTGCGTGTAAGCATCCGTGCAACTGGTGAAACTATCACAGAAAGAATTGCGGTGCAATAAAATACGGGACAGGAAAAACCAGATAAGATCAAGACAAATGAAAGCCTCACGCAAGTGAGGCTTTCTGTTTGTGTGTCAGGCATGCATATCAGCTATAGGGTGTAAGTCCCGAATGAGCGTTGCAGTACGTATCATTAGCCAAGAGCAAGGGTGTCCACTGTGAAGTGGAATCTGAAGGAAGCTGGCGG
>JAKFDY010000482.1:0-11980 GCA_036675885.1 Lacibacter sp. | reverse complement strand
GACGTAAACAGTGGCTATAAAAGCGTGAGCAATAACCAGGAAATGAATGCGCTGGAAACCAACCTTGAAGCGGCTGCGGAAATTGCACGTCAGTTACGGCTCCGTGACATAGGCGGTATAATTGTAGTGGATTTTATTGATATGAAATTGCCCGACAATAAGCGAAAACTTATTGAGGCAATGGAGGATTGTATGCGTGCCGACCGGGCAAAACATGCAGTGCTTCCCATTTCAAAATTTGGGTTAATGCAGATCACCCGGCAGCGTATGAAGCCGGAGATGAATATCAATACACAGGAAGTTTGTCCTACCTGTAATGGCACCGGAAAAATTTCATCTACACTTGTGCTGGAAGATGAGATTGAAGAAACGGCAGAGTGGTGGAAAGATGCTGCTGTTGTAAAAGAATTTGACAAGCGATATGATAAATGGCTCAATCAAAAAGAAAAAGCTTATACGCTGGAGGAAACCGCTGCCTACCTGAAAACATTGAAAAAGTCCAAAGCTAAATGAGCTACACAGTTCTGCTCCTTTCCAAGGCCCGCCCTTAGCTTTCTGTTGCTTTTGAATGGTATGAAGAAAGACAAAATGGATTGGGTGACCGCTTTGTATCTGCCGTAATGCACAAACTTTCACTTATTGAACAAGATACACTTCGGTATCCGAAGCGGATTAAAAATTATCGGGAAGCTGTTGTTCCTGTATTTCCTTACTTAATTGTTTACCGTATTCACAGGCAACGTAAAGTGGTGGCGGTGGTGAGTATTTTTCATTCAAAACAAAATCCGGCGAAGAAGTTAAAATAAATGATTACGGCATCCGTTGCTTAGTTACGGCAAATCTCTTCCGGGGGACTCGAGAAGAAAAGCTGACGGCTTTTGTGCAAGTGTAACTGGTCATAAGACACAGCAACGGCGGGCTGTGGTACTTCGTTTTACTTTGTGCATTATTCAACAATGGGAGCACCAACAAAGGCAAAAAGCCTTCTAAAGTCCAGCGAATACTTTGTTTAGAGTTTCTTTTAGCAATGTATAATCATCATTGTCTTCATTTAATATACTTTGATAAACGAGCTTCCCTTCTTTGTTTATTAGAAAATATTGTGGTATAAAGTATATTTCATATAATGTGCACATGCTATTGTTGTTTGTGTAGGCCGGTAAATCACAGGTTTGAAGCCATGGCATATTATATTTATTCAGCGCAGTTAACCACTTTGTGGAATCCTTGTCTATGGAAATGGAAACTATCTCTAAGCCTTTTTCTTTATAATCAAGATTTATTTGTTTTAGAAATGGAATATTCCGTACACATGGCCCGCACCAAGAAGCCCAAAAGCAAATTAGGACATTCTTTTTTCCTCGGAAATCAGAAAGGCTAACAACTCTTTCAATTTTTTCTTGAGTAGTCCAAAATGAAAAATCGGGCATCTTATGATTCAATTGCAATAGTTGTTTTCTTTTAAGAGATGCAATAACAGATTTGCCCAAGGGAGTAGCTCTGATTTTTTTATCCATTAAAAGAAAGAGGCTTTGAAGGCTATCAGGATGGAATTTGGATGATCGAATAAACCATTGATTGAAATAATATAATGATGCATAGCTGGAGATGTTTTGTTTTATGAACGCCACTTTATGTTGCCATGCAAGGTGGTTCAATGAATCATAAACAGAATAAAGTGAATCTTTATGCCTATTTGTATAACGCCTTTTTTCCGCTGCTCGCCAAATATTGAAGGCTTCGCCACTAGCTGTTACTGCAGGGTTTGTGTACTCTAAATATCTCTTACTATCGATATTGAACTGTTTCTGATATTGTTTGGGTATCAATTTTTGAGCTACAGATGCTTCCTGCGCTAGACCTTCTAATGTAAGCATTATAGATGCAAAGAAGGTTAGACAAATTATCATTTTGTTCATGAACGAGCGGCTTTAAAGTGGCAAAATAATATATAATAATGGAGGCGATTTCCAAGATTACTAATTGAAATTAATTGTGGCAGTACGCCGTTGTTAATTGCCTGACCAATCAACAAGTAGTATAAGAAAATTACTCCCCCGGCCAATACACCCTTTCCGCCATCTTATACACTTCTTCCTTCTTCAACGTCATGCGTTTTGTTTTTTGCTGAATATACATTTCCACCTGGTCATCAAAATGTTTGTTGCCTTTTTTTGCAGAAGCACCATACATGTTTACAGTTTCAATTTGCGGCAAGGCATTCTTCTGAAAACGGATAAACATGATGAGTCCATCACCACCAACTGATTTTAATTTGCCGTCTTTATAAGTACTTGTCCATTGTGGTGATAAGAGATCGGGAAAACCCCAAAGCGGCCATTCCTTATCACCACGGACTAACTTTTGAATATCGCCGAGTGAAAGATCGGTACTGTTGAAATGCTTCATCATATAATCATACACATAATCATACGTTTCAACCGCTTCTTCTTTACTGATCATGTGCGGAGCTATGTAACCTAATTTTTTTGCAAGATGCAAATAACTTAACAGGAATATTGCAGCACCTTTACTGTCGGCTGTTGCTTTTTTATCCCATGCTTTTAAATTACGGATAAGCGTTGCATACAATGGATAATCTGTTTCATTCAGCAGGAACAATGTATCAATATTGTGCAGATAACGAAGTGTTGCAGGCAGTTGTTTATCGAATTTTATTTGTTTGAACGTTGTGTAATCTAATTGTGCGGCTGGCATTTGTTCTGCAACACGCATGCTGCGGTTGTTTTGCCAGGTTTCCCATCCATCGGCAACAGGAAACTGTTCTGCTTTTAAACAGCAAGACAAATCTGTTGCGTAAAAAGAAGAATGATTGGTATTGAACAGGTAACCACTTTTTGGATTTACATATTGCGGCAGTTCGCTGAACTTTCGAAACGCTGTCCACAATGTTTGTGAGGTGTTGCCGGGTATTGTTGCTTTCCAGTTGTATTGCGGTGCAGGATTACGCACCGGTATTAAACCATTGTTTACATAAAAGATGGTATCGTATTTATCAGCATAGGTAATGTTAAACATCGATAAGCGCTGATCTTTAATGGCTGCATAAAACTCGGTGAAGTTTTTTGCCTTGTCCATTTCATACCATTGTTCAAGCACACGTATATCCATGTTGGCACCTAAACGAATAGAGAAATAGCCTTGCTTATTCTTCATCGTTGCACCATACTTACTCCAATACACTTTCCGTTTTACCCCAACAGGTATTCCTTTAATATGTAATGTGACTGTTTTCGCTTCAAGATCAATCCATTCACCATCAAACTTGTATTGCTTTTCATTTGCAGGGTTCATCTCTAATTGAAACACATCTACACGATCCACATAATTCACCGTATGTGCCCAACCAAGGTTTTCATTCACACCATGCAGAATACAAGGACCGCCAGCAAGCAATCCACCATGTATATTCAATCCCTCTTCGCTGTTAATATGCGCTTCGTAAAAAGCCTGCGATCCTGTATTGGGTTGATGTGCATTGATCAATAAAAATGCTTCACCTGTAGTTGTTTTTGTTGGATGAACAGCCATGGCATTGCTGCCTTTCTTATTCAATTCAGGATCTGTTTCAACTACATTGTTGAAGATGGACATGAGTGCTTTATCGGCTCCATTGAAAGCCGTTAATGCCAACACCGATGAAGCAATGTATTCTCTAACTGTGATCGGGAATATTTTTTTGTGCAACACTTCAGCAGGATGTGCTTTTGCATAAGCGTTGATGCCTTGCACATATCCATCGATCAATTTTAAAAAAGCAGGAGTGAGGGTGTGCCATTTTTCTTCGGTAATTTCCATACAACGGAATAATGCAAATGCATAATCAGCAGCTGCACCGGCTTTGCCTTGCACTTTGCCCATTAACCCTTTTACAGGCAATACCACATCCTGCAGACTTTTAAAATCATCTTCGGCATGTGCCCATGCCAAACCGTAAGCAACTTCTGCATCCGTTTTAGCAAAGATGTGTGGCACACCAAAACTGTCACGCACTATTTCAATGTTTTTCGGGTTGATGCTTTGTGCGTTGCTGCTAAAAAGAAGAAGAACAAAGATCGTTAAGAGGTTGAGTGATTTTTTCATGCTTAGGTTGTAACAACAAGGATCAGGCGATTGTCTTTTTCTGTCGCTTGTATTTATTATGAATGATATCCTGCACCGGTTTGTTTTCAATTTTACTTTCGAGCCAGCTTACAACATCTAAATACACAAACGCTCTTGTTTCAAAACGGTTGCCTTCGTATTTGCTGATTCGTTCGAGCAGGTTTTGAAATGCAGGCCTTACCTGTGCAGGTGATAATTGTAATGCATTGCGTAAAAAGCTGAACATTTCTTCTTCCACACCACTCAAATTTTCCATCTTACCCATAAAACGATAAACCGATTTAATCAGGTATTCCAGCAGATCATAATTCCCCAATTCAAAATGAGCAATCAGATGTAACAGACGTGCGTAGCATTGCAAATCGGTACGCAAATCAACCTTCCAGTTAATGATTTTGTTGAGGTATTCAATTGCTTTTTCATTATTACCACTGCCGAAATACAAACAGGCAATTTTATAATAGAAGGTGAGTACACGATGCCGGTCGAGAAAGAGTCCGTATTCATCCAGCTTTTCTTCAATGCCCGGCACGAGTCGTAAACCTTGTGAGAAAGTTCCTTCTAAAAAATGTTTGTTGATCTTGGCAATAGAGAGATATACAAAACAAAGGATGCGGTAGTTTTCGTTTTGCTGCGCAACTTTCCTGTGCGAAAATTTTTCCAGTTGTTCAATGCTTTCATTGAGTTTGGCTTCGTTGCTCAAATCAAAGTGCGCACTCATTAAGTTATGCATCCCTTTAATGTAGTGTGCTGTTTCAGCTTCAATCATAGCCGGGTATTTTTCAAACAGATCGACCCACTTTTGTGTGTAACGATAGTACAACAGGTAATCCTGGCGAATAAACGCTACCCAGCAATGCGATTGATATAAATACAAGTGCTCGTAAAAGCCAGTGAGCTTTTCAGCATTCTTTGGCAAATGCGTTTCAAAATAGGCCTTGGCTTCATCGCCTTCTTTTTCGTTTCTTGCCACACCATTTTTAATATACCAGCTGTAGAGTTGCAGCGACAGGTTTGAAAGCTGTGAAATATTAGTGAGTTGTTCTTCCACAGCAGTTGATTCTTTTGAAAGTTTATCGGCCCTGTCCTGCATACTTCGGGTGATGTACAATGCTTCAATTTTCTTTTCAAAGAAAAGGATCTGTTGCAGGTAAGTCACCTGCTCAAACTGCCGGGCCTGTTCCTTCATCTTATCGAGGGTCTTCAGGCTTTGCAGGTAAAGACCTTTGTTGTACAGAATTCGGGCAAAATCCATCTGTTCGTTCAACTGAATCGTGATATTGTCTTCCTGCTTAATGAGCCGGAGGCTGCTGAGGATAGATTTGTATAAATGGGCCTTCAGGTTAGAGAGCTGGGGCTTGGCCAGGCTCTGATTTTTGCGCAAAAGGGTGGCCTCATCGTACTCATCCATTTTATCCATAGCATCAAAAAGCTGGATGATCTTAAGGTTCGGATCGGCAGAGTTTCGCTGAACATAGAGCTTAAAATTGCGTTTTTCGCTCTTTTCCAGCGATTTCACCAGTTGAAAGGTCGTATCGGTCGATCGGTTGGGCATCGTAATTCGTTTCTGCTAAAATCCTTTACAGGCAAGCGTTTTCGGTAAAAGGGTATCCCTTATCTGTCGTAAAATACATGAAATAAGGTTTGCGAACCGCTTCAATATTAAATAATTTTATGTTGCAGGTTATTACTTTAGCCGCTGAAAAGTTTTTGAAGTAATAAACCTGCTTTTTTTACACCATTAAAGATTGTTATGGCCAACAAACAAGTGTTCATTTTTGATACCACTCTCAGAGACGGAGAGCAGGTACCGGGCTGCAAGTTAAATACTACTGAGAAAGTTGAGCTTGCCTTGAAACTGGAGGCGTTGGGTGTTGATATTATTGAAGCAGGTTTCCCGATCTCAAGTCCGGGCGACTTTGAAAGTGTTAACCAGATTTCGAAAGTAATTAAGAATGCAACTGTGTGCGGCTTAACCCGTGCAGTGCAAAAGGATATTGAAGTGGCAGCCGAGGCATTAAAGCCTGCTGTTCGCCCACGTATTCACACAGGTATCGGATCATCCGACAACCACATCAAATACAAATTCAATTCCACGAGGGAAGAAATACTTGAACGTGCCGTTAATGCTGTAAGACTTGCCCGTAATTATGTGCCCGATGTTGAGTTTTATGCCGAAGATGCAGGTCGTGCAGACCTGCAGTTTTTGGCGCAGTTAACAGAGGCGGTAATTGCAGCCGGTGCAACAGTTGTAAATGTACCTGATACAACAGGTTTTTGTTTGCCACATCAGTATGCTGAAAAGATGGCTTACTTAATGAACAACGTAAGCAATATCGATAAAGCTATTCTTTCCTGCCATTGTCATAACGATCTTGGTTTAGCAACCGCTAACTCTATTGCAGGTGCTATTGCAGGTGCACGCCAGATCGAGTGTACCATTAACGGTATCGGCGAACGTGCCGGTAACACTTCATTAGAAGAAGTAGTGATGGCAATCCGCAAACATCCTGAACTTGGTCTTTATACAAATGTTGATCCGAAGCAGTTGTTACCAATGAGCCGTTTGGTAAGCGAAACCATGCGTATGGTGGTGCAGCCAAACAAAGCAGTAGTTGGAGATAATGCATTCTCTCATTCATCAGGCATTCACCAGGATGGATTTTTGAAAGAAGCAACAACGTATGAAATTATTGCGCCTGAAGAAGTGGGTGCAGATACATCGAAGATTGTATTAACAGCACGAAGCGGAAGAAGTGCATTGGCCTATCGTTTCAAAAATCTCGGTTACAGTTTCGATCGCAACCAGGTAGATGAATTGTATGAGCGTTTTGTGGCGCTTGCAGATTCGAAGAAAGAAGTAGAGGATGCTGACTTGAAGATATTGGCAGAACAGATTGTTGTTACTGCATAACAAAATGCTCATCTCTTTCCGAAAGAGGATGAGCATTTTGCATAAGAGGGTATAGGCATTGAATCATTTTATCCGATCAACCGACTGAAAATTGTATAAACAATAAACTACGAAAACACAACCACCTCATTATGGAAAAGAAGATCGCAATATTAAACGGAGATGGAATAGGACCGGAGGTAACAGCCCAGTCCATTAAAGTATTGGATGCAATTGCGCAGGAATACGGACATATCTTTCATTATAAAGAAGCGTTGGTTGGAGCTGTTGCAATTGATAAAACAGGAACTGCATTGCCATCTGAAACAATTGATATTTGTTTGGATAGTGATGCTGTTTTGTTTGGTGCAGTGGGCGATCCGAAATATGATAATGATCCTTCTGCAAAGGTTCGTCCGGAGCAGGGGTTATTTGGTATCCGGCAGGCGTTAGGTTTGTTTGCAAATATCCGCCCGGTTATTACTTATAGCGGTTTGCAGCATTTATCTCCGTTTAAAGCATCGCATCTTGAAGGCGTTGACCTCGTGATCTTTCGTGAACTGACAGGTGGTATTTATTTCGGCAACAAGCATACAAGTGAAGATGGAAATAATGCAAGTGATGAATGTGTGTACACCCGCCCGGAAATTGAACGTATTGCCCATCTTGCATTTAAACATGCACAGGGTAGAAAGAAAAAGTTAACACTGCTTGACAAATCGAATGTGTTGGAAACATCACGTCTATGGCGTAAAGTGGTGCAGGAAATTGCAACGCAGTACCCTGATGTAACTGCTGAATATATGTATGTTGATAATGCAGCCGTGCAGGTGATCTTAAATCCCAAACAGTTTGATGTGATCTTAACGGAGAATATGTTTGGCGATATTATCAGTGATGAAGCAAGTGTATTGAATGCATCAATGGGTATGCTGCCATCGGCATCGGTTGGTAACGGCACAGCTTTATTCGAACCAATCCATGGTTCTTTTCCAAAAGCAGCAGGAAAAGATATTGCCAACCCCATCGGCTCTATTCTCTCAGCAGCAATGATGCTTGATTATTTTGGTTTACCCGATGAAGCACAGGTGATTCGTGAAGCAATTGACTGGACTTTACAACACAACTTCGTAACAAAAGATATTGACCCGATGAATTTTTATTTCACCAGCACCATTGGTGATCTCATCAGTGAATATGTTGCCGGTAAAATACCGGGTACGATCAAAAAAGAAAATATTGAATTACGTAAGTCGACGATAATATAGAGAAGCCCCCTCTAACTCCCCGGAGGGGAGGATAGCAAGGCACAGCCCTCGCTTGTTATAGAGTTTAGATAAAAGGATTATGTGATAGGAAATGGAGTAAAGAAGATGTGGAAGAACAATAGATGATGTTGATACTGCAGCACCGCCTCCTCTCTACTGGAGAGGAGGAAGGGAGGAGAGGCTGCTAAAAAGTTCTTTGTTTATTTTCAATAAGGCGGTATATTCGTTTTTCGAACAACGCACTATGTTGAAAAGCAAATTAAATAATCTACTACTTGTAAACACAATCGTCATTGTGGTAGTCATTATTATTTCTGCTATCAACGGAGGTGCAAGTTGTATGTAACTGACAAAACGAATTAACATAACAACCCGCCTCCAAAAGAGGCGGGTTTTTTTATTGGCCTCCCTAAATCCCTCCAAAGGAGGGACTTTGAACGAGGTTGGAGACGAAAGAGCATTTAATTATTCAAGATGTTAAATAAGCCTCCCCTTTGGGGAGGTTGGAGGGGCATTATGGCAACTTATTACAACAGTGAAACGATTTTGTATCTCAACGGTGAGTATGTAAAAGCAGCAGAAGCTAAAATGGATCTCTATAGCCAGAGTTTTCATTATGGTTACAGTGTGTTTGAAGGTATCCGTTCATACAAAACAGTAAATGGAGAAACGAAGATCTTCAAAGCGAAAGAACACTACGACCGTTTGCAACGTTCGGCTGAAGCGGTGAACCTTCCTTACCATTGGACAACGGAAGAATTAACAGCTGTTACATACGAAGTGTTGAAGCGCAATGATCTGCAGGATGCTTATATCCGTCCTGTAGTTTACGCACCGGCGAATATGAGTTTTGTGCAGAATGAACAATCGTTTCTTGTAATTGAAGTGTGGGCCATGCAACCGTTTCTTGGCGATAAGTTGTTACGCATCATGACCAGTTCTTTTGAACGTCCGAATCCAAAAGCATTCAAGATAGAAGCGAAAGCAGCAGGTCATTATGTAAACTCATTGCTCGCCAGCCATGAAGCAAAAGCAAAAGGTTTTGATGAGGCATTGTTACTCGATATGAATGGCAATGTTGCAGAAGCGCCAGGTGCTAATTTGTTTTATGAGAAAGATGGCAAACTTGTTACACCTGCAAAAGGAAATATCCTTCCCGGTATTACGAGAGCAACCGTGTTTGAATTGTGTGCTGAGTTAGGAATAGAGGTAGAAGAAAAGTTCTTTACACTGGATGAATTAAAAAATGCAGATGCTGTTTTTTATTGTGGAACAGCAGCAGAGGTGATTGGGTTTGCTAGTTTAGATGATCACAAGTTTCCGTTGAAATGGAATGATAGTGTGAGCAGGAAAATTCAGGTGGCTTATAAAGAATTAGTAGCCTCCCCAAACCCCTCCAAAGGAGGGGCCTCGCAGGCACACAAGGCTAACTTACTTGAACAGGTTTAATAATAGTAAGAAGTTAAATAGAAATAAGGTGATCATTTGGTAGTTACCAAAGATTAATAAATAAACTAAAGTACCGCTCTTTCCCTTCCGGGGAAAGAGAAGGAGAAAGGGGCTAAACAAAAATAAAATGGCTGAATTAAACAAGTATTCGAAAGTATTAACGCAAGACGAAACACAACCGGCGGCACAAGCGATGTTGTATGGCATTGGCTTAACAGAAGATGATCTTAAAAAAGCACAGGTGGGTATTGCAAGTATGGGTTACGATGGTAACACCTGTAACATGCACCTGAATGATCTTGCAAAAGTGGTGAAAGAAGGTGTGTGGAAAAATGATCTTGTTGGTTTGATCTTTAATACGATCGGTATCAGTGATGGTATCAGCAATGGCACTGATGGTATGCGTTATTCACTGGTGAGTCGTGATTTAATTGCAGATAGTATTGAAAGTGTGTGCGGCGGTTTTTATTATGATGGTTTGATTGCATTACCGGGCTGTGATAAAAATATGCCGGGTGCTATTATGGCGATGGGTCGTTTGAACCGTCCTTCTATTATGGTGTATGGTGGAACCATTGCGCCGGGCCATCATAAAGGAGAAGAACTCAACATCATTTCTGCATTTGAAGCATTGGGTAAAAAATTAGCAGGTGCTATTACGCCTGAAGATTTTAAAGAAGTAGTGAAACATAGTTGCCCCGGTGCAGGCGCATGCGGTGGTATGTACACAGCGAACACCATGGCTTCTGCAATTGAAGCTTTGGGTATGAGTTTACCTTATTCATCATCGAACCCTGCTATAAGCGATGATAAAAAGAATGAGTGTTTAGATGCAGGAAGAGCAATAAAAATTTTGTTAGAAAAAGATATTAAGCCAAGAGATATCATGACGAAAAAGGCATTTGAAAATGCCATTGTTACGATCATGATCTTTGGCGGAAGTACGAATGCTGTTTTGCATTTGATTGCAATGGCGAAAAGTGTGGATGTGGAATTGACGCAGGATGATTTCCAACGCATCAGTGATAAAACACCGGTGTTGGCAGATTTTAAACCAAGCGGAAAATATTTGATGCAGGAATTACATGCACATGGTGGTGTACCTGCAGTAATGAAATACTTATTGCAAAAAGGATTGCTGCATGGCGATTGTTTAACAGTAACCGGAAAAACAGTTGCAGAAAATTTGGAAAACATTGCGCCAATAAATTTCGAAACGCAAAAAATTATTTTCCCATTAGAAGCTCCCTTGAAAGCAACTGGTCATTTGCAAATTCTATATGGCAATCTTGCTGAAAGAGGCAGTGTGGCAAAGATCAGTGGTAAAGAAGGTGAACGTTTTGAAGGACCTGCAAGAGTGTTTGATGGCGAAAAAGATTTAGTTGCAGGTATTGCAAACGGAAGAGTGAAGAAAGGTGATGTAGTGGTAATAAGATATGAAGGACCGAAAGGTGCGCCAGGCATGCCTGAAATGTTGAAACCAACTTCAGCAATTATGGGAGCAGGCTTGGGTAAAGATGTGGCATTGATCACTGATGGAAGATTCAGTGGTGGTTCGCATGGTTTCGTCGTCGGACACATCACTCCGGAAGCATTTGAAGGTGGTGTGATTGCATTGGTACAAGATGATGATATTATTGAACTGGATGCAGCCAACAACAAGATCAACCTGAAAGTAGCTGACGAAGTGATAGCAGAAAGACGCAAGAACTGGAAGCAGCCTGCATTAAAAGAAAAGAAAGGTGTATTGTATAAATATGCAATGTGTGTAAAGGATGCTTCACAGGGTTGTGTAACAGATGAGGCCTAACCCCTGAAGGGGAATAAAAAACAACATTCAGCTGTAATGTGTAACAGCAACAACAAAAAAAATTGAAATGGAAACACTTCAAGTAAAAGCAGAGAAAAAGCAGGAAGAAAAGAAAGCAACGAAGTCGATCAGCGGCAGCGTTGCTGTATTAGATGCTTTGCTTAATGAAAACGTAAAGACCATCTTCGGTTATCCAGGTGGTGCAATTATGCCTATCTATGATGCATTGTACGATTACAATGATCGTTTAGAACATATTCTTGTTCGTCATGAACAAGGTGCTATTCATGCAGCACAGGGTTTTGCAAGAGCTAGTGGTAAAACAGGTGTTGTGTTTGCAACAAGTGGCCCCGGTGCAACAAATCTTGTAACAGGTTTAGCTGATGCCATGATCGATTCAACTCCATTGGTGTGTATCACCGGACAAGTGTTTGC
>JAKFDY010000481.1:0-6957 GCA_036675885.1 Lacibacter sp. | reverse complement strand
TTGCAGCATACATGTTTGCCAATGCAGAGAGGAAATGCCCGCCGATATGTCCATCTAATCCTGTGTTTTCCCAGTTGGGATAACTGATAGCTTTCGTTTCGATTCCCGCTTCCTTTAAGAACGGAGCCAGCAAACGATCAACATCAAGCGACAACATGTATTTCTTATCTGTTTCCTGTGCTTGTTTGAACGGACTGTTTAACAAACGCACATCCGATAGTGGGAATGTTTTTAAATTATTATTCTGTGCAAAGCAATCAACGCTTAGCAACAATAAGAGAAGGAGGCTGAGAAAAACCTTTTGCATAAGGCAATCGTAATTTATTTGTCTGAAGGTACAGCTATAGCTTTAATTCCTTTATGTGTTGGCTTCACCAGTTTAATACTTCCATCGGTATTAAACTCCATTTTATCAATACACACTTCACGGTTATAACCTGCAGCATCGCCCATAGTGATTCCTTTGGGATAATTGAATCTATGATACACGAAATACCATTCATCTTTACCGGGAAGTTGCAAAACAGAATTATGTCCTGTTCCATAGATACCAGCTGAAGGATCTTTTGCTATCACTAAATTATCAGCAGGGATATTAATTGGTCCTGATGGTGATGTTGAAGTACCGTAACGCACACGATAGTTTTCACTTCTTGTATCATCTTCACTCCACAAAAAATAATAAAGACCATTGCGGAAGAATACAGTTGTTCCTTCACGAAATGTTTTATCAACTTTAATCGCTTTTAAGGTTTCCTGTTTCAGCGAAATCATATCATCATTCAACTCAGCAACAGCCATATAGCCGTTACCCCAGTACAAATAACTTTTTCCTGTTTGCGGATCAGTGAATACTTCGGGATCAATTTCCTGTCCGCCTCTTACGCCTTCGGGTTTCCTATCGATCAATGCTTTGCCCATATCTGTAAACGGTCCTACAGGATCATCAGCAACCGCTACACCAATCTTTTGCGCAGCCGTGAAATAATAAAAGTACTTGTACTGCCCGTTTACTTTCTTTTCAATAATACATGGTGCCCACGCATTTCGTTTAGCCCAGCTTACATCTTTGTCGAGATCAAGAATAACACCTTCGTCTTTCCATTTCACTAAATCAGGTGATGAAAAAGCTTTGAAGTATGTTCCCGACCAACCATGAAACCCATCGCTTGTTGGATAGATATAATACTTTTTTGTTTTTTCAGAATACAACACATCCGGATCGGCATAATAACCTTCAAGTACAGGATTACGATTTTCCTGTGCAATTACTTTCCATGTTTGTGGTTGCTGTCCTTTAATTGTTACCACATACTTCACAGCAGTCTTTGTAAAATCCTGTGCTGTTGCAGGTGATACAGTTGTTGCAGGTAATAATCTGAAAGCAGGATTGAACGCTTTGAGATTGGTACCTGGCTTTACTGAGAGATAAACAGTTTTATTAATCGTATCAACTCTTGTGTTGATCTTCTTGATTTGTTTTGATGTTGTATTACTCATCACATCTTCCACACTACCCCATTTCTTCATCAAACGTTCCGCTTCTGCTGCAGTAATCGGCATCACTGTTCCATGACGTGGATGAAAATTCATATTCACTTCTTCATCAATAACCGTAAATGTTTTCAGGTCTTTTGTTTTGGTGAATTGATATTTCCCTTTTGTATACACATCATACATCAAAATATATCCTTCACCATTGTTTAACTTAAATACACCGGCACCTTCAACAGGATCTTTTGTTTGCTGCACATATTTATCCTGCAACACATATCCTTCTGTTAATTTATCTGATACGGCAATTTTAATACCTGCACCTTCTCCTTCCGTTTTAAAAAACAAATGATACTTGCCATCCTTCAACACAATATCGCCATCAATACATGAACCATTTGTTGGACTAAAGAATAATTGTTTCGGTTCTGTTTCAAAATCGGTGAATGCAGCGTTGGCATATGCATAATAAATAATGTCAGCACCTTTGCCATGCTTCATCGACCAATAGATCATATACTTCTTCGCCTTTGGATCGTAAATGGTTTGCGGTGCCCATACACGCAACAAACTATCATTCCCTGCAAAACGTTTTTGCATATTGATAATGCTGGACGACCAGTTAATAAGATCAGTTGATTTGAGCAACACCATTGCCCTGTTGGAGTTCCACCCATTAGCAGAAACCATATCGGTTACCACCATGTAAAACGTTTTACCATCGGCACCACGCAGAATGTGCGGATCACGCACACCTCCGGTTTCACTGATTGCGGCTGATTGAATAACCGGCTGATTACCGTTCAATGCACGAAAATTATAACCATCATTGCTGATGGCAAATCTGATCTGTTCATCTGCTTTTGCATTGCCGGTAAAATAAGTAAACAGGTATGCCTTGTATTGTGCAGATGCAATGCCTGAATATAAAACTACGGCACAAAACATCGCTAACATTCTCTTACTGTAAGTCACATTCATATGTTGATTATTTCTTCTGGTAAACCCGCACATAATCTATTTCAAATTTCTGGGGAAAGGTTGTTCCTGTAATATCGCCGCCATTCATACCACCCATAGCAAGGTTCAGCAACATGTAATGTTTTTGTTTGAACGGATTAAAGCCGCTGCCATCCTTATTTACCAACTGATCTAAATTTACTTTATTCAGCAACTGATCATCGCAATACAAAGCAATATACTCTTCTGTCCAATCCATTCGCCAAATATGAAACTGGTTGGCCCAAGCTTCTCCACCCAATGAATCGGTTTTAAACGTATTGCTGAACCATTGTGCTTTACGATCACTACCTAAGCAGGCAATATTCGCCAGCAACATTCCCCGATAATATTCCATCATATCAATCTCACCATTGGCAGGCCAATCTTTCTCAACACCCAACGTCCACCAGGCAGGCCACATGCCTTTACTGATGCCGATACGTGCACGTAATTCAAAACGGCCATACAACCAGCTTTGCTTTCCGCTTGTTATTAAACAGGAAGAAGTGAATTGAATCTTTTCCCTGTTTGTACGCCAACTTCTGCTGCCTGCATTATAACCGGGGTTTGGCTTTTCTTCCTTTCTTGCCTCGATCAATAACAAACCATACTCCACACGTGCATTCTCCGGTTGATACCATTGCAACTCTTCATTACGCACAAAACCATACTCGTAATTCCAGGTGGCCGTATCAGGTTTGCCGTTGCTGTTAAACTCATCTGCCCACGCTAATGTATAACCATCTGTCGTAACAGTTGTTTGTTTCGTTTTCACAGCGGCATGCCTGTTACATGCAACAAGGAGCAAAAACCAGAAAAGGAATTTACTGTTTCGAACGGGCATGAACTTTAATTCAATAAACGAATGATATAACTGTAACTGTACTTCTTCTCTGTTAAGCGATATTCAGGATGAGGCAATGCGCCCCAGCTGTCATCGCCGCCAACACCACGTTGCTTATAATCTATTTGCAGATATACATTGTTATCCGGACGCAGATCACTTGGATGTTGTTGCTTCTTCGTCATACCGGGATCCATACTTTCTGTTGAATAAGGCAACGCACTAAAACAAAGTGGCTGCACTCCTTCAATCAACAAACCACGCCCACTGTTATCAGTAAGTGATACCCAGCGCACATCAGTTTTATACCCATTCTCTTGTGGCCTGATATAGTTAGACGTAAACTGGTTTCTTACATTATCATTATATAATCCAACGAAAGAAGAAGTTTTTCGATCGCTGTAATTTTCCCAAGGGCCACGGCCATAGTATCGCAAACTGTCGAACATGGGCGGCAACTGCATACGCATACCAAAACGGGGCAACTCAGGTAAATCTCTTCCACTCATATCCATGCTTGCAGTTACTTTAATACTACCATCGTTCTGTATAAAATATTCAATAGCATAAGGCACTGCAATACCTGTTAACTCATACTCTGCTTTCACTGCCACTCCTTCGTTTGTTTGCTCACCTGCAGTTACACTTTTCACTTTTTTTGTTTGATGTGCTGAGCGCCATATACCAAGATTAGCCGGCATGCTACTACCAAAATCATTATCAGTTGGTGCACGCCAGAAATAAGGTTCAGGAAAACGATTCAGTTGCATACCATCTTTTATACGGTAATTTCTTACCGCACCTGTTTTCAAATCAATTTCACCTGTTACATTACCTACTGAAAAATTCAACTTCCCGTTTTCATTCTTTACCTGCAAATTTCCTGTCACAGGTTTACGATTTGTAAAGTAATCGCCGCTCAACTTAAATTGCTCACGGGCAATTTCATGTGCCACCGGCAACATTAGAGTTGTACTTCTTGCTGAGATATTTGCATATACACTTACAAAATACTCCCCTGCTTCCTGTAATTTATCTGCAGGTAACGGAAGCTTTACTTCTTTATTTGTGTGAGGAGCAGCATCAACATTAAATGTACCCGTATGAATGACCGTCCCGTTTTTTGCCAGCGTCCAGGTAAAATCATATTGATTGAGATTTGTAAAATTGAACCGGTTATTCACTGTAATTGTACCTGTACTGATATCTTTTGCTGAGAATAGAATATCCTGGTACACTTTCTTTACTTCGAATAAACCCGGATGTGGAGTACGGTTAGCAGCAATTAAACCATTTGAACAGAAGTTTTCATCATTGTGCAAATTATAACTGCCAAGATCGCCACCATAAGCCCAAAATATATTCCCGCTTTTATCCGTTTGTTTATAACCCTGATCAACCCAATCCCAGATAAAACCACCCTGCATATGTGGACTGCTGCGGATAATATCGAAATACTCCTGGAAATTACCATTACTGTTGCCCATTGCATGCGAATATTCACACATAATGAACGGACGTGTTTTTGTTTTGTTCTCCGCATACCGCTTCATATCACTTACTCTCGGGTACATAGGACAAACAATATCTGTATTCCAGTCTTCACCCGCCTGTTCAAATTGAACAGGACGTGTTTTATCTCTTTCTTTGATCCATTTATATCCATCATGAAAAACCTGGCCATTACCACATTCGTTTCCTAAACTCCAGACGATGACAGAGGTATGGTTCTTATCACGTTCAACCATGCGCTTCATACGATCTAAATGCGCTGCGGCCCACTCCGGTAAATACGCAGGATGTTTTGATTTATCAAAAGACGATTGAAACTCTGCACCCATGCCATGTGTTTCGATGTTTGCTTCATCAACCAGGTACAAACCATATTCATCGCAGAGTTTGTACCACACCGGATCATTGGGATAGTGCGATAAACGAACAGCATTGATGTTAAACTGTTTCATCAACCTGATATCTTTCAGCATTAATTCTTTTGTAGTTGCATGCCCTGTAACATCATCGTGTTCATGACGGTTTACACCATGCACTTCTATGGCAATACCATTTACAAGCAATTGTGCATTTTTAATTTCTATTTTTCTGAAACCAACTTTAGCACCGGTGTATGTTGCAAACACAGCGCCTTTACCGGTTGCATTAGTGATAATGCAATCGTAGAGGTTGGGATTTTCACCTGTCCACTTCAAAACATTTTTAATTGTTCCGGCAAATGAAACAGTTTGCATACTGTCTTTCCCCGGCACATAATTTTTGCTTTGCGAAAACACCTTCTTACCCTGCTTATCAAATAACTCAACAGTTAATACACCTGCACTGAGTTTATTGCCGGCAAACTGACGGACATCAACATCGGCATTGAACACGCCATTTTTATACTGTCCATCAAGATCAGCCTTTAAATAAAAATCCCAAACAGTTGCTTTTGGCATGGCAAACAAAAACACATCACGTTCAATACCACTTAAACGCCAAAAGTCCTGGTCTTCGAGATAGCTTCCATCGTGCCAGCGATACACCTGAACAGCTAACAGATTCTTTCCCTTTTGTAAATACTTAGTGATATTAAATTCAGCGGCTGTCTTGGAGGCTTTGGTCATACCCACTTTTTGTCCGTTCACATATACAAACGCACAACCGGTGATGGAACCAAAATGCAGAATAACTTCGTTGGCACTCCAGTTTTCAGGAACAGTAAATTCTTTACGGTATGTACCAACAGGATTATTTTCTCCGATGTAAGGAGGATTCTTTGGATGAGGATAAACAATATTGGTGTAGATAGGAATACCGAAGCCCTGCAGCTCCCAGTTAGAAGGAACTGTAATGTCGTTCCAGTTGCTGCTGTTTAAATCGGTTCGATAAAAATCTTTGATGTGGTCGGCATGCTTTGCTGTGTAAACAAATTTCCATGTGCCGTTCAGCGATTGATAAAAAGGCGACTTCGTGTAGTTATCTGAAATTACATCCTTTTGCGATTCAAATAACATAAAGGAAGCATGTGGCGCTTCTTTGTTTACATCAAGTAACTTCTGATTTTCCCAATCATTTGTGATGCTTTGCGAAAAAACATTACCGACAAAAAGCAGCATTGCTGCCATCCCTAACCTAACTGCTCTGCTTAACATACGTACTAATTAAAACTGTTTGTTTATTGAATACTTATTTAAAAAAATCAACTTCGATGCAGGCAGCCATTCCACTACCGGCAAATCCTGTTCGAAGGTTGAATGTTTTGTTTATTTACAGCAAAAAACAGCATCCTGTGCTAACAGTTGTTGCTGTACAAAACAGCATACAATACTTGCCTGCCGCAAGATAACCTGTATTTTCATTTATAATTGTTTTAGGTAACTAAAAATAACAGGTTGCAGAAACAGCTGATTAACTTCTTATATATAGCCCGTATAATTATTTTTTTGCTTCTACGTAACGAACCATCTCACAAGCTGCCAATAAAAATGCACCTACGCCGAAATTTGCAGTAGAGTTCTTATCAACCACTTGTCCGGGAATAGCCCTTTCGCCAATGGGTTGCACATAACCTATTTTACCATCGGGCTGCATGGCGATATCGACGTGCTCGCCTTCACCGGCTC
>JAKFDY010000480.1:0-7425 GCA_036675885.1 Lacibacter sp. | reverse complement strand
TTGATTTCTGTCCATATAAATTAAAAGTAAAAGCAAGGCTCCGTTGAGTTTGTGGGCGTATTGCACGGTTTCCTTTGGGAAGGTAAAACACATTCGAGCTGTCGATAAGCGGAGCAATATGATTTACCTGTGGATAGCCTGCTGCTTGATTATAAGATAGTGTATAACTGGAAGAATATCTGCCATACTGATAATTATAATAATTAATACTTGCTTCAGGGGTAAAACGCTTATAGTCCTGCACAAAATTCTGAACCAACTGCGTTGCTTTGTGTTGCATATAATAATACTGTCCTTTTACCCTGGCTGAAATTGACAGGCTTTTAGAATAGCGGTTACTCAGATATTTTGAAAAGGATTTTGAAAAATTGAGTGACGGTTGCATATTAACAATATCCAGATCTCTTTTATTCGTCAGGTAGTTGTTCTGTCGGTATAGCTTAGCCGTAGTATCATAATCCTGTACCTTATCGGTGTATTGATTATTATGGAGAGCAATGCTGTTTGAAATACCAATATTGATATTGCCTATCCGTTTCTTACCGAAAATCAGCTGCTTCAAAGCTGGATAATCAAATGAAAGTTGATTGTTAAGCGAAAACTGATCTTGCTGTTCATACAACCGGCTGTAATCCCTGTTCAATGTCGGGTCAGCCAATGAGCGGAATTTTGTGTTATTCATACTGCTTCCGTCATTGTCTATTATCCCAACAGCATAGTTCAATGTAAATTGACGTGGCCGGGTGCGGTTATAATCAACTTCTTGTTTTTGCAAGGAAAGATTAAGATTATAATTTTTTGACTGCTGTTTATGTTCAGTTTTCGATTCTGTGGTGCTAATAAGTCCTGCACCTGTTCTTTCCTGTTGTGCATTTGATTCATTAAAAGATTGGTTGTCGTTCAAACCAACATTACCTGAAAATGTAAAACGTAATTTCTTAGTATTTTTTTCGTAGCGTGCATTTAACCGTTGCGAAGTGTTTGTATTTGAATTACGGCTGGCCGAGTTGTTTACCAGTAAACTATCCTTTCCCAAAAATCTATTTGTACTTGTATTACTGAGGTTGAGTGCATGATTACCGCTCAGAAAATAATCGGAATTGAAGCGATGTGTATTCTGCCAATTAGGCTCGGGCACAAAATCGTATTGAAACGTTATGCCTGCAGCCATTGGTTTATTCAAACCTCCCATCCGGAAATTGGGCTGATAATCGATACTTGCCCCCTCGCCTTTATATGAACTGTTTTCTATTAATTGTTGTGCACTGTTTGCCTGTTTATTAATGTTATTTACCGCCCCTACTACACTTACCTGCATTTTTTTATTGAAGCCGCTCATCATTCCATCAGCGGCATAACGTTTATCAGTACCATAACCTCCAGACACTTTTCCAAAACGCCCCATCTTCTTATCCTCCTTTAACTTAAGGTTTACGTTTGTAGTGGAATCATATAAATTGTTTTGATTTACCTGCTGGTACACCTGTACTTTCTGAATTGCATCTTTCGGTAGGTTTTGTGTAGCAGAAGCAAAATCGCCACCCATAAACGGCTTGCCTTCTACCAACACAGAATTTATTTTTTTACCGTTGAAAGTGATCTCTCCATCACTCCAAATAGTAAAGCCGGGCAATTTGCGTAGCAGATCTTCAGTTGTTGCATTCTTGTCCAGTTTAAAGGCTGAAGCATTAAACTCCAGTGTGTCACCATTCATACGCACCGGTGTTATGACAATTTCGCTGAGCTCGTTATCGCCTTCAGCTTTGCGTAACAGGTTTATCTTTCCAAATTCATACTCCGGTTTCGCTTTTGAAACGCTGAATTTCTTTGTTAAAGCTTTGTAACCAACATGCGTAATAACCATTCGTAGTGCTGTTCCTACTGGCAAGGATCTAAATGAAAACTCTCCAAACGTATTGGGTAAACTGTATTGCAACAAACTACTGTCGCTATCACGGTAAACTGCAACCGTAGCGCTTGTTAATACAAAATTGAAAGCAGAGTCATGGATGATCCCTTTTGCAGACCCTATATTGACAGAGTCTTTTGCTTGCGCAACTGAAAAACTGTAACTGAAAACGGAAAAGAATACGCTAAATAAAACAATGCGGCAGCAAAAAAATATTTTCACAGATTAGTTATAGATGGTTGATGCTAAGATATAGTTCCTCTTCATACAAACTTTCTTTAACTCAAAGAAAATTGTTTCCACAAACAGTGTTTAACATTTTGTTTTAAACAATCGCTATCTTCTTCATACAAAAAACGCCTCCGGTAAAACCGGAGGCGTTTAATATCTTTATTGTAGAATAATTAATTATTTATTTGTTTTTGCCGCTTGTTTATTCTGTGCAATAAAGTACTGCTGTATCATATCATTCATGATGTTTACAGTTTCACCAAGATGAAGATCATTTTTAAGTTTGTTGACAAATGATTTATTACGTTCTTCTTTATTGGTATTTCCTTTAATTGCTGCAAGATCAACATCAAGGTTAGATACCTCTAACGGAGCGCTCAGCTTTGTCAATGAATCAATTGTTTGAATAGTGCTGCCCAATGTTTTCTTTTCCTGGCGGAACTTATCGATCTTCAATGAGAAATGCTTATCATCATATTTCGATAACCAATCACTTTTTTCACCAATCAGTTTAAATGAAGGGCTTTGGCTGATGCGTTGCTTGCTCTGCTGAACAATGTAATTGAAATCAAAATCAGATTTCCATGTTTTGTATTGTGCGCTGCCGATCTCATCCCATGTTAATGCAAAGGGTTCATCTTTTTCACGCATCTTAAGATACTCGTATTGATCAGGCAATACAATATCAGGTACCACACCTTTCAATTGAGTGCTTGCACCTGTAACACGATAGAATTTCTGAAGTGTCAATTTAATATTGCCGAGTTCAGATGGATTATTACTTGTCCAGCTGGCACGGTCGAGTTCAATATTACGTTGTACAGTTCCTTTACCGTAAGTTGAAGTGCTGCCTACAACCAATCCACGTTTGTAATCCTGTATAGCTCCCGCAAAAATCTCAGAAGCAGATGCGCTGAACTCGTTTACCATTACAGTAAGCGGGCCATCCCACAATACATTTTTGTTACGGTCACGAAGAATTGTTGGTGATTCATCCCTGCTCTTCACCTGCACTACAGGCCCTTCTTCAATAAACAAACCAACCATTTCAACAGTTTCCATTAACGATCCGCCACCATTGGTGCGAAGATCAATGATCAAACCGTTTACTCCTTCAGCTTTTAATTTGATGATCTCTTTTGCCACATCCTGTGCGCAACGGTTGCCGTTTGCATCCTGGAAATCGGCATAGAAAGCAGGAAGATAGATATAACCGATCTTATGATTATCCGGCCCTTTAATGATGGTACTTTTTGCACGGTTCTCTTCAAGATCGATCTTTTCACGGATCATTGTTACCACTTTAATAGCGCCACTTGGCTTTTTGATCGAAAGTCTTACTTCCGTTCCTTTCTTACCACGGATCAAACGCACCGCATCAGGCACTTCATAACCGGTAAGATCCTGCGGTTCTGCAGTTCCCTGGGCTACTTTCAATACGATATCACCAACCTCTATTTCGCCCGATTTTGCAGCAGCACCACCCGGAACCACTGAAGTTATTTTAATATTTCCCTCTTCTTCCAGCAGAGAAGCTCCAATACCAAAGAACTCACCACCACTCATTTGTTCATCAAAAGCAATTTTTTCCAATGGTGGTAAATAGCTGGTGTGAGGATCCATTGTTTCTGTAATGCTATTCACGAGGTAATTGAAACGATCCTCATCTTTAAAGCGGTTACGGAAACGATCGAACATACGATCGAAGGTCTTCAACACTTTTTCACGTGCTTCTTTTTCCATCTGCACATTTGTCTTCACCACAAAACCTTCTTTGCCTTTATTTTTTTCCTGTTGTTCAATAAGATCAACATAACGGTCAAGAGCATAATACTTTAATTTCAGGCGCCACGCTTCTTTGCGCTCAGCTTCTGTTTTTGCATAAGTACGTTTGTCATCATCGTCCATGTACTTTTCTTCAACAGCAAAATCAAACGGCTTTTGCAAGATGTCTTTGTAGATCAAAGCCACTTCTTCCATGCGTTTTTTATACACCGCATTGATTGCATAAAATGATTCAAGTCGTGCACCATGGATCTCATCATCTATCTTGGCCTCATATTTCTTAAATTCCTCAATATCTGATTTCAGGAAATATGTTTTATCAGCATCAAGATCCTTCAGGAACTTGGTAAACACCGTTTTTGAAAACGCATCATCAATCTTCTTAGGGTTATAATGCCCTTCTTCCAAAAACTCACCGATCAACTGCAGGATACGTTCAAAACGGTTGGTTGGTTCATTACGGGTAGAGGATGATTGTACGGCGTAAAAGATACTGCCCCCCAACATGAGGACCAGTATGATCAGCAAACTCTTTTTACTAAACATATATTGGATAAAATTTGACATAAAACAATTACTGTAAAAATAACGAGAAAAGCCGTGCCATTACCGGCCGTTTATACAAATACAGGCTTTTAACAAGCTGTTTGGTCAAAAGTTGTGCCTGAAAGATGGCTATTCCTCCAGGTATAACCTCTTTCATTGGTCAAAAGCAATGGATTGAATAAAGTTCCCCCGATTGTTTCGTTTTGGTATTTTAGTAGTATGACAGAACAATTCGATGCAGAACTACAGGAGCTTTTGAACAAAATAAGACAATTGGAGCAGCAGCAGCAACAAAACCAGCAGCAGCTCGAATTGCTGAAAAACGAAGTACGGATTTACCTTCGTTCAACGCAACCTGCAGGCCATGCTGCGTTGCAAGATTCCGATGCAAAAACGAAGAAAAATTTCGGCATAGAGCAGTTTATTGGTTTGAAACTGCTCAACTTTATTGGCGTTATTGTTTTACTCATAGGCATTGCAATTGGTGTAAAACTTGCAATCGACACGAACCTTATTTCGCCATTACTACGCATCACACTTGCATATATTTCAGGCAGCACATTGCTGGCAGTGAGTATTTTTTTACACAGGAAATACCAGGCTTTCAGTGCCGTTCTGTTTAGCGGAGCAATGGCCACTTTCTATTTTACAACTTATGGCGCTTATGATTTCTACACTCTTATTTCACGCCCCTTTGCTTTTTCTTTAATGGTGGCTTTTACCATTTTTACGGTATGGGTATCGTTGCGTGAAACCAGGCAGGAGATTGCCATACTTGGTTTGGTTGGCGCATATGGCATCCCGTTTCTGGTTGGCAGCAACTCAGGCAATATTGCCGCATTATTTTCGTACATCTTTATCATTAACAGTGGCATCTTGTTTATTTCATTCAGAAAAGAATGGGATTGGTTGAAAATTTTATCTTTCAGCTTTTCGTGGATCATACTGCTTTCATGGCTTGTGATAAAATATGATTTCAGCAGGTACAGTACAGGAATTTTATTTTCCATCCTTTTCTTTCTCCAATTTACAATTACCATTTGCGGCTTTCATATTCTGCGGAAACGTGTTTTAAATGCCGCTGATTATGTATTTATTGCCGTACTGAGTTTTTTTGTTTACATGGCTCTCCTGCTGCTATATAAAAACAACCATGAGGAAGGAGTTTTTGCAGGCGTTACTCTTGCAACAGCTGCCGTTCACATTATACTGGCAATTGCTGTTTACTTCTTGCTGCACGCCTATCGTTTGCTCAGTTACTTTTATGTTTATATTGCAATATTCCTGCTGATCCTGTATGTGCCGCTTCGTTTTGAAGGAATTACAATTTCTTTTAGCTGGATTGCAATGGCTGTCGCATTATTTATTACCGGTTTTTGGCTGAATACAAGAACACCCCGGTTTATTTCCATTGGATTGTTTGCTGTTACATTGATCAAACTGGTTATAGTAGACAGCATGAATTTTACTACCGTAGAAAAAATCATCACCTACTCATCTATCGGTATTCTGTTACTGATCATTTCATTCCTGTATCAGAAATACAGGCAATTGTTGTTTAGGAAAGATGAGTAACAGCTTTCATATAAGAAGTAAATCAGAAGTCGGGATGACTGGATTCGAACCAGCGACCTCTTCGTCCCGAACGAAGCACGCTACCGGGCTGCGCTACATCCCGAAGGAGGTATAAAATTATTTATTTTTTGTTTGAATAATAAATACACCGGGCACAGGTCTTTGCCCTTCTTTATCGCTTGGCTTAATGGTTTCTTTTCCATTCACCAGCATGCAACTGCTGCCACCCCCATCGAGGTTTAATGCTTCCACACAGTCGAGATCAAGTAACAATTTTGCGAGTTGAGTTAACGAAGCACCTTCTGCAATACCGGGCATACGACCTTGCACAACAAGAATGATCAACTTGCCATCAGCTGTATAACCCATGGCTGTGCGTGGATGTTTATCATCAATCGCTTTGCCCATGAACATACGTTCTTCATTGTTACTGATAGCAATCTTTCCATTTTGAATTAACGCCGGACCACCTGCAATGGCTGTTTGTATTTTCCATTTATGGAACCTTCGTTGGTATTTATTACTATGTAGCTGATACGTGTATTTAAAGGATTTGATTGGGTATGAAAAAAAAGGAAAAGAGTCTTTGAGTGGAGCGGGTGGTTGCTGTGATGCGTATGAATATTTCGCAACACTATCAGTATACAACCACGCCACATCAGCTTTTCTTTTTTTACTGATGCCAATGGCAGAACGAAACGTATGCATATACATCAACGTGTCCTTTCCTTTCAATGCAGTTGTATGCACATTGTACGATATCAACTTCCCCTCTTTTATCACTGCATTCAAATTCCTGTTCGAAGCAAAATCAAAAAAAGTTCCGTTCACTACCAGCAATGGCTGTTGATTCTTTTCATAAAACTGTTGCGGTGTAAAGCGTCGTTTGCAGGTTGTGTCAGTAGTGAAATTCAGTTTCCTGTCTTTCAAATCAGCAATTACATAGTAAGCAATATTCGGCTTCCCTTCAATTGCATCATTTGTGGTATATACATGAACTGATGAAGGCAATGATCCAAAAATAGAATCAACATTCTTCCAGTTAACCTGTGCCAAACAAAAAGGAGCAGATGTTAATAACAACACTGCTCCAGGTAATATTTTCTTCATAAAAAATCTATGCAATAAAATTTGCTTTCTCTTCTTCCCATTTGGCTCTGCCGTAACCGGGAACCACATGCTTTTCGCTATGATAACTTGAACGCACCAACGGACCACTCTCCACATAATCCAAACCAATGCTGTAACCAATTTCACGGTACTCCGCAAATTCATCCGGATGAACAAAACGTTGTACAGCTAAATGCTTTTTTGTTGGCTGTAGGTACTGGCCAATCGTTACCACATCAACTCCGTTATTCTTGAGATCATTTAATGTC
>JAKFDY010000479.1:0-7633 GCA_036675885.1 Lacibacter sp. | reverse complement strand
GAAAGGAGTGCAGTAAAGTTTTTTAAGTTCTGAGTTCTAAGTTTTGTGTTACCAACTGTAGAATAATAATTATCTGCATTGGCGTCGCATACAAACGCTCTCGGTCTGTATCCCGACATTCATCGTCGGGACTCTTGTACAATAGGGGCATTGCTGAACAGAGCCTTAACTTCAGAACTATAGAACGTAGAACTTTTAAGTATTGAACTTAGAACTAAAAAACGGCTTTTATCATCCGTTCATTCCCACTCATATCTTTTTTCAATGCAACAGTAAATCCTTTTTGCTGAAATAATTCAACGGTTTCTTTTCCCAACTGCTGATTGATCTCAACATAAACGGCACCATTTGGTTGAAGATGTTGCAATGCAAAATCGGCTATCTTTCGATAGAACAATAATGCATCTTCATCAGGAACAAATAACGCTTTGTGCGGTTCAAATTCCAGCACATGTTTGCTCATGGTAGTTGCTTCTGTTGTTTTGATGTATGGTGGATTACTGACGATGACATCATATTTACTTAATTCACTCCATTTGCTTTCATCTAAAAAATCCAACAACTGAAAATCGATCTCTGTTTCATTATTCACCGCATTGGTTGTAGCTGTATACAAAACATCACTGCAAACATCAATTGCTGATACTTCTGTTTCAGGAAGATTTTTTTTGAGTGCGATAGGAATGCAGCCGCTGCCGGTGCCAATATCAAGGATGGTGAATGGTGAATGGTGAGTGGTGAATGGTGGGACTGCACTTCGTACCTCGTACTTCGTATTTCGTACTTCATCATTTTCCA
The DNA here is from genome assembly GCA_036675885.1 of Lacibacter sp. Lineage (GTDB taxonomy): Bacteria > Bacteroidota > Bacteroidia > Chitinophagales > Chitinophagaceae > Lacibacter. The sequence continues at coordinate 6,835 of JAKFDY010000479.1, read as the reverse complement.
CTTTCCACTTTCCACTTTTCACATCCTTTACAATCCAATCCACCAACTCTTCCGTTTCCGGTCTTGGAATCAACACACTTTCATTTACTTCAAACTTCAGCCCATAAAACCATGCTTCATTCAATACATATTGTAGCGGACGATGGGTGAGGAGCTGTTGCAGAATACGATCAAGTTGTTGGGTTTCTTCAATTGAAACAATCTCTTGTTTGAGTTGCTGTATCTTCTTTTTACCCACATGTTCAACAACCAATTCAGCGATTGCTTCAGCTTCAGATGCTTCATGTGCAGCAGTTAATGCTTCCCGTAAGTGTTGATATTGTTCCTGCCAGGTCATTTCTGCAAAGCTAATTCAGGCAGGCGATAGGTATGCCATACTTATTAGATAAAGATCAAATTTATCAGGTAGTAATAAGTATGGCATACCTGCCGGGCAGTGTTGCCAACCTTAAAAACGTTGGCAACCCTAATGAATCCGCTATTTTTGCAGCCTTAATGACCATCGACGAACAATATATGCAGCGTTGTATAGAACTTGCCCGTAAAGGTGCAGGCTCGGTTGCACCAAATCCAATGGTGGGGGCGGTATTGCTGTACAATAATGAGATCATCGGTGAAGGATGGCATCAGCAATATGGCGAAGCGCATGCCGAGGTGAATTGTATCCGCCAGGCGATTGAAAAAGGGCATTCAGATCTGATTTCGCAGTCCACTATTTATGTATCTCTGGAACCCTGCGCTCATTTTGGCAAAACGCCGCCTTGCAGCGATCTTATTATCAAACACAAAATTCCAAAAGTGGTGATCGGCTGTCGTGATCCATTTAAAGAAGTAGATGGTAAGGGTATTGAAAAACTGAAAGCAGCAGGTGTGGAAGTGATCGTTGATGTGTTGAAAGACGAATGTATTGACCTCAATAAACGCTTTTTTACATTTCACCAGCAGCAACGTCCATATGTTATTCTCAAGTGGGCACAAACAAAGAATGGGAAAATAGCGGCCCCTCTAAATCTCCCCGGAGGGGAGACTTTAAACTCCGCTCATGAACGATTGCTCATAAGCAATGAGTTTACCAATCGTTTAGTGCATCAATGGCGCAGTGAAGAAGCTTCCATTCTAGTTGGAACGAATACTGCCTTGCTTGATGATCCGCAACTCACCAACCGCTACTGGCCCGGCAAACAACCTGTTCGTTTAGTGCTGGATAAACAATTACGCTTGCCGAATACATTAAAACTGTTTAATGATGATGAAAGAACAATTGTTTTTAATTCGATAAAAAATAGTGAAGAAGGAAATGTGCAATACTATCAATTGCCGGCTGATGCTGATACTGTTCCTGCTTTATTAAATGCATTGTATCAACTCAACATCAATAGTGTGATCGTTGAAGGGGGTGCTCAACTGCTGCAAAGTTTTATTGCTGCCGGTTTGTGGGACGAAGCAAGAATCATTACCAACGGGCAACTAACTGTTGAAGACGGATTAGCGGCACCGCAATTGACCAACTCTGTACAAACCGGTGAACAACACATCGGTTCAGATCGAATTGGATGCTTTAAAAACTCATCATTCATTACTCATCACTCATTGTAATATGCTTTTACTTTTGTTAGGTAGTGTCGTTTTCAGTTCATGGTTAACGTTATCGTTTAAGCTTCTTGAGAAATTACACATACACACATTCCAGGCAATTGTGTTTAATTATATCACCTGTGTAATTACCGGGTCTTTTGTGAATGACGCATTCCCTATCAATAATGAAGTAATTGGAGAAGAGTGGTTTCGTTGGGCCATGTTGATGGGAACAGTTTTTATTGCGCTGTTTAATGTGATCGCTAAAACAGCACAAACAATGGGCGTGGCTGTTGCATCAGTTGGAAATAAATTGTCGTTGGTGATACCTTTCTTGTTTTCCATTTATTTGTATAACGAAGAAGCAACTGCATTAAAAGTGGCCGGTGTAGTTTTGGCCCTGCTTGCAGTAATACTGACGTGCTGGCCCGCACCTGGTAATGTTGAGCCTTCGGGCAAAGTGGTGAAGACTGCTTATTTCCTGTTGCCAGTAATATTATTTGTCGCAAGCGGCTTGCTGGATACTATGATCAAATATGTCGAAACAACTTATATCACTGAAGCAAATCAAAATGCCTATCTCATCAGTGCATTTGCAGCAGCTGCTTCAATTGGTATCATCAGTTTAGTGTTCCTGTTTACAACCGGCCGGGCAAAGTTTGAACCAAAAGCTGTGCTTGCCGGTATCATCATTGGTGTGCCGAATTATTTTTCCATCTGGTGCCTCATGAGTGTGTTGAAGGCATATGCAGGTAACAGTTCCGCCATCATTCCTATTAATAACATGGGAATTGTTTTGTTCAGTACAGTTGCAGCATTCCTGCTATTCAAAGAAAAACTGACGAAGCTTAACTGGTTAGGAATTATAATATCCATCGCTGCCATTGCACTGATCGCTTACGGTTAAAGATTGCTTATTGTCTATTGCAAATTGCTTATTGAAAAAAATGAACGAAGAATTTTATTATACCATCGCCCAACCTGTTTTAGCCGAGTTTAAAGACCGGGGGAGTCGTTTTTTGGCCTATGCTTACCCGTTAACTTCTGTTGATGATTTTAAAGCAAAGATGAAGTTGCTGAAAGAAGAACATCCCAAAGCTGTGCATCATTGTTTTGCTTATCGTTTAGGTGTTGATGGAAATACATTTCGTGTGAGTGATGATGGTGAGCCATCGGGCAGTGCAGGTCGTCCTATCCTCGGCCAGATCGATAGCAAGAAGCTTTGCAATGTGCTGGTGGTGGTAGTGCGATACTTTGGAGGCACCCTGTTAGGCGTGCCGGGGTTAATCAATGCTTACAAAACAGTTACGTCGCTTGCTTTGCAAACAACTCCCATCATTCAAAAGCAAATTGAAGTGAACTATCAATTACACTTTGATTATACACGCATGAATGATGTAATGATGATCGTAAAACAATACAACTGTACAGTGGTAAAACAAGAAACGAATCTTTTTTGCGATGTAGAGATAAGTATACCCAAAAACAGGTTAGAAGAAGTGTTGTTTAAGTTAGGGGAGATGCATACGGTGGAGGTAAGAAAGTTATAAGCTGTTCGCTGCTAGCTGCTAGCCGAACGAAGCACTCTGTATTTGCGAGTAGCTGGCAGCAAATAGCTAGTGGCTGCTTTTCGCGCTTTTCCCGTCATCTTATACACCAGCAAGCCAACCACTTCTTTCAAATAATTATCCCATCCCTGAAATGCATGATGAGAAGGTGTAACAGATTCCCAGAATAACTGTGGGTTATTAATGGAAGTAAAGTTGCAAGGATAAGCAACTGTGTTTAATCCAACTTTGGTAAACACCTGTTGCGACCGTTTCATGTGCATCGCCGAAGTAATGAGCAAGTAAGGTCCTTTTAGCTGCAGCGAATCAAGCAGCTTTTTTGAGTACACCGCATTTTCGTAGGTATTACGGCTTTGGTTTTCACTCAGAATATCTTCATTTGCCACACCCATTTGTTGCAGCTGGTCTTTTACAAAATCAGCTTCCTTGTATTCCTGTCGCAGCACACTGCCACTGCCACCTGTGATCAATATTTTTTTGATATGCCCGAGTTTGTATAAACGAACGGCTTGTATAAAACGATCGCTGGCGCCACCATAAAATCCCTGTTTGGTCTTGAATTCAAAACCTACAAATCCTGCAAGTAAAATCCCTGCTTCATATTGTTCTCCAGTGTTCAATGTCTTTTGCTTTGCCTGCCAGTTAAGCGAAAGTTTGTGAATAATATATGGGTTAGAAAACAGCAGAAACCAACTGATGCAAAAGATAACACGGCGACGTTTCCGTTGCTGGTCTTTTGTAAAAAAAGTGATCAGCACAAAAATGAGCAGCCAGTTAAAGGGCGAAATAAAAAAGGAGAGGAGTTTCGATAAGAGAAAAAACATGGCGTGAAGATAAAAATTTCCTGTTGCCGGCAAAGAAAGACGGTTAAAACAAACTTTAGCAGGGATTTTGCAGTGTATAAGAAGCAATATTCCATGAAATGAGCCATAATAATGATTAATGCTAAGGGTAAATGTTTATGGTAATACTAGGGGGCAAATTCCTAACAATAAAAATGAACATATGAAACAGACTGCTCTTCTGCTTTTATTGATGATATCCGGTTTTGCAGCATCGGCACAATTAAAAGTAAAACCCGATTGTGGTGTATTAACGGTTGATGTGTACAAAGGCTGGATTAACGAAACCAAACCCAATGCCGACCCTGAACAAATGAAAGTAAAACTTCCTTGTTTTACTTCGTTTGAAAAGGAAGGGTCTTCTTCTACCTGTGGCGGTGGTGTTTACCTTGATGACAAAGGCATTCGTTTTTATACGCAGCGTGATTACATAGTGATCAACGAAAAATTTAAGGGAAAATTTACTGCCCCTGTAATGGGTGTTAAAAAAGGTGGATTGTTTACAAGGTTTGGCAATCCAAAGTTAAAAGACGCCAACTGGGAAGCCTATCAAATGGCTTACGGCATCATGATCGTTTATTACAATGCAAAGGGTGTGGTAAACAAAGTGATCATCAGTACCAAAACAACCGATGATATTGATCTCTGTAGTACAAACTGATTTTGTTTCAATGTCCTGTTTGTTCTGATGAAAGTATGCGTAGAAATTTGTAGTATTACAGCAAATAATTTCTATGAAATCTACTTTTAGTTTTTTGTTTTTTATGGTGATTGTATATAGTGCAGGGGCACAATTAAAAACCAAACCCGATTGCGGCGTCATCACCGTTGATGTACACAAAGGCTGGATCAATGAAGCAAAGCCTAATGCTGATCCTGAACAGATAAAAGCCAAACTCCCTTGTTTTACTTCAGCCGATAAAGAAGGAAATGAATCGGGCTGCGGCGGTGGTGTTTATTATGATGATAAAGGCATTTGCTTTTATATACAACGGGATTATGTAGTGATTACCGATGCATTTAAAGGAAAATTCACCGTGCCTGTATTAGGTGCAAAGCGTGATGATCTGTTTGTGCGTTTTGGCAATCCCAAAATGAAAGATACCAATTGGGAAGCTTATCAAATGGCCTTTGGCATCATGATCGTTTATTATAACATGAAAGACGTTATTAATAAAGTGATCCTCAGTACCAAACCAATGGATGAAATTGATCTGTGCAATATCAACTGATCATTTATTTCTGGATTGTAACTGGTGTACCTGCTTTTGCATAACGGGCAAGGTCATCAATATGTGTATTCTTCAGTGAAATACATCCGTTGGTCCAGTTGTAATAGCGGTCAATAAAATAATCGTTACCTGTTTCCACGCCATGTATACCTATGCCGTTACCTACACTTGCATTTGCAGGTATAAGTCCATCTTTTTTACGGAGTTTGTATTTAATCAGGCTTTCTGTTGTCGGGTAATCTAACATCAACATTTTTCTCCATAATTGATGTTCTTTGCTGTAAGCAATTTTAAATGATCCTTCAGGAGTTCTGCGGTCGCCCTGCATGAATTTATCTTCCAAAGGTTTTAAACCAAATACAACAGGGTAAGCGGCCAGTAATCCTTTACTGTCATACACCCGTAATTCAAAATCAGATTTATCAATGACAATGCGAACAGGCCCCGAGGTTATACCTGCTGGCCGGTAATATTTCTGCATTGGACGAATACCGGTTTTATCAACTTTGCCGGTTGTTGAAACAGTGGTTTTATATACAACCGGTGTTGCCCTTGTTGTTTCCGGAACCGAGGTTACAGGATTTGAATTGGTTGAACAGGCCATTGCAAGCACTGTAACAGGCAGTAGTAATGATGTAAAAAGTTTCATAGCATACTTGGTTTAAATAAAGCAGTTGAAACGGTTTTACTGTGCAGAGGAAGGGTAGTGTGTCAATGAAATAACGATGCAAAATAATATCTTATTGCATACAAAAATGCAAATAGGGAAAGCCTGTTGAAAAACAGGAAAAACAACTTGGTAGCTTTACTTAAGTGACTTTATTATTTACGCAATTACAATGCTGGTAATTCTTTTTCATTGAGTATTTCGTGCAAAGAAGCTTCAGTTTTTCAGCTGCAATGCAAGAGCAGTAATACAGCACGTTGCCTGGTTGTGAAATTTGTTTAATCAGGGAAATGAAAAATGTTGATAAATGAAAGAAGGTTGATGTGCAACAGGGATTTACAAAGTAAGAAGCATGTCTTCGTTCAATCCGTTGTATTGAAAATGGCCCAATGAACGAAAGCCGTTCTTATGGTAAAAGCGAGCAGCTTTGATGTTATCGATTTGAACACCACCCCAGAGAATGAGCTGTTTCACATTCCTGTTTTTCATTTCATTCAGAACGTAATTGAATAAGAGCTGACCAACACCTGTACTTTGCCATTCATCTGTAACTGATGGTGCAATGGTATAGCAATGATCATAGGAAATATCTACACCGTATTGCTGCAGTCGTGGATAATCATGGTGCAGGTAGCCTTTTTTCAAAACAGTATAGGCAATGATTGTTCCGGATGAAGGATCAACAGCAATCCATGCTTCATGCTCGTGATGATTGTAAAAGTTTAATATCTCTTCCTGATGAAAAGAGTGCGGTTGAAAACGTCTTGCCGTTGCAGGGCTGAGCTGCTGCAAATAAGTGAGCAGATGCCCGATATCCTGAGCCGTAAAACGACGCAGTTCTACAGGCTTGTTTTGTTTAGTTAATGCTATCATGTTGATACAGTGTCAGTACTGAACGGCTCTGATGAACACATTGTAATCTCTCCGTTTAGGTTAGTAGTACTGATGTTT
>JAKFDY010000478.1:0-12106 GCA_036675885.1 Lacibacter sp. | reverse complement strand
ATGGGATTAAAAAGACAATGATTAACGCATTGTAAATGATCGCTGACAATATCGCGCTTGTTGTACTTGTAAATCCTAAAACATTTAGAGTGGTTAATTGTGGAAATATCCCTAAAAACAGAACTGGGATAATAGCAAAGTATTTTGCCACATCATTTGCAATACTGAAAGTGGTGAGTGTTCCTCTCGTCATGAGTAACTGTTTCCCAATTTCCACTACTTCAATCAGCTTGGTAGGATCATTATCCAGGTCAACCATATTACCTGCTTCTTTAGCGGCTTGTGTACCGCTGTTCATGGCAACACCAACATCGGCCTGTGCAAGGGCAGGGGCATCGTTGGTACCATCGCCCATCATCGCTACTAATCTTCCCTCTGCTTGTTCCTTGCGGATGTAATTCATTTTATCTTCCGGTTTTGCTTCGGCAATAAAATCATCTACACCTGCTTTTTCAGCAATGTATTTTGCGGTTAATGGATTGTCGCCTGTTACCATTACTGTTTTAATACCCATTTTACGTAACCGTTCGAAGCGTTCCTGAATACCGGGTTTAATAATATCCTGCAATTCAATTACACCAATTACTTTTTCGTTTTCTGCAACCACCAGCGGTGTACCGCCATTGCTCGAAATCTGTTTTACAATTTCTTCTGTTTCTTTTGGAACGTTGTTGCCATTCTTTTCGCATAGATTGCGGATTGCATCTGATGCACCTTTACGAATGCGTATATTATCTACATCAATACCAGAGCTTCTTGTTTCTGCAGTGAACTTGATGTAACGGGGATTGTTGAGTTTGAAATTCTTTACATCAATGCCGCCCAGTTCAATAATGGATTTACCTTCCGGTGTATCATCTGCCAGTGAACTCAACACTACTGATTTAATGAAATGATCTTCTTCCACTCCGGGCGCAGGATAAAAATTTGTTGCCTTACGGTTACCAATGGTAATGGTACCTGTTTTATCAAGCAACAACACATCAATATCACCTGCTGTTTCAACTGCCTTACCACTTTTGGTAATAACGTTTGCACGCAATGCTCTGTCCATACCTGCAATGCCAATGGCAGATAACAAGCCTCCGATAGTGGTAGGAATTAGACACACAAACAACGAAATAAATGCAGCAATAGTAATTGGTGTTTGTGCATAATCACCAAACGGTTTTAAGGTAATGGTTACAATAATAAACACCAGCGTAAAGCCTGCAAGCAAAATAGTGAGTGCAATTTCATTGGGTGTTTTTTGTCGTGATGCACCTTCAACCAACGCAATCATTTTATCTAAGAAACTTTCACCGGGTTCTGTTGTTACTTTTACTTTTATCTGGTCGCTTAAAACTTTGGTGCCGCCTGTTACACTGCTTTTATCGCCACCTGCTTCACGGATCACCGGGGCACTTTCGCCGGTGATTGCACTTTCATCAATGGTAGCAAGTCCTTCAATAATTTCTCCATCAGATGGAATGATATCGCCGGGTTCACAAAGAAAGACATCGCCTTTTTTTAGTTGTGAAGAAGCGATAGTTTTCGGTTCATTCACATAAATATCACCCACAGGCTGTATTAATTTTGCAGGAGTTTCTTCTCTTGTTTTACGTAAGCTGTTGGCTTGTGCTTTACCTCTTGCTTCGGCAATGGCTTCGGCAAAGTTTGCAAACAACAATGTGATAAAAAGAATGGCAGTTACAATAAGATTGTAGGTAAGACTTCCCTGACTACCCCCCAAACCCCCTAAAGGGGGAGTAAAGGCAACCCAAAAACAAACTGCTATCATTACGAGTGTACCTACCCATACTGTAAACATAACAGGGTTACGGAACATTTTTGCAGGACTGAGTTTTACAAATGATTGCACAAACGCTTCTTTCAGTAAACTGCGTTCGAATAATTTATTTTTTTGCTGATGCTTTGACATGATATTTATTTTTTATACCGGCTTTTTTTTCTTTAAGTAAATCACTAAATCAATTGCCGGTTCATAATTGTATTCAAAGTCTCTTTAGAGATGCAGGTTAAAATATTCTGCAATGGGTCCTAATGCAAGTGCAGGGAAAAATGCCAATGCTGTAATGATGGCAATCACGGCAAAAATCATAATACCAAATGTGGAGGTATCTGTTTTTAATGTGCCTGCACCTGCCGGTATGTATTTTTTCTGTGCCAGCAAACCTGCAATGGCAACAGGGCCGATGATAGGTAAGAAACGGCCGAGTATCAATATAAAGCCTGTACTGATATTCCACCATAAATTATTATCGCCCAATCCTTCAAACCCACTTCCGTTATTGGCAGAGGCAGAGGTGTTTTCGTATAACATTTCGCTAAAGCCGTGATACCCCGGATTGTTCAACCATGCAGCGTTGGAAGGATGATGCAGATACAAATAGCTGGACAATGCTGTGCCTGCCAGAATCAACAATGGATGCAGCAATGCAATGATCATCGCAATTTTTATTTCTCTTGCTTCTACTTTTTTGCCCAAGAACTCAGGTGTGCGACCTACCATTAATCCACTGATGAACACAGCAAGAATAATGAAGATGAAAAAGTTGAGTAAGCCTACGCCACAACCACCATAGAAAGCATTGATCATCATTGCCAGTAATTCATTCATGCCGCTTAATGGCATGGTGCTGTCGTGCATGGCATTCACTGATCCTGTTGAAATAACAGTTGTGGCAATACTCCAGAAGCCGGAAGCCGCTGCACCAAAACGTACTTCTTTTCCTTCCATAGCACCTGCACTATTGTTAATACCCATTGTTGTAATAGCAGGATTGCCTTTTACTTCCATCATAATATTGGGAATGGCGAGTAAGAGAAAGCCAAACGTCATCACAGCAAAAATCATCCAGCTCAGTTTTCGCTTGCGGAGGTAAAAACCAAACGCAAAGATCATAGCAAATGGAATGATGAGCTGCGCAATCATTTCAATAATATTGGTAAAATAGCTGGGATTCTCTAACGGATGTGCACTGTTGGCACCAAAGAAACCACCACCATTTGTTCCCAAATGTTTAATGGCAACAAAAGCAGCTACCGGACCTCTTGAAACGTTTATTGTATCGCCTTGTAAACTGGTAATGGTATCCTTTCCTTCAAACCCCACTGGCATACCATTCAACAAAAAAATAATGGCAACTATAATTGATAAGGGTAATAAAACTCTTGTGAGTGATTTTACAAAGACGTTATAGAAGTTGCCAAGTTGCGTAGTTGTTTTTTCTTTTAACGCAACAAACAATATTACCGCAGCAGCCATACCTGTGGCTGCACTTACAAACTGCAGGAACATGAGGAACAACTGCCCAAAATAACTAAGACTAGTTTCACCTGAGTAGTGTTGGAGGTTACAGTTTACAACAAACGAAATGCTTGTGTTAAAAGCAAGATCAGGCGACATGTTGGGGTTGCCATCCGGATTCAATGGTAACCATGCCTGGTTCATTAATACAAACATACCCAGCAGAAACCAAACCGTATTGATTATGAGCATAGCAACCATGTGTTGCTTCCAGTTCATTTCTTTGCCTGCATTAATGCCGCTGAAGCGGAAGAGTAATTTTTCAACAGGGTTCATTACAGGATCGAGCAAGGTCTTTTCTCCTGCATATACACGTGCCATGTATTTACCCAGCGGTAAACCAATTAGAAGAGCTCCGCCAAACATGAGTAGTATACCTAAAATTTCAGAATTCATTTTTGATTAATTGAGCATTAGAAAATTGATAGTTGATGGATTTTGTCATCAATTACCAGTCAGAATTTTTCGGGTTTTATCAGCACATAACACATATAAGCGAATACGGCGATGGCGATTACAAACAGTACAATCATGCTTTAAAATTTTTCGAAGTAATCAATGGCTTTAAAAAAGAGTGTAAAACAGGCAAGGCCTGCGATAACGAGTATAAAAGTTGTGAGCATATAAGTATAGCTGATTGGTATGCCGGAGTATTGGCAAGGCATGAGCCAAATCAAGAAAAAAATCTGAAACTCAGGTTGGCAAAGGCTTTTGAAGAATGAGCCTGGTTGGGGCAAAAGAAAAACCCTTTCATTTTGAAAGGGTGTGGGCTATCGTTTTGAAAGGGTTGCTGCGAAAGACATAGGTACATAGGGAACATAGAATTTCTTACTGATCGGGTAAATCACGAAAAAACTGGTTCACAAATGTTTTCTGGCCTTCTTTAAACAGATTGACACAATTAAAGTTGATGAGCAATCCCCTTGGAGCTTCTAATAATTTCATGTATGTCAAAAGCTGGGCTTCATGAACAGGTAGTGTTGTTTCAACGGCTTTTAGTTCAACGGCAAGGCAGTTGTCAATAAAAAGATCGCATCGCAATTCAGTGTTGATGTGCAAGCCCTTAAAAAGTACCGGAATATTTATTTCTGTTACAAACGGAATTTCTCTGAAAGCAAGTTCTTGCATTAAGCATTTGTGATAGACCGATTCAAGTAAACCTGGGCCAAGAGATTTGTGTACTTCAATTGCCGCTCCAATTACTTCATACGACAATTCGTTTAACAGGTGTTTGGTTATACGCATGCAGATGTTTTAACTATTGTTTCCTATGTGCCTATGTGGTCAGCCGGTGACTTATCAAATATAATATTTTAGATCCTGTTTTTAGGTGGTCAACTTGTATTCTTCCAGCTTACGGTAAAGTGTAGTTAATGCAATATTCAGCAGTTTTGCTGTTTCTGTTTTATTGCCGTTGGTATAGTTCAATACTTTCTGAATATGAATTTTTTCGGCACTGGCTAAATCAAATGCTGAGAGTGTATTGCTTTTTGAACCTTCTTTCAGTTGTTCAAAATCTGCAGGTAAGGTATCAACCGTTAACTCATTGCCTTCCGTAAGAATAACGCTGCGTTCAATTACATTTTTCAGTTCACGGATGTTTCCTTTCCAGTTATGCAGTTTCAATGCTTCGAGGTATGCTTTTGAAAAACCAGTGATACGGGTATTTGTTTTTGCAGCAAATTGTTTTGTGAAATGTGTTGCCAGTTCTTCAATATCGTTGATACGTTCACGTAAGGGTGGGAGGTAAATAGTAAAAACAGAGATACGGTAAAACAGATCTTCCCGAAAATGACCATCAGCAATTTCTTTTTGCAGATCACGGTTGGTAGCAGCAATAATGCGAATGTTTACCTTGGTTGATTTACTGTCGCCTACTTTCAGAAACTCACACGTTTCTAATACACGTAATAGTTTGGCCTGTAAATCGAGTGGCATTTCACCAATCTCATCTAAAAACACTGTGCCGTTATTGGCTTCTTCAAAAATACCTTTGCTGTCTTTTGCAGCTCCGGTAAATGCACCTGCTTTATGGCCAAACAATTCATTTTCCAGCAACTCCTTACTAAACGCAGAACAGTTTACTGCAATAAAATTCTGTTTGCTTCTGTTGCTGTTATTATGAATGGCCTGTGCAAATACTTCTTTACCTGTTCCAGTTTCACCTGTAAGCAAAACAGTGGCATCGGTAACAGCTACTTTTGTTGCTGCATCAACTGCTGCTTTAATTGCTTTCGATTGACCAAGTATACTGCTGAATGAATATTTTTTGCCTAATTGTTTTTCTAATTGCTGTACCCTTTTTGCCAACGCCACTTTTTCTATGGCTTTGTATAAAAGAGGAATGATACGGTTGTTGTCGTCTCCTTTTGTTATATAATCAAAGGCGCCGTTTTTAATCGCTTGTACGCCATCAGGGATGTTACCGTAAGCCGTTAATAAAATCAGTTCAAGGTGGGAGTATTTTTTTTTGATGATTTTGGCTAACTCGACACCACTTCCATCGGGGAGTTTTACATCGCAGATCACTACGTCAATTTCCGTTTGCTCCAGTTTTTTTAAACCGCTCTTGCAATCACCTGCTTCCACTACCTGGAAACCTTCAAGGCTGATGATCTTTGCCAGTAAGCTTCTTAGTTTTTCTTCGTCGTCAATCAATAAGACAGTGTTCAACAGAATGGAATTGAAGTGATGGAAAGGGCAAAGATATTAAGAAAGCTATTCACCGTTGTGGTGGAAATGTTGAATACTCCTTATTTAAATTTTTCAGGAAATTGTTTGATGATTCCATCGGCAATCATGGCGCCTACACAACATTCTTGCCCTGCTTATTGACTTTAATGGGTGCAATTTCCGGGAGGAGTATGAATTGTATAACTCTTTTCACAAATCATGTAATGCAATCCTGTAGTTCAATCAGTATGTTTACAGACAGCAAGCTGAGAATAAACCCAATAAAGGAATCGGGAGCAGCAGCTTCTTAATTAAGCAAAAAATAAGATGGGGATTCATACTTTAACGATAAAGTCAATCGACAATGTTACACATGATGTGTTACGCATTGTTACCAATAAACCCGCAGGTTTCGATTTTGTTCCGGGGCAGGCGGCCGACATTGCAATTAACAGGCGTGGCTGGCTGAAAGAAGAAAGACCCTTTTCATTTACGGGTTTACCAACGCACAACTCCTTAGAGTTTACAATTAAAACTTATCCGGGCGAGCAGGGTGTAACAAATGAGTTGTTATACTTAAGCCCACGTGATGAGTTGGTGCTGCATGATGTTTACGGCACTATTGCCTATAAAAGAGAAGGTGTTTTTATTGCGGGAGGAGCCGGCATTACGCCGTTTATTTCCATTTTCAGAGATCTGAAAGTGAAAAATGCAATAGGAAAAAATATGCTGCTGTTTGCGAATAAAACAAAAGCCGATATCATTCTTGAACAGGAATTTGAAGATTTACTTGGCGATGCATTTATCAACATCTTATCGGATGAGCAGATTGATGGCTACCATCATGGAAGAATTACTGAAGCATTTCTGAAAACAAAAGTAACAGATTTTAAACAGCAGTTTTATATCTGTGGTCCGCCACCTATGATAAAAGAGGTAGAAGAGCAGTTGTTCAATTCAGGTGTTAATAAAGATCAGATCACAAAAGAAACAGTTTAAAACGAATGTTATGCATACAGAAACGAAAGGATACGATTTAACCATTCCGGTCAATGATTTCAATTTATCGTATGATGATCTTGGAGAGGACGGCATTCCTGTCATCTTCTTACATGGTTATCCCTTCAGTAAAGCAATGTGGAAGCAGCAACTGCAGTTTTTGCAGGCAACCAACCGTGTAATTGCCTGTGATATACGTGGATTTGGAAAGTCCAGGTACGAGCAATCATCTCTCAGCATTGATTTGTTTGCTGATGATCTGCTCACGTTTATGTACAAGTTACACATTGAGAAAGCCATTATTTGCGGACTATCGATGGGTGGTTTCATTGCACTCAATGCAATGCAACGCTTTCCTGGTCACTTTGAGGCATTGATCCTGTGTGATACACAATGTATTGCCGATTCTCCGGCAGTAAAGGAAAAGCGGTATAAGGTTATTGATGATATTAATGTGAATGGAGTTAAGAATTTTAATGAGGAATTTATCAAAAGTGTTTTCCATAAAGAGACCTTGAGTAATAAAGAGGAATTGGTTGAAACATTACGTACAGTGGTGTTTGCGAATTCCCAACAAATTATTACAGCGGGGTTAGTTGCACTTGCTGAACGTTCTGAAACCTGTTCTACACTAGGTGCCATAGACATTCCAACGTTGATCATTTGCGGCAGAGAAGATGAAGTAACACCACTTGCTCAATCTGATTTTATGCATCAATTGATTGAAGGGTCAATTATGCATGTGATTGATAATGCCGGTCATGTATCGAACCTTGAACAGCCAGATGAATTCAATCAGCATTTACTTGATTTTTTAACTGTTCACAGTACTGTTGAAATGAAAAGATTTCCTGAGAGCCAGGAGAGTGTTAAATGATTCTTTTCCGGCAGTGCACCCTGATAAGAACGTTGCAGAGAAGGGGGAAACAAAAATTATTTGCAAAAACAATCATATTTAAATGACTATAATTAAATGAAGCAGCAACAACAAAAAAGAGTAGCCGGAGTTTATCTTGACAGCACCAAAGCAGTTGTTATACGGCCGGCACCGGATTATGAAGAAGGCGATTATATTATACAGGACAGGATAGAACCAGATACACACGACAGGGAAGGCGATAAAGATTCGAGGAACCACGCAAAGCAATCAGATCTGTTGAAATATTACAAATCAGTTGCTGCTCTGTTACTGGTATACGATGAACTGTATATTTTCGGCCCCGGCAATGCACAGGAGCAATTTCAAAATCATTTGAAAGATGATGCACAGTTTAAACAGAAAGAATTTACTATCGACAGTTCTGAGCAAATGACCGAACCGCAAATGATTGCAAAGGTGAGAGCACATTTCAGTGTGAAGCCATCAGCAGATGTTCCTGTTGTGAATGAAGAGCTGTAGATGATGATTGTGGTTTCGTTGGTATGAACAGAAAAGGTTGGCTTCGTTCATTCGGGATGAAACGAAGCCAACCTTTGTATTTTTTTCAGATCGAGGTGCTAGTTAATTCCAACCGCCGCCCAACGCTTTATAAATATTTACTTTGGCATCGAGTTGTTTCAGTTTGATTTCTATCAGATCAATTTTCGATTCCAATGCTTCACGTTGCGTTAGCAGCACTTCAATATAATCTGCTCTTGCCGAACGGAACAGGTTGTTAGAAATAGTGATCGATTGTGTAAGAATGTCCACTTCCTTCGCTTTCGTTTCATAACTCTTCGTGAAGTTGTCCATTCTTGAAAGTTGATTCACTACTTCAATATGTGCATTTAAAATAGAACGCTCATAATTGTAAACTGCCTGTACCTGTTTCGCATTGGCATTGAAGTAAGTTGCTTTAATCGCATTCTTATTGATTAATGGCGCAACCAGGTCTCCTGCTAAATTATAAAGAATCGACTCAGGCCTGATCAGGTACACAGGATTGAATGCCTGCAAACCAACACCTGCATTAATACTGAACGATGGATAGAAATTCGCCTTCGCCACCTGTACATCTAACCTCATTGCTGCAAGTTCTAACTCAGCTTGCCGAATATCCGGACGCCAGGACAACAGTTGAGAAGGAACACCTGCAAAGATCGGATCGAGTACCAGGTTGTTAAACGCAGCCGAGTTGCGTACAACAGGTTGCGGAAAACGCCCCGCCAAAAAATTGATCCTGTTCTCTGTTTCAACAATGTTCTGCTGTATTTCGTATTGCAGATTTTTTGTGTTGAGCAATTGCGCTTCAAACCTATTAACTGCTAACTGCGTAACCTTGGCCGCATCTTTCTCCAGTTTCACAACCTGCAAGGCATTGCTTTGCAGCTCAATGTTTTGCTGAATGATCGCTAACAGATTATCAAGAGCCATCAACTCATAATACGAGCTGGCAATTTCAGCAATGATATTTGTAACCATAAAGTTTTTTCCTTCAATGGTTGATAAATATCTTATCACCGCAGCTTTTTTTGCATTGCGTAATTTCTTCCACACATCAAGCTCCCATGAAAAATAAGTACCGATCATAAAATCGCCTACGTACTTCGGGCCTTTATGCGGATTTTCTTTCAGATCATCTTCCGAAAAACCATTCCATGTGTATTTACCAGCTCTGTCAACAGCCGCTCCGCCTTTCAAATGAAGAAACGGCATGTATTCTCCTTTTCTCGCCATGATCTCATTCTTGCTCATTTCAATTTCCTTCAATGTAATGTTCAGCTCCTGGTTGTTGATGAGTGCTGTATCAATCAATGCAAGAAGGTTGGGATCGGTAAAATATTGTTTCCATTTTATTTGTACCGAGTTGGTTGTATCCTGCGAGTTTGTGTAAGCGCCGGGAGTAGATTTGTTTTCCTGTTTACTGGTAACAGCAGGCACTTTACAGGCACCAAGCCATCCTATGCAGATAACAAGTGCAACGTATTTAGCTGTTATTTTCATTTTTAATTTCATCTTCATTTTTATTTCTGATTCGTTTGATAATTTTTTTGATTCGTTTACTCAATGCAGTATCAGAGCCACCTTCAACAAAGTCTTCACTCAACGGATTTTCATCTTCATCTCTGATGAGATGTCTGCCTTCCTGTAGTTTGCCGAATATGAAATAAAGCCCCGGTACAATGATGACACCGAAAATGGTTCCGAACAACATACCACCTAATGCAGATGCACCAATGGTGTGGTTGCCAACAGCACCCGGACCAGTTGCAATCACCAACGGAATTAAACCTGCAATAAATGCAAACGATGTCATTAAGATGGGACGGAAACGGGCTCTTGCTCCTTCAATTGCAGCATCCAAAACAGTAGCTCCTTTGTTGTGTTTCTGCACAGCAAATTCAACGATCAGTACGGCATTCTTTCCAAGCAAACCAACCAACATAATAAGCCCAACCTGTGCATACACATCATTCGCTAAGCCCATTGCTTTCAACAGCAGGAACGATCCGAATATACCGGGAGGAATAGAAAGCAACACCGCCAATGGCAGAAGAAAACTTTCGTATTGTGCAGCCAGAATTAAATAAACAAAGAAGATCACAACAATGAATATATAGAGCGCCTCATTTCCTCTTTTTGCTTCATCGTATGAAAGACCTTCCCAGGCAATATCATAACCTCGTGGCAAAGATTGTGCTGCTACTTCTTTTATTACGTTAATTGCATCGCCGGAAGAATAGCCAGGGGCAGGCGTTCCGCTAATTAATGAAGAGACATATAAATTGTATCGTGCTATTTCATTGGGCCCCTGTGTCTTTTTTATTTTCATAAAAGCAGAATAAGGAACCATTTCACCATGATCATTTTTTATGAACATATTCAAAATGTCGGATGGCTGTTTCCTGAATTCAGGTCCTGCCTGCGTATATACTTTGTAATAATTGTTGAAGCGGATAAACCCTTGCTCGTATGTACTGCCGATCATGATGTTCAGGTTTTCCATGGCATCGCCAACAGAAACTCCCTTTTGCATGGCTAACTCGTTGTCTACTGAAATTTCGTATTGAGGATATTTGGCTGAGTAGAACGCAAATAATCCGCTCAACTCTTTTCTTTTTTTCAGCGTCTCCAAAAATTCTGTATTTACTCTGTCAAACTCCTGGTAATCTACATTACTTCCTTTGTCTAATAACCGCAATGAAAAACCATCGGAAGTACCATAACCCGGAACTGCAGGTGGTTCAAAGTATTCAATAATTGCAGGAAGATCTTTTGACTTTTCTTCTAACTCCTCAATAACCTGTTTTGCGGAATGTTTACGTTCGGACCAATCTTTCAAATTGATCAAACATGTACCGGCATTCGATCCTCTTCCTTCCGTAAGAATTTCATAACCTGCAAGAGAGGTAACAGAAGAAACAGCATTTACCTGCCTGGCAATCATTTGAAGTTTTCTTGATATTTCATTGGTACGTTCAAGCGTTGTGCCGGGGGGAGTTTGAATAATGGCATAGATCTGTCCCTGGTCTTCACTGGGAATAAATCCGGCAGGAAGCACTTTGTTTATACCAACAATACCAAATGCAAAAGCGATCAAAATTCCATAAGTAATTATTCTGCGGTTTACGATCAATGTAAGAAATTTGGTGTACTTACCTGTAACACGCTCGAAGGTTCTGTTAAACCAATCGATAAATCGATTAATTTCTCCCGGAACCAGATCAGAAGGAGGTGCTTCGAAGTGAACGATCTCTTTGCCCATCGGTCCGGACACTACCTGCATCGGTGAAGAGTCTGTTCGCCATTTCCCGGCCTGAACATACCGATTTCCCTCCATGAGCATCTCATGCCAGGCAAACAGATCAACTTTCTTTAGTGGTTCAGCATAGGAAGAACGAACCTCAATCATGAGCCGTGCAATTCCTTTGGCCCGATGATCTTTTACCAGCAAAGGTTGATTTTCATGGATTCCCAGGTTTTTGCGGATAGATGACAGTACATCCTGGCGACTAATAAATTCTCCCTCGATCTCGGAAGTCTTGATAGCTTCCTCCACCATCACTTCCAGTATCAACTCTGTTTGATTATGCTTCGGAAAACCTTTCAGAACAAGGAGTTTGGACAATGGAACACAGGCGTTTGGGCGCATCGGGCCTCAAGGTTCCGGTGCTGAGTTTCGGAGCCGGCACTTTCGGCGGGCA
>JAKFDY010000477.1:0-3962 GCA_036675885.1 Lacibacter sp. | reverse complement strand
CACTTCCTGCATTTCCCGGAAATGCAATTGGATTCTTTACGGGTATCAGCGTTATTGGTACCAAGTTCCAGGAAGCAAAAGTTATGGGGCCGCAAAGTCAGTTGAATGCTATTACTCCGGCACCGGTAACGGGAACACTGTTGTTTAATTTTTCAAAGCAGTAAAAGAAGATGTTAACAATAAATAATTCCCCGGAAAATTTAGTACAATGACAGCAATGATTTTCATCAAGCCTGTTCTGGCATCAATTAATTATCAGGGAATGGCAGAAGAAGGTAAGTAAGCAGTTGCATTTTAGCAGGAGAATGAAAAGAAATTAAATAATACATAAATAAAGTTCATTATGAAAAAGGTTGAGTCTTTTTTACTGGTTTTGTTTTTAATCTGCATGGATCAGTCAGTAACAGCACAGGTTTCATCGCTTAATGAAAAAGTTGAAAAAAGAATTACAGAGTTAATTCAAAAAATGACTTTAAAAGAAAAAGTGAATATGCTGCATGGAAATTCATCTTTTAGTTCGGCAGGTGTGCCACGGTTAGGTATCCCCGAACTGGTTATGTCTGATGGTCCGCACGGTGTAAGAACAGAGCACGGTCGTGGTTGGGGCGAAGTAAAAAATGTAAATGATTCCGGTACATATTTACCTGTTGGTATTGCATTGGCTTCTACCTGGAATTTGTCATTAGGATATGATTACGGTAAAGTGTTGGGAAGCGAAGCAAAGTACCGTGGCAAAGATGTGATATTAGGGCCGGGAATAAATATTATGCGTTCGCCATTAAACGGCAGAAATTTTGAATACCAGAGTGAGGATCCTTTTTTAGTTAGCCGTTTCACAGTAGGGTATATTAAAGGTGTGCAAAGCCAGGGCACATCGGCCTGTGTAAAACACTGGGTGGCTAATAATGAAGAGGTTGACAGAGGAACAGTTGATGTGCAAATGAGCGAAAGGGCTTTGCAGGAAATTTATCTGCCTGGTTTTAAAGCGGCAGTTACCGAAGCCGATGTAAATACAATTATGGGCGCTTACAATAAATTCCGTGGGCAATTTTGCACGCATAACGAATACCTGAATAAACTGCTGAAAAAAGATTGGGGTTTTAAAGGGCTAATGATGAGTGATTGGGGTGCAGTGCACAATACAACAGAAGCTTTATTGTATGGCACTGATCTGGAAATGGGTACTGATCTTGTGTTAAACAGCAATAATGTATCTCAAACCGGAATTGGAGATTTGCCGCTTCCAAAAACTGTTTACGATCGCTTTTTTTTAGCGGACTCTGTACTCTTTCTCGTTAAGTCGGGTAAAATTCCGGAATCAGTTATTGATGATAAAGTAAGAAGAATTTTAAGGGTAATGTTTGCATCAAGTGTGTTTAGTAAAACTTCACCGGGCGAATACGCATCAGCAGCTCATATTGCAGTTGCAAAAAAAGTAGCAGAAGAATCAATTGTGTTGCTGAAGAACGAAGGCAATATTTTACCGCTGAATAAATCAACCATAAAATCTATTGCAGTAATTGGTGCCAATGCAGACAGAAAGAATTCATTGGGTGGCGGAAGTTCACAGGTAAGGGCGCTGTATGAGATAACGCCACTTGCCGGAATTAAAACGATCGCACCGGGTGTTGCAATTCACTATGCAGACGGTTATAAAATAGAACGTAATGCAATACCAACAGCTGCAATGATTGCAGAAGCAGTGGAAGCTGCCAAAAAATCGGATGTGGCGATTATTGTATGTGGATGGACACATGGTTATGATTATAACAACTGGGGCGATAATGCATATGATGCAGAAGGTGTTGACAAGCCTGATATGAAAATGCCTTTCGGACAGGATGAATTAATTAAAGCAGTGATTAAAGCAAATCCCCGTACAATTGTTGTGTTGATCGGCGGCGGCGCTATTGATATGACACAATGGATCGGCAATACAAAAGGAATTATTGAAGCATGGTATGGCGGAATGGAAGGTGGAACTGCACTGGCAGAAGTGATTTTTGGAAAAGTAAATCCGTCGGGAAAATTGCCGGTAAGTTTTCCAAAAGTGTTGGAAGATGTACCTGCGCATAAGCTTGGCGATTTTCCGGGTAAGAATGGCGTTGCTGTTTACCGTGATGATATTTTTGTTGGCTACCGCTACTTCGATACCTACAAAGTTGAACCGCAGTTTGCATTTGGCCATGGACTTTCTTATACTGAATTTTCCTATAAAAATTTAAAGCTCACAAAAGCTGCAAATGGAAACGTTACAGCAACATTTACTGTTACCAATACAGGCAAAGTATATGGTGGTGAAGTTGCACAGGTTTATGTGCGTAAAGAAAAATCTGCTGTAACAAGAGCTGATAAAGAATTAAAAGGATTTCAAAAAGTGTTTCTGCAGCCAGGAGAATCCAGAACAATTTCTATTGAACTGAAGAAAGATGCTTTTCAGTATTTTGATGAAAAGAAAAACACCTGGAGTATGGAGAAAGGAGAATACACAATACAGGCAGGAGGGTCGTCAAGGAATATCTATTTAAGTAAACCAATTGGATTATAAGAATCAGTTAAGCGATACTTTTAACAGGAACTGAAAACATGAAATTGAAACTTGACGAATGCTTTTTCTGTTGTTGCTGCAAACATCACAATTAGTAGTTATAAGTTAATTGTTCAATGTTTGTTATCTGTTCAGGAATTATTCTTCGTCTTTATATATTCATGCAATTTTGTTTTGTAAGTGAAATAATGTGAAGTGAATACACAATGTTTTACTGAGAGTAAGCTTTCTAAAAAAAATATCCAGACTATAAAGGGTTTCAGAAATGAAACCCTTTTTGTTTGCAATGCTTTCTGTCTGGTTCGGGTACTTATTTGCACGCTTCCCATTGATTCATGTAGTTGCGGCAGATATTAATCAGCGTTAGGACAGCTTTCTCTAATTTTGAAAGACGATGAAGATGATTGCTGATAAATGTAAGTACGGGAGCTTTTTAATTATTTTTTTTTCTACAGTTTCTTTGCTCCATTCCCAAACTCCGGTTAGTTATTTGGGTATTAATCAGGGCCTTTCCAATAACTCAGTACGTTGCATATTAAAAGACCACAAAGGATTTATGTGGTTCGGAACATTTGATGGGCTAAACCGTTACGATGGGTACAATTTTAAAGTGTTCAGGAATAACCCTGCTGATACGGTTTCTCTCATCAATTCTTTTATCAATGCTCTTAGTGAAGATAAAAATGGTCTTATATGGGTTGGCACCCGAAAAGGTGGATGTGTTTATCACAGCCCTAAAGATAAATTTATCCGCTTGCGGTATTCGGCTAATGGTCGTTCTCAACCTGTAGATGATGTTGTTAAGACTATGCAAACAGACCGGCAGAATAATGTTTTTGTTGGCACAGAGAATAAAGGGCTTTTGTTTTTTCATAATGGAGAACTTACTGGTAAGTCTGTTCCTCTTGTTACAAACAAAGGAACTGTAAAGATTTTTGGCGTACAGACGGTAAAGATGCATCCGGATAACAGCATTTGGGTATTTGTGCAAAATCAGGGCTTATGTCTTTTCGATTATCGTACAATGTCGCTCACGCTTGTCAATGCTGCAGTTCAATCTGCTTCTTCAATGGAGTTTGATGGAAATAATATTTGGCTTGGTACTGCCCAAGGGGTGTTCGAGTATAATACTCTTTCAAAAGCATGCACAAATATCTTAACAGGCGCTTTAAATTCTCAATTCGTTACTACATTAAACCTGGATCATAATAAAAACTTATGGATCGGGACAACTGGTGGCGGGATTAATATCTGGAATAAGGCCACAAAAAAAATTACATATCTAAATGCTGGCGATTCGAAATATTCACTTTCGTCAGGAAACGTTTCTTCAATTTATGAGGATGAGGAATCAAGAAAATGGATCGGCACGGCTAAAGGCGGAGTAAATATCATTGATCCGCAGAAACAACGC
>JAKFDY010000476.1:0-9715 GCA_036675885.1 Lacibacter sp. | reverse complement strand
ATAAGATCCAAAAATTGATTGTTTGCGTCTAAGATAAAATAAAGTGGCAGTAAGACAATGAATAATAAAAGAAATAAGTCTTCTTTTATATTAAATACTCTATTATTTTTTTTAGGCATTAAAAAATTATAAGACATAAAAATAAACATAGTCTGGAATTATAATCTAAAGACTATGCTTATTTTAAAGAAACTTATCAAAATTATCGCATTAAATACATTTTGCCATACCCTTTGTTAAAATATTGATCCGTATTATCTCCCTCGGCTTTATATTTATCTAAAGACTTTCCGTTGCTATTTGTAATAACCCGGTAAAGATAAATTCCATTTGCCAACTTATTACCAAACTGATCCGTCCCATCCCATTTGAAATCTGTAATATTCCTTCCAACTCTTAATGTGCCCAACTCAGCCTTTGTAATTTCCCGAACTACCTTACCCGTAATAGTTAAAATCTGTATACGTATATTTTGCGGAACTTCAGAACCTGTAATTGTAAAGACAAAAGCCGTAGATGAAGTAAAGGGATTGGGATAATTCAGCATGTTCGAAATCATCGGTTTATTAATGACCTGAAACGAGACTTTATATTCTAATTCTCCGGCCTTATTACCACTCTTATCAGTACCAGAAACATATAATTCATATTCGCCATCCTGCATAAACTTAGGGTGGATATCAATCGTTGCAGAATTCTCACCTCTTGTTAAATCAGCAGGCGTAAATCTTACGCTGTCAGATTGTGGTTTGTATTCCACTAATGGCCCATTAGTGCCATTAACAGGCGGGTATTGTATTTTTATTTTCAATCCGGCTGTATCAGATAACGCAAGAAATCGGCTGTCATCTTTAAGCTTAACAAGAATGTGAGGTTTAGACGAAACAATATCCCGGTTTAGAATATGTGTACCATCAAATGTCACATCAAGCCACGGCTTATAATTATCTGCCTTTACATAAAAGTTTTTGTACATGAAATTATTAAAAAGGAACTGCTCAAGCTGATCTTCATCAGGGTTTACCATGAGATACAATGTATTTGCCCCAACATAATCTTTCGTATCAAATACATACGAAACAACAATAGAGTCTCCAGCAACAAGCGGTTTCTTTCTTGGCAAATCAATTACTCTTGGAGTATTGTTTCTGTCAGTTACAACAAGCTTAAGTTTTAAACTATCAAATGCCGCTTCACTGATATTTCTAAATGCTACCGCAAAATCCAGAGGCTCGCCAAGCTCAAGCGTGTCTTTGAAGCGGAACGTAATATTCGGCGCAATGGCTCCTTCCGGCAGGTAAGTAGCAGTTAGTTTCCATGCCTCTAATTGATACGGGGTAACGTTAATCGCATCAGCATTATGCATGCGGAGTTGTAAATAAGGAAAATTAGGAGCAGAAATAAAATCAAGTGTGGTGTCTTTCGCAGATGTAACTTGTCCCAGTAACACCTCAATACCGTTAGTAGTACGGCCCATGATATCGATGCTGGTATTGTCGGGATAAAGTGGCTCTATATTACTACCATCCCAAACTAAATTTTTCCACTCTTTTGCAGGACCAAACCATGGAGATTTAATGTACCCGTCTGTAAAGGTTTGCGGAACTTCCATTACCTGCACCAACTGCAAAGTGGGTTCACCCACTGCCTGTAAAGGAGTAAACGTTGGATCTCCTTTCCTGAACATAAAGATTACAGGCAAACTGTTTTTGAAAGAATCAATATAAGTAATACCCACCTCTTTAAATTTATGATACAGCGATTTGCCAACCCCAAAAGTTGATTCGTCTGCTTTCATTAAGTTGGCATCAAAATAAGGGAAGTTCACTGATCCATAATTCGTGACAACAACGTAGGATCCATTGGGCACACTATCAATAAAATCCATTGCACGTCTTCTATCAGTTTGACTATAATAGTAATATTCAAAAAACTTGCGTGTAGGTTCACTGCATACATTGCGGCTGAGGAACCGCCCTACCCCTGGAGTTACATTCCAGTTTAACCATGGTTTCAAGGTTTTTCCGTCAAATACATAGAATTGCAGAGAACCTCCATTACAGCCATATCTTTCAATATTTTCAAGATCAACTGCAACATCAATACTACCCTCGTTATGATATGGGTTAATACCTGTCCTAAACTGGATACGCCTAAAAGCAGAGTCAAAAATAAACTTTCGTGAATCTTCCTTTATTAACATTCTTGTTAATTCACTTTCTTTATGTTGGAAATAATGCGATTGATTAAATCCTGATTCGTCTCCTGCCTTATAAAGAAAACTGAAATCATTCCAAAGAATTGACACACTTGCATCTGGTCTCATCCCCACACGCCAATAATAAACTGTACCGTCAGTAAAATTTATACCACTTGGTTTAAATGAAATAGAACCACCTATTGAAGTAACAGAATCAACCTTGCGTAATAGTGAATTAAACTGCTTTGTAGTATCAATTTCAAAATAATACTTTCTTAATGTGCCTAGTGGATTTGCAGTGGAAGCATAATATGTAATATTCTGCTTATTGATGATTGAAAAATTATATGGATAAACGGGCCTTAACTCATCTTCAAAGATGAAAAACTCTTTAGTTATTGTATTATTTGTTTCACAATTTTCATTTATCAGATTTTCAGGGTCAATTTCCACTCTTAATTTATTAGCTCCTTTATCCCTAAATGGATCTATCGGAAGCTGTAATTGAATTGAATCTGAATAAGGTACCCGCTTAATTTTTTTATCAAAAGGCACACTAGTGGAGCCGTTGGGAAAAATTCGTGTAATTCTTACGTGAACGGAATCAGTTGTAGCTTTCCCAATATTTACTATTTTAATATTGGCATCAAATTTAGTTTCAGCTATTGAAATAAACTCAGGTGCAATTTTCACCATAGATGCTTCAATTGCATAATCGGCCTTTTCCTGGCTATATAAACGGAGTGCAGGATCGCCATGAAGTGTAATCTCCTCCATATGCATCCTGACATAAAAATCATTAAAAGAATAGATTCGACTTAATGAATCATTCACATTACGCATGATTCGTCCTATTGCTTCACCATTATCCTTCGTTTTGGCCAGCTGCTTGTAAAATTGTTCTGAATAAAGGTGCAGGTAATTAACAATACCCAAATGTGTTGATGCAATAAATGCAACAGAACCACGATTAGGAGTTAACACCCATTTTTCTGTAATAATATAATCTGCTGTAAGTCTTGAAGCATTTGATAAAAACATATTTCCTGCCTGGCATCCATTTACCAAAAGAATTGGGTACTTACCAATAGATGGGTAACTTAACGGGTCAGATAAATTATACTCCAATGTAGATGGCGACGAGTGTCCAAAATATGTCAACAATGAAAATCCTTCCTGGAATAACTTGGTAATGTTTGCACTTGCTATCGTCTGTATGGCCGCAACACTTGATTTTTGGAGAGAATAAACATTTGCGCCAAAAGAAGTATCTTTTAAAACATTACCATACTGATTTAAATAAAAACGGATCTGCTCGCCGAGATAGTCATTAGCTCCTGCTACATGAATTACATTCTTTTTCCATAACTCATCTGATATAACACAAGATTTAGTGTTATAATAAGTTTCATATTGTTTCACTTTATCCAAATAGCCTCTCACTTCATTTCCGTTTATTGCTGTTAAACGCCCGATAGGTATATTTTGAACAGCACTACCTTCATTTGAAGCAAGCAAAGCATCTGAGGCAGGGTTACCATAAGTAGGAACAAGGTTCAACCGCTCCATATTTGGAGAAGCTTCTCCTGAGCGATGGTTTGTAAAAACAACACCTTTACCGATTATAAAACAAAAAGCAGGTCTCTCAGCAAAACCTGTATATGCAAACCGTAGAAAATTTTTGATTGCATAACCATTATTTTTTACGCCATAACCAAACTGATCAAGAATATCCTGTACATCATAAATTTTTGCATTGTAACCGCCGCCTACAGTACTGCTGCGGTATAAACGATACTGCTCTACCTGGTTAATACCACTCGCATCTGAATACAAACGAGGGTTTGAAATAATGATATAATTGCCCTGGTTAGCCGTTAATGCGTAATTGGTAAAAGTGCGTGTAATGAAATTTGGTACAGTACGGATATTACCGCCATCCTGGCTCACAAGAATAAGTTTGCGATCAGCAGCTGACGCAGGTAGCACTACTCTTACCTGAGTTGGAGAAACAATATTTGCGGTTATCCTCAAACCATTTGTAAGATCATACAAAACAGGAGCGATGGATCCACCAAAATTAAAATTATCAATAATAAGGTTGTTGCCACTTGCACTGGCAGGTAATTCAAACTCAAAATTTGTTTGACCACCGAAATTAAATTGCCTTGGGTAACTTAGTTCATACATGCCGACAACTATCCGATCTGTTGCCACTGCCGCAGCGTCAATAACATTCACTCGAAACTCAACATTTGCAGTATTACTGGATATGAGTGAAAGAGGAATATCATTCGCATTTTCATCAATAATTGAATTAAAATAATTCATTTCACGATCTGCAACAAATGTTCAATTGATATAAGCCTGAACCGTGCGGACATTCAATGCTCGGCCAACTGCAGAAAATTTGAGTTTTGCATTTGGACCAGAAGGCGCAACATATAAATCGGTTTGTGAAGAAATCAACGGATTAGCTGCCCGGAATTCAGGACTGGTAAATCCTTCACCTCTGTCAAAAGAAGAAGAATAAACATAACTGCCTACTACCGCAGCAAAACCAGGATTCTGGATATTTCGATAATAAAGAGCTGCCTTATGTATGAAATATGGCTCAGCAGGCAAACCAGATGAAAGATCATTTGTGGTTTCTACAAAGCGCTTGTTCTGTGCAGCATTTGTATTTACAGTAAGAAAATAAGAAGATGTATCTGTATACACACTCCAGTTATCATTGATCTGATAACCGGGATCGAGATACATTCGTTTCTCCCATTTACCATCATTCACCTGGCCCCAAAACTCAATAAAACCATTTGAAGGCAATGTGCCACTTGCAGCAGATGTATAAACCGGCACTTGCTGGCCGTTACGCCACAATTGGAAATGCGATGCATCAGCATTGGCTATGCCCATTGCATTCAATTGTGTCTGTGATATGCGGTAAACACCAGTAGCACCAACTTTAAACTTATAATAGGTTTTATCAAAATCAATCCACTCATTCATGTAAGATTGAGCAGTAACTCCTGTGATGGCACAGAATAATATGGTAACGGAAAGTAAAAATCGTTTCATGACTTACTTATTTTTCTTTTGGTTTTTAGGTTTCATAAGGTCGAGACGTAGAGATACGATATGAGTATATAACGGATTTGACTGGTTAGCCAGATTTGTAAATGCATAATCAACATAGAAAGAATTACCGAGCTTGAAACCGGCACCTGCTCCCGGTTGATAGATCCATACTTTCTTTTGGTTAAGTGTATCACCATCAGCCAATGTCTTCTGGAAATTAAAAATTCCTCCACGCAGGAAGAATACATCTTTGATATTTAACTCAGCTCCAATTCTTGGATCAGCATTGATTACATCTGAACTGATCACAGTATTACGTTGTCCATCAAATGTGAGATCAAGATTTACTTCTGCTTTCAGTGAAAGATTTTTCCTGAAACGAAAATCATATGCGCCACCAATAACCAACCGTGGAGCTGTTAACTCTGTCGATTTAACCGGTATTTCATTATTGGTGAGAAACAAAACTTCTTTCTCTCTTTCAGTAAAACTAAACGACCAGGCATTGAATGTTGTGGTAATATCTCTTGCCGCAGCACCCACCGACCAGTTCTTCCCCTTCATCTGGAAACCAACATCCAAACCAAACCCCCAGGCTGTTGCAAAACTTCCTACTTTACGATGGATCACTTTTGCATTTACACCCACACTCATCGATTTATTTTCTGTCTCTTTAATTTTTTGAGCAACTGATAAAATCACTGCATAGTCCGCGGAAGAAAAAGAACGAAGATTGGCATAATTCACACTGCCATCTGGCTCGATCAAATAAAGTGTATTTGGAATATCATCTACTGCAAAACGTAAGAAAGAAAGACCGATCGTGCGCTTGTTATTTGCAACAGGAATTGCCAATGCACCGAAATCATATTTACCAATGCCGGCAAAATACTCCGCATGCATTAAGGATAAGGAAGGATCATTTTTAACCCCGGTTAATCCTGCAGGGTTCCAATAACCTGCTGTAGCATCGCTAACAGATGCCACTTGTGCACCTCCCATACC
The DNA here is from genome assembly GCA_036675885.1 of Lacibacter sp. Taxonomy (GTDB): domain Bacteria; phylum Bacteroidota; class Bacteroidia; order Chitinophagales; family Chitinophagaceae; genus Lacibacter. The sequence goes on along the minus strand of JAKFDY010000476.1, from coordinate 3,432 downwards.
AAAAGCACGGGAACCAGCGCCAATATTTAAAAATTCGTTGGAATAAATACGGATTTGCGCAAAGGAGTTTACGCAATACAACAGGGTAACAGATAGGATCAGGGTGGCTCGGGTTATCATCTGGTCAGTATTCTGATAAACAATTAGTTTCTTATTAAAGAGACATACTTTCTTGTGAAAGCTGCTCAAGGCATTGACAAAAGTAAACAATCTATCGCCGAAAGCAAACTCTGTTTAAGAAAGTACCAGCTTCTCGAAACGCTGATTTTCAGTGTTTATTGCTCCTTTTTAGTAAAATGCCCTCCGCTGCCCTACTTTTGCGGAAAATATCGCTAAAAATCATGCATTTGATCGACGAATTAAGATGGAGAGGGATGATACAGGATATCATGCCCGGAACGGAGGAACAACTGAAAAAAGAAATGACCACGGCATATATCGGCTTTGACCCCACGGCCGACAGCCTGCATATTGGCAGCCTGGTACCGATCTTATTGCTGGTTCATTTCCAGAAAGCGGGGCACAAACCGATCGCCTTGGTGGGCGGTGCTACAGGCATGATTGGCGACCCAAGTGGCAAAAGCCAGGAACGAAATTTATTGAATGAGGAAACCCTCAACAAAAACGTAGCTGGTGTGAAGGCCCAGTTAGAGAAATTCCTTGATTTTGACCCTTCAAAAGCCAATGCAGCAGAAATGGCCAATAACTACGACTGGTTCAAAAGCATCTCCTTCATCGATTTTCTGCGTGATACCGGCAAACATATTACCATCAACTACATGATGGCGAAAGACAGTGTAAAGAAGCGGATTGAAAGTGAAGTTGGATTAAGTTATACCGAGTTTGCTTACCAATTGATGCAGGGTTACGATTTCTACTGGCTGTATGAAAATAAGAATTGTAAACTCCAGATGGGCGGAAGCGATCAATGGGGAAATATTACTACAGGTACTGAACTTGTTCGTCGTAAAGCTAATGGCGAAGCATTTGCGTTTACTTGTCCTTTGATTAAAAAGGCTGACGGCACAAAGTTTGGCAAAACCGAGCAGGGTAATGTGTGGTTAGATGCAACCAAAACAACTCCTTACCAGTTCTACCAGTTCTGGTTAAATGCAAGTGATGCTGATGCTGAAGGATGGATCAAAATATTCACCTTTCTTACAAAAGAAGAAGTTGATGGATTGATCAGCGAACATCAAAGTGATCCCGGCAAGCGCATTTTGCAAAAACGTTTGGCCGAAGAAGTAACAAAATTTGTGCATGGTGAAGAAGAATTGAAAAACGCAGTTGAAACAACAGCAAAACTATTTGCCAATCAAACAGCATCAGCCGAAAGCCTGAGCGTTGATGATCTTGAAGGAATGGAAGGTGTGGTGAAGTTTGATTTTGCTGCCGATAAATTACAGGACGGCATTGATGTTGTTTCTTTCTTAGCAGAAACAACCATCTTCCCAAGTAAAGGTGAAGCACGCAAAACAGTGCAAGGTGGCGGCGTAAGCATCAACCGCAAAAAAGTAGAAGCCATCGATATGAAGATCGACGCTTCTTTACTTCTTCATGAAAAATACCTGCTGGTACAAAAAGGAAAGAAAAATTACTATCTCGTATCAGCTGTTTAAAGAGCTTGAATAGCTTTCCATATTTCATCGGCGACCAATTGGTTGCCGATTGCATTTAAATGAACACGATCGGTGGTTAAAATGCCACGATCTTTATTTTCTTTGTTGTTCTTATTGTTGTAATCGATAAATGCTTTGCGCAGATCAACCAAAGGCAATTCATTCTTTTGTGCTAATCCACGAATGATCTTGCTGTACTCTATAAGATCGCCATCTTGCTGATTGCTGCCATCCGTCTTCTCTCCTATTACTGCAGGTGTACACAAAATCACTTTGATATTTTTTGCTTTCAGTTTATCAATCACCGCCTGGTAAAACTTGGCAAACTTATCTGCATCGGTTCCTGTACCTGAAGAGGCTTTGTGCCACACATCATTCACGCCAATATACAATACCACTACATTGGGATTTTTTGATAGCACATCATCTTCCATTCTTAAATACAAATCGTAGATCTTATTACCACCGATGCCTGCACCAATAAAATCATAATTCATCTTCCCTTGCGCCCTGCTCATACTGTCAATGCGTTTGATATAACCACCGGGGTTAACACCTGCCTGTGTTATTGAATCACCAAAGAAGATGACTTTGATTTTATCCTGACGGGCGAATGCCATAAGCATAAGAACAGTAGCGAACAATAAACTTATTTTTTTCATACAGCTGGTTGAAACGATTATTTAAACAGATCAATTATTTATTCTACGTGTATTTGCTTTTTGATGAGTGCTCCATCTTTTGCCTCCATTAAAAACTGCCGTTCTTTCACCATGTAGCCATTTCCTTTTTCACAGAAATGCACCCGCAGGTTTTCGATACTGATAGGATTACCATCAGGAATATCAGCAATATTAGAATGCATCATATCATGCCCATCAATAATGATCACCAATCCGCTTCCAATTGCTTCCATTTTATTTCCTTCTGTGATGAGCATGCCTGTATCTTCTCCCAAACCAATACCGATGCAGGAAGGATTTGTTGCAACCGCTTGTGTTAAACGAACAAAACGTCCACGCTTTTCAAAATGACTATCGATAATAACATTATCAATAAATCCTAAACCTGTTGTCATTTTTACTTCGCCTTTCAAATAAGCACGTGCAGCATTTCCTTCATAGATCATCGTCTTGCTCATAGCCATTGCACCAGCAGATGTACCTGCCACAACAAAACCGGTTTCTTCCTGGTAACGTTTTTTCAAAATAGCTAAAAACTCAGTTCCTCCATCAGTAACACTCAAACGCATTTGATTACCGCCTGAGAACATGACCGCATCGCAGGTTTTAATACGTTCAAGATATTCAGGATTGGCCGTATCCTGCCTGTTACGAATGTGCAGCACACCAATATTTGTACAACCGATCTTTCCAAATGCATTCATGTAATTATCACCCACTTCATAAGGAATAGTTGAAGCAGTTGTAATTACTTCAATGCGGGCATCAATGCCACCGGCTTCTTCCACTACCCGCCTGAGAATACCCAGCTCAAAAAAGTTAAGATTATTGCGGTTTATTTCACCCGCTTCAAGATCGGTCCCTTTATCTTCTGCACCGCCAATAGCGATCAGCTTTCCCTTTGGATACTGCAATGATTGTAATTTTTAGTTCCAAACAAAATTAAGGGGAAAATATTTCCTGCGTTGCCTTGCTTTTATCAACAGCATCGGATAAATTTTGATATATTCGGAAACAACATCAACAGCACAATCAGCGCAGCAAAATTCACGCCACCATAAAAAACGCCCAACACGGTCAATGACAAATCCCCTGCAAAAATCGCCGCCAACGACAGCAGCAGCTCCGGC
>JAKFDY010000475.1:0-9220 GCA_036675885.1 Lacibacter sp. | reverse complement strand
AGAATTCTTTTGCCGAAAGGTTTATTCCATAAACGGTTTGTTATATTTGGCAATACCATGCTGAAGTCTGTGTTACAATTGGACCGTTCTCTTTTCTACTACATCAATAACAGGTGGAGCAATGATGTATTTGATGCAGTAATGCCTTTTATCCGTAACCAGTATTTCTGGGTACCGGTCTATTTATTTCTATTGGCATTTGTACTTACAAATTTTAGAACCAAAGCATTGTGGTGGATATTATTCTTTCTTGCCACGTTTGCCCTTACTGATCTCATCAGTACGCAGGTTGTAAAAGCACTTGTTGAGCGGCCACGCCCCTGCGCCGATCCCTTTGCTTCAGAAATAGTGCGTATGCTTATTCCCTGCAGTTATAGTCACAGCTTTGTATCGTCACACGCTGCCAATCATTTCGGGATGGCGATGTTTATGTTTATGAGCATGAAACAGTTCAGCAACCGGTGGATATGGCTGGTATTTGTGTGGGCTTTGCTCGTAAGTTATGCACAGGTATATGTTGGCGCTCATTTCCCGTTCGATGTGTTAGGCGGTGCACTACTTGGCCTCTTTATCGGTCACAGAACCGCCATTATTTTCAACAAACAATTTGGCGGCCTTCAGGTTAACTGATTGTTGCTTATTTTCAACAAAAAGAGCACTTATTCAAAGGATTGTATCTTTGCGCTTTCACAACAATGGAAATATTTATATTACTCGTTCTGATTTTTCTCAACAGCTTATTTGTAATTGCCGAAATCACATTGGTTTCTGCCCGCCGTTCCCGCCTCGAAATGTATGCTGCCAAGGGCAGCAGCAGTGCCCGCACAGCGTTGGAACTTTCTGAGAACCCAGAAGTTTTTTTATCGGCCGCACAGATAGGTATTACCCTTATCGCCATCTTAACGGGTGTTTACTCGGGTGAAAAATTCGGGAAAGATCTTGCTCCCGTTTTTGAACGGATTCCTTTGGTTCAAGAATATGCAGAAGGCATTGCCACAGGTATTGTAGTGGTGATCGTTACCATCCTCTCAATTATTCTCGGCGAACTTATTCCCAAACGAATCGGGCTGATGAATGCAGAAAAAATTGCCATGGCTGTTGCAAAACCCATGAAGTTTTTTGCAAAAGCAGTTCATCCATTGGTATGGTTTTTAAACAAAAGTACCAACCTCATCTTTCGTTTATTCAATGTAAAAACTGTTTCAGATAATCATGTAACGGAAGAAGAGATCAAAGCTATCATCAGCGAAGGAACTGAACAGGGCACTATTGAGGAAGCTGAACAGGAAATTATTGAGCGTGTGTTTCATTTAGGTGACCGCAATATCACTTCGTTAATGACACATCGCAATGATATCATCTGGTTCGATCTGAATGATAATGAAATTTCCATCAAAGAAAAGATCATTAATCAACCCCACTCCATCTATCCTATTTGTGATGGAGATCTTGATACCATCAAAGGCTTTGTTTCCATCAAAGACATGTATGTGTCTGATGATTTTACCTTGTTCAAAGATTTGATGAAACCTGCGTTGTTTGTTCCTGAAAATAATTCAGCCTACCAGGTGCTGGAGAAATTTAAACAGGGAAAGATCCACAGTGCATTTATTGTTGATGAATATGGCAGTGTGCAGGGCATGATCACGCTCAATGATATCCTGGAAGCAATTGTGGGCGATATTCCGGAGCCGCACCAGGATGATTATGAGATTATCAAACGTGACGATGGCAGCTATCTTGTAGATGCGCAAATACAGTTCTACAAATTCCTTTCACGTTTTGAGAAAACGGAATGGATGAATGAAGGCGAACAGGAGTTTGACACCCTGGCCGGTTTCATTTTACATGAATTGGAGCGTATTCCACATGCGGGTGAAAAATTCGACTGGAAAGGATTTACATTTGAGATCATCGACATGGATGGTCACCGCATCGATAAAGTATTACTTCATGTGCCTGATGGTGTGGGTGAAGAATGATGAATAACCAATACTTTATTTTAACTGTACATCGGGCGCAATGCTTTAACTGATTATTCACTAACGGTTAAAAATACCCTAAAACAATCTATTGCGGTTAAAATAAGTGCAGGAGGTATTATTCTTGATGCTTTCCAGTAAACACATTGCATGAAATTAAAACTCTACCCATTCCTCTTGCTCAGTTTTTCATTGCTTGTTCTTAACTCCTGCAAAAAACTGGCACTACTACCTGAAGACCGCGTTATCGGCAAATGGAAATTAACAGAAGCTGTAAAACAGCGTTTTTCAAGGACAGAATCTTTTCTTAACGGTTACGAAGCAGGTACATTCACTTTCCTTGAGAATGGAACTGTTCTGTACAATGACCCGACGGATTCGTTGAACGGCAACTGGAACATGCGTACTGAAAACAATAGCTATTATGACGCTAATGGGAACTGGCAAACCAGTACAAACACCACTCTCTCCATGCAGCTTTACAATTTCAGCAGCAACCGCATGATCAATTGGCTTTTCGACAATTTTTATTTTGAACAATCGGGTAACAAACTGGTTGGGAATATAAACGGTGCCAGTTATATCTACAAATACTATTTTAAAAGGCAATAAACATCAATCTTCCCGTTCAATTATGTAAACAAGTGAACTGCATTGTTCTTTATGCAGCAATGCATTGAAGTTCGATACAAGACCGTTCCAGATACCTTTTAAGAAAAAACCTTTCTTATATTTTTCACTGAGCAGTGAAATGTAAAAACTGTCCAGCCACATACTTCTTGTACCAATCACCCGCATACCATGGCGTTTCATGAGCATACGCATGGAGCTTGGAGAAAAATGATAGAGATGTCTTGGCACATCATAACTCGCCCAAAATTCTTTGTAGATAGAAGCGTCTTTGCTTGTGTAATTAGGTACAGCAATAATGAGTTTGCCTGTTGGTGCCAGCAAGTCTTTCATTCGATCAACATATTCATCTAACTGGTGCACATGTTCCAGCACATGCCACATAGTGATAACGCTGTACGTTTGTTCCGGTAAACGAAACAATTCGTCAGAAGGATAAATATCGCAATTATATTTCTTAATGGCCTGCTTTCTTGCTTCCGGATCTGGTTCAAGGCCAACCACGTTCCAACCTGCCCGTTCCATTGTATGTGCAAACGTGCCGGTACCACTGCCAATATCAAGCAACATCCCAACCTGGCGTTTGGAAGCTTTTTTTACCAGTCTCTCTTTCGACATCATGGTAAAAAAGCGTGCAATATGATAAAGGAGATTAATCACTCCTTTCTTTGTATTACTATGCGAAATGTAAGCGGAAGATTGATAATAAGGACCGATCTTATCTTCTGACGGAGCATTTAATGTATATCTTAAACCACACATGCCACACTCGGCAATGGTAAATGTTTCACCACTTACTGTGTGATCTTTTGCTGTTAATACTGGTTTGATGGATTCATTTTTGCAGACCGGGCAGTTGGCATAACTCATCAGCTGAAGATTCATGATTGGTGCAGTTCGTTTCTGGGTCATGGATTATTGAATTTTATGCAATGGCGGAGCCTCGTTCAGTTTCAGTTTCTGGTTATTTCCTTGTTTGCTCCATTGCGGTGAATAATTAGCGAATAACAAAATACCAATTATAGCCGACAAGAACAATGCCAGCACAATCATCCACCAAAAATTGAGGGGTTTTCTCTTGATCCCTGTCAGTAATTCCGTCATCTCCGCACTAGTTTTTTCCTGCTCACCTACCAGTATAGAATGCGACGTATTCTTACGTATGATCTTCTCCGCAGTTACGGGATTTCCCTTAATTGTCTCATAAAGCGAAGAAAAATGAAGCAACTTCTGTTCATCTTTTGTAAAAACGCCAAGACCATTCAAGGTCATTTCTCCTTTTTCCGATAATGTACGTTGAAATTCAGCTGAAAGGTTTTGCTGTAATGTTTTTACTTCTTCCCTGTCCACATTCAACTCTTTTTGAAGCCAATGCTCAAATTGCTCGTCACTTCCGGTAGCCGAAGAAGAATAATGAAGAATAAATTCAGGGGCATACAACAAGCGGTTGGGAAAATCGAGCCGGGCAGGCAGGTGCTCAACCGAAAACGTACCGATTCCCCGTAATGAAACCTTTTTTTGAAAAGAAAGATAGCGTAATACCAGATCAACCATTCCTTTACTGTTGCTTTTGGTCAAAAGTAAGTCTTATTCCCGCAAGTAGATTAAAACCAACCACCTGGTAATTATTCCAACGTTGGTAGGTATTGTTGAAGATATTATTGAACTGTCCCCACACGCTGATAAGCGGATGAACTTTAAATTCCATACCGGCGTTCAGATCAAATACCCCACGCATTCGCTCGCTGCTTCCGCCCATATCTTTCCGGTACACCGCCCCCTGCCATGAAAGTAGATCCGCCTTCACCATGATTTTTTTGCTGGGCTGCCAGCGAAGTGCTGCACTCAATTCAATCGGCACAAAATGCCAGGGTCTTGCCTCGTCCTGCTGATTGAGAAAATTATAGATATCCATTTTGGCGCTTGCATTAAACTGATCCTGCAATACAAAACCAATTTCACCCTGCGTATGTAATGCCTGCAGTTTCCCCTCACGCATTACTTCAAACAAACCGGGCTGAACATGATTACTAAACAACGGAATACTCAGGTATTCAAGGAAACCTGTTTGCACACGGTAATTAAATGAATTAACAAGTGTTCCTTTGAACCCACCATAAAATTCTGTGATGCGGGTATTAAATTGAGATACCGGTTGATTGATCCAGGGATTTTTTGATACCAACACCTGGTAAGTATTTTTCTGCACAAAGCCTGTCCAACCGCCTGTAAGGATGATTTTCTTTTCCTGCAGGTGAACATCAACCAAGATATCCGGCAGCACATTCAGTTTACCCTGATCCCATGTTGGACGAATACCTCCTTTAATATACAACCTTGACGTTTTTAGCATGGCTGCTGCATTCAGGAAAAAAACATTATTGGTATATGTTTCGCCTCCGGTTGGTGTATAGGTAGTAAGATCGAAATTTCCACGCACCAGCAAACCAAAACTTTTGCCAAAACCTACTTCCACCGGCAGATCAAGCGCTCCGTTTGTTTCGGTTGATCGTGTATCGCTGAAAACATTGATATTAAGATCGGGATTATAACTGATGCCGAAACGGTTTACAAACGCATTGCGTACACCTGCACGGATATTGATGGTTTGATAAGGTTTCTTGAGCGAATCATCTTTCGTATTTGCAAATGCAGGATCGGGGCCATACAAGAAGAAGGTTTGGTTTTGATACCCGGCCTTGCCATACACTTCTACCTTCTTTACAATTGTATTGAGGTTGGCCGAAAAAGAAGTATTGCTGAAACGTTGCACAAGCAGCTTGCCTCTTTGCGAAAGATGATTGGCAAATAAGGTAAAGTTTGTTTTCTTCCCATCGCCCAATGTAAAACCGGCATCCACTAACGGTGTGTTGTAATTGCCGTAACCAACTTTAATATAGTTACTGTTATGGGCCTGTCCTGCAGAATCAATTTGCAACGACATTGGTTTCAACCCAACCGGCTGCAGGTTAAAATATAAATTCTGAACAGGAATATTGTAGGCCAGATTTGGTGCGCCTGTTTCAGGAGCAGGTGGTGTGGCATTGAAATTAAGTTTCACTGCATTTTTCAACACAGGCTTAAATGCCGATACAATTTCAACAGATTGTTTTTTTGTTGTATCCTGTGCAACAGCATACATACTGATGCTGCTAAATATCAATGTGAATATCGTTAATCTGCGCATGTTCATGTTTGTTCGTTGTTCAATCGTACTTTGTATTTCCGACTTCGTACCTCGTACTTTTTCTATCCTTCAATCTTCGAATTCTTCTTCTCTTCTTCAGTCACCTGTTGCAGTTTTGTCTGTGCTTCCTGTTTTAATTGCAGGTTGGTGGCATTATCTACAACACTCTGGTAAGTTGCTTTTGCATTGAAGTAATCTTTTTGTTTCAGGTAAATATCGCCCAGCAAAATGTATGATTTGGTTACCCAGAAATCATACGAACCACTTTTATTGATCACTTCAAACGCAGCTTTTTCTGCATTGGTCAGGCTGTTAAGATCGAACTGGCATTTGGCAATCTCATATCTTGCTTCTGCCGCCCACTCTCCTTTGTTGAGATTCACTACAGCACGGTACGATTGAATAGCGAGATCGTATGTATTATTCAACTGGTGATTACGACCTGTTACAAGATTCGACAATGCTTTATCATCATTACCTGCACCTTTGGCAATCAACAGATCTTTTGCCACATCAGCTGCCTGTTTGTATTCTTTCAGTTGATAATGGCAACGCAATAAACCACGTAATGCTTCAAGCCTGCTTTCATCTGTAGTGGCAACCGTACGCAGTATTTCATAATAAGGTTGTGCCTTCGAATAATCCTGCAATTCGAAATAATAAGAACGTGCTGCAATTAACGCACTCTTCTCTGCAAACTGGCTGTTGCCCTGCTTGGCCACATATTCATAACCAGGCAATGCGCTCTTCCAGTCTTTGCGCAACATAAAACATTCACTCCGGTTGTAATGTGCATTTAATGCATTAGCTCCATTGGGGAAACGTGTGAGATAACTGTTAATGAGTTCAACAGCACCTGTACAATCATTATTGTTGAGTTTCACTTCAACAGCTGCATAGGCTAATGAATCAGCTTCGCTCGCAGAAACATTTCTACCTGTTGAACGAATGAAGGCTTCGTATTCCTGTGGTCGTCCAGTCTCAACATAAATTGCACGAATGTTTTCGAGTGCAAAAGCTGCTTCTTCACTGTTTGGATATTGCTGTAATAGTTTTTTGTAGTTGTCTAAAGCTTCCTGGTTTTTATTGAGGTTGCTGTAACAAACAGCTAATTGTAATAACGCAGTTTGTTTAAACCCTGTATTCTGCGGAGCATTGATCACATTGTTGAGGAAAGGAATTGCAGCCTGGAATTTTTCATCGGCCATATACGTCTTTGCAATTTCCATGTTTGCATCAGGCACAAGGTTGCTGCGTGGATACAAACGTTGCAGTGTGCTCATCTGGTCGATCTTTCCTTTGCTGTTATTAATACCGGCGAGCATGGCTTTTTGATACAGCGCATAATCTGCATTGGGCCATGAATAATCAATCGCTTTTTGATACATACTTAATGCAGTTGTATAACTCTTCTGCATAAAATAACAATCGGCCAAACGTATATGAGCATCCTGGTCAATTGGCGCTGAGTTAAGTGCTACCCGACCTGCCACTTTTTGAAAAAATCCCTGCGCTACCAAAAAGTTTTCTTTGCGCAGGTAACAATAGCCCATGTTATAATTAGCTTCTTTCACAGTAGCTTCCCCCATGCCAGGGTTTCCACTTTGCAAAAACTTATCGTAAAACCGAATGGCATCATCTAAACGATCATTACGGTAAGCGATCTCTCCTTTCCAGTAATTTGTTAGTGGAAGAACAGGCGCATTGTATTTGTCTTTTAAAATTTTATCGAGCAGTTCATCTGCTTTGTTCAGTTGACCATCGTTGATCAACTCCGCAGCACGACCATACAACATACGTGGATATAACTTCCTTGTTGATTCTGATGGATCAACCAACGATTCCATTAATGAGATCGCATCTTTGTAATTACTGGTACCTGTTAACAACCCAACCAACAATTCTTTTGCTTCATTACTATAAGTGCTGCGTGGATATTCATTGAGGAAGCGTTTAAATTCGCTGATGGCCACACCCTGATAACCTAGCTCGTACGAAAGCTTTGCATAATTGAATAAAGACACTTCACGCTGTTGCTGGTTACTGTTATTGGCAGCACAGAAAGCAAATGCATTCCGTGCATTTTCTTTCTGATTTGTTTTCAGATAAGCATCACCCAGCATATACATAGCACTTTGGCTAAGCGAATCTTCATTGCCACTTAACTGTTTGAAACCATCAATTGCCTTTGTGAGTTGATTATTCTGATAATAGCTGTAACTGAGTTCATACAAATCCTGGCGGGTGACTTTTTCTGCTTTGTTTACATATTCTTCCAGTAAAGGAAGTGCACGTTTGTAGTCTTTCTTTTCAAAATATGCATGGCCAAGCAGTTGTTTCATCTCAAGATCATACAAAATATTCGGACGTTTCACTGCTTCTTCTGCAATTTTGATCGCTTTATCTTTTTCTCCACGGAAATAATAAATAGAAGCAATATAGAACGGAACGATCTTGCCATACTCAGGATGATCTTTCACTTTTTCAAAACAACCCAGTGCTTCGTTGTATTGTTTATCATTGTAAGCTAGAAAACCATAGTAATAATTTGCATCGAGGTAATGCTTATCATCAGGCATCTGCCGGATTGTATTGAACAAAGGCTTAGCCTGGGCATAACGTTTCAGATGAAAATAGCTATACCCCATTCTGAATTTCGATTCAGATATCTGTTCATTATTCAAGCTGGCGATCTCTGCTTTTTCATAAAACTCCAATGCATCTGTAAACAGTTGCTTGCGGAAATAATAATTCGCTAAATGAAAACTCAACTGCTGCGTACGTGGCATGTTATGCACCACGGTAATAAATTCACGGCTGGGCTGCACCGCACGTTCATCGTTTTGTTGCAAACCACAAGCAAGAAGATAGTAATCAATTTCCTGTACCTGTATACCGGCATTGAGGATGGTGGAGCTTTGTACTTCCTGTTTCAATTCACGCAACAGCGGCATGGCCAAACTGTACTGATCAGTTAAGAAATACTCCTGTGCCTGTTTGAATTTTGCGTTGGGATCGGTATTAATTGCTGTTACCTGCGCATTCACTTGCACAGAAAAGCACAAGAGCAGGAACGAAAGAATGTAAGTAATGCGGTTGTTCATTGCCGGGTAAACGTTCATCGTTGGTAAATATTTTAACCTGTCTCTTAAAGTCCGTTCGTCGGGCTAAAGGTAAATTGTCCTTTTCCTTTCAAACACCATTCCAGATTTTTGTGGATAAAAGTTGATGTTCCGTTAATTTCGCAATCTGGAATCAATATTCTTGAAACGAACTGCAATGACAGACTCATTTTTCATTGCGGCTAAAACTACAACGGACACATGAAGAAACTCTTATCTATTAACTATTCTGCCACTGCTTTTAACATTTCATTCTTATTATTGAGGCTTGTTTTCGGCATTAGTCTTTGTGTAAACTA
>JAKFDY010000474.1:0-15637 GCA_036675885.1 Lacibacter sp. | reverse complement strand
CAATCAAAGCATTGTACCGCACTTCGATGCCGCTATTGTTGAGCGAAGAAGAAAAACAACAGATCGAATGGATAAAAGGTGATGTGCTCGATGTAAATCTGCTCAGCGATATTATGCAGGATTGCGAACAGGTGTACCACAGTGCAGCAGTTGTATCATATCACAGCAGCAGGCGTGAGCAGATGTACAAGATCAATATTGAAGGCACAGCCAACATGGTAAACATGGCGCTGGAGAATAATATTGATAAGTTCATTCATGTGAGTTCGGTAGCAGCCGTTGGCCGTTTACGGCAAGGCGAGCTTATTACTGAAAAAACAGAATGGACCGAAGAGACGAACAACTCACACTACGGCAAAACAAAATATTTATCCGAAATGGAAGTATGGCGTGGCATAGGTGAAGGCTTGAATGCAGCCATTGTAAATCCATCCGTCATACTTGGCGAATCGAACTGGGAAAATGGTTCTGTTGCTATCTTCAAAAAAATACATGGTCAATTTCCCTGGTACAGCGAAGGCGGTACCGGCTTTGTTGATGCAAAAGATGTTGCTGCTGTTATGATCCGTTTAATGAACAGCGATATTTCTTCTGAGCGTTTTTTGTTAAGTGCCGGGCATCTTAGCTTTAAAGATTTGTTTACGAAAATTGCTGATGGATTTGGTGTTCGTGTACCGCAACGTTTAGCAAAACCATGGATGGGCAATCTTGTATGGCGCATGGAAGCACTCAAAGCCATGTTCAGCAATAAAGAACCCTTACTCACAAGAGAAACAGCCAGCACCGCACAGGTGAAAACCTTCTACGACGCATCAAAAGTGCAACAGATGTTGCCGGGTTTCAGTTTTACGCCTATTGATGAAACGGTGAAGCGTACCTGCAATTGGTTAAAAGAGCATTATCGTTTGTAATTACTAACCGCTGTCAGGGCTTAGAGCCGCTGACGGGCTCCTACGATTTCCCAACATCAACCGTTTGCAGTAAAGAGGCTTAAAAAACTTGGTTTATCTTCATAACGATTGCTGCCACGTGCAGTTGTATGAAAGATTTAAACCAACCATTGCCTCAACCCAACTAACTGCACATGTCTATTTCCAAACCCCATTTAAGTTTTTGGCAGATCATTAATATGAATGTTGGCTTCTTCGGCATTCAGTACAGTTTTGGTTTGCAGCAAAGTGCTGTAAATCCCATTTACGATTTCTTAGGTGCAAAGCCCGATGAAATTCCCTGGCTCAATTTAGCCGGACCGCTTACCGGTTTAATTATTCAACCCATTATTGGCGCCTTGAGCGATAAAACATGGCACCCTCGTTTTGGCCGACGCACACCCTATTTTTTTATTGGAGCAATGATCTGCAGTGTTGCATTATTTTTATTTCCTTTCAGTAGTGCCTTGTGGATGGCTGCCGGTTTACTCTGGATACTTGATGCAGGTAACAACACCGCCATGGAACCTTACCGTGCATTCATTGCTGATAAATTAGATGCATCGCAACAACCTACCGGCTTCCAGGCACAGAGTTTCTTTACAGGTTTCGGTCAAACACTGGCAAATGTTTCACTCTTTATTTTCCCATTGATCTTTATTGGTAAAACAGGTAAACTTCCTACATGGGTGTTTGCCTCTTTTTTTCTTGGTGCAGTTTGTTCCATTGGTTCTATCTGGTGGAGTATCCGCACCACGCCTGAAATACCACCAAGCAATGATGAGCTAAATGCCATCAACGAAAAGAACAAAGGAATGCCACACCCGGCTATACAATTTTTTCTTTCCATCATTACAACTGTAGTTGCCTACATCATCATTGCCATCTTACTTATTCCTTCATTGTTTGTAAAAGGGTTGCTGCGTCGTGTATTGAATTATGCCGAAGAACATCCCACACTAAAGATTCTCTTTGCACAGAATATTGAAATTGTAGATGCTATTACCCAAATGCCCAAAGTAATGTGGCAACTGGCGCTTGTGTATCTGTTTCAGTGGTATGCTCTGTTTTGCTATTGGCAAAATTCATCAAAGAGTATTGCTTTATCAGTCTGGAATACAACACCTGAACAAAATCCGGAGTTGTATGAAAAAGCTGTAAGCTGGACAGGTCTCGTAAATGGCTGGTATAATATTGTTACGTTCCTATGCGCATTCGGTTTAGTGTACTTTGCAAAAAAGTACTCACCTAAGCTTGTACATTTTGGTTGTTTGATACTGGCAGGTGTTGGTTTATTATTCTTCCCTTTCATTGAAAACAAATATTTGTTGTTTCCTGCCATTACCGGTTTTGGAATTGGCTGGGCAAGTATGATGGGTATTCCATATCTCATTGTGGTAAGTAAAATTCCAAAAGAACGTTATGGTGTGTATATGGGTGTTATTAATATGATGATCGTTATACCCATGTTTATTCAAACAACAACATTTGGTTTTATCCTAAAGAATTTTTTGAATAACGATCCGGGTAATGCTATTGCATTTGCAGGTGTGTTCCTGGTGATAGCTGCGTTACTTACTTTATTCATTAAATCAGATAAACCTGCAGAAGATGTGGTGCTGACGGGTGGTGGCGGGCATTAGTGGGTTTATAAAACAAGTGTATGAAAAAATTCAGTTTCTATATTGCTTTGAGTTGCTTGCTCTTTTTGTCGTGCAATAATGAAGAAACAAAAGAAGAGCAAACAACTGATCTCAGCACCAAACGTACGTGGTGGAAAGAAGCTGTCGTCCATCAAATTTATCCACGCAGTTTTAAAGACAGCGATGGTGATGGCATTGGTGATCTGAAAGGCATCATCTCGAAATTGGATTATATCAAATCACTCGGCATTGATGCAGTGTGGTTAAATCCCGTTTATGAATCGCCCAATAAAGACAATGGTTATGATATCAGCGATTATCAGAACATCATGAAGCAGTTCGGGACAATGGATGATTTTGATGTGCTGCTGAAAGGTTTTCATGATCGTGGTATTAAGGTAATGATGGATTTGGTGCTCAATCACTGCAGTAATGAACATAAGTGGTTTAAAGAAGCAAGCAAATCACGCAACAGTCCCTACTATAATTATTTTCACTGGTGGCCTGCAGAAAAAGGTGAGCCACCTTACCGTTTCAGCATATTTGATGAAAAAGCTTATGGCTGGGAATATAACAAACCAACCAACTCTTATTACCTGCATTACTTTGGCGACTTTCAACCCGATCTAAATTGGGAAAATCCAGCATTGCGTAAAGAGATCTATACCATGATGAAGTTCTGGGGCAAGAAAGGAGTAGATGGTTTTCGCATGGATGCATTTGCGTTCATTTCTAAAGATACCACCTGGCCTGCACTCCCTGCGGAGTACAATGGTAACTGGACCTTGTATTATGCAAGTGGTCCGCATTTACATGAGTACATACAGGAAATGAATAAAGAAGTATTAACTCCTTACAAACTTGTTACAGTTGCTGAAGCAATGGGCGACGTACCTCGTGTAAAACTGTTTGTTGATGAAGACCGCAATGAATTAAACATGGCTTACAACTTTGAAGCAATTGATTTTGGCTATTTGCCGAATGAATATAAAATGCCTGATCCCGATGGATGGGATCTGGTGAAATGGAAAGGCATTTACAAAAAATGGGACAGTGCATTTACAGAAAAAGGCTGGGGTACCATGTATCTTGGTAATCATGATCAGCCACGAATGGTTACACGTTGGGGAAATGATTCACCAGAGTACAGAGAGTTATCATCGAAAATGTTAACCACGTTTATTTTAAGCATGCGGGCAACTCCCTACTATTATTTTGGTGATGAAATTGGTATGAGTAATATCAAGTTTGATAAAGTGGAGGATTATAATGATGTGGAATTGCACACCAATTATGCGCAGGTAAAAGCAAAGGGCGGCGATCTGAAACGCTTTCTTGAAGGCATGAAAATTTCTTCCCGTGATAACGGTCGCACACCCATGCAATGGGATACCACAACAGGAGCTGGTTTTACAACAGGCACGCCTTGGTTAAAAATAAATCCAAACTACAAGACAGTGAATGTTGCTGCTGCAGAAAAAGATGCAAACAGCTGTCTGAATTATTTCCGTAAAATGATCAATCTGCGGAAAGCAAATGAAACACTTATTTACGGAGCGTTTACATTGGTTGATGCTGACAACCCGGATGTGTTTGCTTTTACAAGAGAATTAAAGGGGAATAAATTTTTAGTGTTGCTCAATTTCAGAAATAAAGAAGTGAGTGTAAAAACAGGTGCTGATGTAAGTAAGGCAGAAGTACTGATCAATAATTATACAACAGCTCCGGCTAACGGTAAACTGCGGCCTTATGAAGCAGCTATTTTTAAATTATAGTTCGACATGAAAATTCTTTGCATAGGTGAAGCGCTAATTGATATGATCTGTACCGATAAAGGTTCTTCTTTATCGCAGGGCGAACATTTTTTAAAAAAGCCCGGCGGTGCCCCTACAAATGTAGCCGCAGCCATTGCTGCATTAGGTGGCGAGGTTGATCTTTCAGCAAAAGTTGGTGCCGATCCCTTTGGTGATCATCTTATACAGGTAATGAAAGAGTTTGCTGTTAACACCAAACATATGTTGCAGGATAAAAACAGTTTTACCACGTTTGCCTTTGTATCACTCATGGAAAATGGTGAGCGTGATTTTTATTTCAACCGTGGCGCCGATGGTGAACTTAGCGAAGCAGATGTTGAGAAGATTGATCTTGCTGAGTATTCCATTGTGCATTTTGGTTCAGCTACAGGTTTTCTGCAAGGGCCGTTACATATCGCTTATCTCAATTTATTATCCCGTTCATTGCGTCAAGGTTGTTTTGTAAGTTTCGATCCCAACTATCGTCACCTCTTGTTCAGAGATAATACTGAATCATTCATTCTTCAGTCCTGGCATTTTTTACGCCATTGTCATTTCTTTAAAGTGAGCGATGAAGAAGCGATCATGTTATCGCAAAAATCAACAACGGAAGAAGCTGCTGCTTACTTTCTCAAAAATACAACTGCTGTTTTTGCCATTACGCTTGGAAAAGATGGTACCATGCTTGGCTTACACAACCAAACATTTATCATTCCGAGCATTCCTGTTCAACCTGTTGATACAACCGGGGCAGGTGATGCATTTACCGGTGCAGTGTTGTACCAATTGCGGAATTACAGTTTACAACAGATCAACCTGCTTACAGCAGATGATTGGAAAACCATCATCAGCAATGCAAACAAAGCAGGTGCACGCACCTGTGAATATCTCGGCGCTATGGAAGCATTTAAACATTTAAGTAACGACATCTTCAATTAAGGTTATGTACACGTTCGGAGTTCATGAACATATCAATGCGCTGCTCAAAGAACATCAGGTAGATGTTGGTGGAAAAGACAACCAGTTTTATACACGGTTTCTTGCAGATACTTCCGCCATCTTTGAATTGTACCTGCAGCTGTATGAGCATTATCCAGCCACAGAAACATTGTTTGATGAGTTGATCAAAACAATCATCAAAGCCTACAAGCAACGCCCTTCGGTTTTAAAGCAACGGGATATACAAAAGCTGGAGCAGGAACATTGGTTTCTCAGCAACAGGATCAATGGCATGAGTTTGTATGTTGATCGTTTTTGTGGCAACATCAAAAATCTCGAAACAAAACTCGACTACTTCGAAAATCTCGGTGTTAACTTTCTACACCTGATGCCGGTATTTGAAAGTCCGGCGAATGAAAGTGATGGTGGTTATGCTGTTTCTGATTTCAGGAAAGTAGATGAACGTTTTGGTTCACTTGAAGATCTGTTGCATTTACAGGAAGAAATGCGTAAACGCAACATGTACCTGATGATTGATATTGTACTCAATCACACATCTCACAAGCATGAATGGGCATTAAAAGCAAAAGCCGGCGAAAGCAAATACCAGGATTACTTCTATTTCTATCACGACAGGAGTTTGCCCGATCAATATGACAAAACAATGCCTGAAATATTTCCTGAAAGTTCTCCCGGCAGTTTTACTTACATTGAAGAGTGCAATAAATGGGTGATGACAGTATTTCATAATTATCAATGGGATCTGAATTATACCAACCCGTTGGTGTTTATTGAAATGCTTGATACCATTTTCTTTTATGCAAATCTCGGTGTAGATATTTTGCGTATTGATGCGCCAGCCTTTATCTGGAAACAACTCGGCACTAGCTGTCAGAATTTATCACAGGCGCATACATTGTTGCGTTTAATTAAACAATGCGTGCAGGTAGCATCACCGGGTATGGCGTTGTTGGGCGAAGCTATTGTGGCACCAAAAGAGATCATGAAATATTTTGGTACAGATAACTATACTGCACGTGAATGTGATTTTGCATACAATGCCACACACATGGCGTTGCAGTGGGATATGCTTGCAACAGGCGATACCAAAGTAATGCTGGCTGCACAACATGAGCTCCTGAAAAAACCTTATGGCACTTCATGGATCACTTACACCCGTTGTCATGATGATATTGGTTTGGGTTATGACGACAGTATGATTGAGCAGGCAGGTTATAATTCTTATGCTCACCGCAAGTATCTGAAAGAATATTATTCAGGTGTTCATCCCGGCTCGCCTGCCATTGGTGCATTGTTTTCCAGTAATCCAAAAACAGGTGATGCACGCATCAGCGGATCGCTTGCTTCGTTATGCGGATTGGAAAAAGCGATCATTAAAAAAGATAAAGCAGCGATCGATCTTTCGATCCAGAAAATACTAATGATGCAGGCACATAGTTTCTTTCTTGGTGGTGTGCCCATGTTGTTTTATGGTGATGAAGTTGGTTATACAAATGATTATTCCTATTTACAGGATGAAGGCAAGAGTTATGATAACCGCTGGATGCATCGGCCGGTTATTGACTGGAACAAGAATAAAAAAGCAAAACAGAAAGGAACAATTGAAGAAATTGTTTTCAGTGCTACAAAAAAATTATTGGCAATAAGAGGTCAGCTGCCTGTTGTAGCTGATCGCAGCAATCTCATTTGGCTTACACCACACAACGTTCATGTAGCAGGTTACATTCGGCACAAAGATGAGCAACGCTTATTCTGTGTATTTAATTTCAGCAATGCAGCAGCTTACTTAACCTGGTATGCATTTAAAGAAAACGGGAATCCGCCAACAACATTAGTTGATCACTGGAGTGGGAAAACTTATGAGGTGGGGCAGGATCATGAATTTTTGGTATTGCATCCGTATGGGTTTGTGTTATTGGAAGGATAGAAGCCCGACTCTTTTGATTTGAACTATTTATGCAGACCTGACAGGTTGAATAAAATTATACTGATAGCATTTCTTTTTCGATGCAGCAGATAATGGCTTAACCTGTCAGGTCGAGTGTACACCCTGTTATATGGTCGAGTGAATAATTCATTAATTATAGCTGCATCTCATACAAAAAGAATCTTCCTGTAATTGTATCCTCAAAATATCTTGAATCTGTTTGCTGATCGGGTAATTCCCATTGCCTGGAGGAATAGGGCGGCGTAAACCAAGATGGCGTATTATTGGGTTTTACCCATTTATCGTTAGCAGGAACAAGTTTGTTCTCTTTAATAAATTGCTTACTCCAGTAATCATTCGCCTTAATCTCAAGAAATAATATGTACTCTTTTGTAAAATGTGCAGACTGCCAATAACTGCCGTTTAATACGTTTATTTCTTTAGGAGGTTTGATACCCGACCATAATCGATAACATTCTTCTGCATCAGAAGATATTTTCTCAGAACAACTAAACAACAATAGTAAAAATAAAATTGTCAAGAGCTGTTTCATTGATTGAATAGAATTCTAGACGTTACCATATTTCTTCATCAAAGCTAACAAAACTCCATTCGTCCAGCCAAAACCATCCTGACCTGCATACTCACCACCACCGGCTTCTAAATGTGTATCAACAACATTGTATTTCTCCATCAACTTACCGGTACGTTCATAAACATCTGTGTTTAGTTGTATCCATCGTTTGGCAACTGTTGCTGCAAGTTGAGTATGCCCGTAATTTTCTAAACCTACTACACTCATCCATTGCAAAGGTGCCCAGCCATTCGGTGCATCCCACTGCTGACCTGTTGTTTTTAACGTAGTTGTTAATCCGCCGTCTTTTAAAAATTCTTTATCTAATGTAGCAGCCACAACATCTGCCTGTTGTTGCGTGGCCAGTTTAAAAAACAAGGGAGTAACCGCTGCCAGCGTTTTGATCTGCTTTTGCGCATGGTTTGCACTATCATAATCGGTAAAGAACTGTTGCATTTCATTCCAGCAATAATGATGAATAGCCTGCTTTCTTTGTGCTGCCAATTCTATATACTTATCAGCAGTTTTTTCATCCCCTTTCAACTTATATGCTGCAGCAATGGTTTCTTCTAAATGAAACAGCAAACAGTTAAGATCAACTGGTATAATCTCTGTGGTATGTATCGAAGCAAAATCATCTTCTGCTTTAAACCATCTGCAACTGTAATCCCATCCCGATTCTGCACCGGCACGTAAATGTGCATACAATGCTTCCGTTGGTTGCTTGGCTGCGTGCATCAGCTCCACATCTGCATAATATGATTCCGGTCTGGCAGTATGGTATGCATCACAATAGCGATTCAGTAATTCACCTTCTTCCATCAGCACCACATGTTTTTCAAAACGGTGCTCAGCAGAAATTGCATCAGCACCCATCATCCAGAATTGATATTCTTTTTCTAACGCAGAAAGATAGTTTGCAAGAATTGCTTCGCCTTTAATTTCCATCATTAACTCAACCATCAACGCATAAAAAGGAGGTTGCGATCGTCCGAGATAATAAGTGCGGTTTCCATTAGGAATAAACCCGATTGTATGAATAAGATGCGTAAAATTATTCACCATGTTTTCGATCATCTCATACATACCCGATTCTTTTAAACCAAGCATAGTGAAATAACTGTCCCAGTAATACACTTCACCAAACCTACCACCTGGAACAATGTATGGATTCGGTAATGGAATCAATGAACCACGTTGCACAGCATCAGGTTTACGCGTGAGTACCTGCCACAACGTATGAATATGCTCAACTACAGTTTCCTGCGTGTTAGTATGATAATCGCCGGCGAATACCTGTGGCAGATCAAAATGTGTTGTTACAAATGAGCGCAGATCGAATCCCGGCTGTGATCTTTCCTGCTGGTACTCCGCAAGAATAATATCGGCCGGTTGTTTTGGCGTGCAATCAACAAATGTTTTTCCATCTTCAAATACCTGTTGCATCTGCACATCCTCAAACAAAGGACTTAGTTCAAAGATTTCTTTCTGTTTCACGATCAATGCCCTCCTTTCATTTTTATATCAACTACTGCGCCTGTTTTTGGCTGCAGCCGTTTGAACACGTATAGCAACACGATCAAAATAAAAATGGGTACTAATGAAAAATAGAAAGCAGTTTGTCCGCCATATGCACCAAAAATATTTCCTGTAATAATAGAGCCTGTTGAACCACCCAATGCCGAAAACACAACAATTAATCCACTCATTGATCCATGACGGTATGCAGGAAGGTTACTTAATATAACAGAGTTGATGGCAGGATAAATTGGTGCAAGAAATAAACCCATCAATGGAAAGATGAATGCCACCAGCGGAACATCGGCCAAACTATTCACTGTTATGCCTGTAATATTCTTTGTTAACGGAACAGCAAGTAAAACCAATGAGCCGGCAGCAAGCAGGCAAACAACTAATACAATCAGCCAATCTGCTTTTCTTAATATCAACCCCGCAAGAAAACGACCCAATGCAATGGATGCTGATAAGATGCTCGCCATTTGTATACTCAGGCTTGTAGAAAGTTGCAGCACATCTTTATTGAACGTAGGTAACCAACTCATAATACTTTGTTCGATCAATACATAAAAGAATGCACTGAATATAAACACAAGTACAAGCGGCAATAAAACGAGTTTAAGCATTTCCACAAAATCATCAGATGCCGATTTTGATTGTTCTGCTTCCTTGATACTCGATTCATCAAGTTTTGTAGTGAGTAACAAAAGAAATGCAACAACTGCCAGTCCACCTAATATATAATACGTATTGAACCAGGTAGTTGATTTCAGGTCATTGTTATCAACCATTGATGCAAACAGGAAATAACCTGTTAATACCCCAACCATAAAAAATGATTCGAGGAAATTCATGAAGCTCAGGTGTTCATTCTTTGACTTGGTAACAAGTCCGATTGTTGCAAACACACTAACCTTGATCAATGCAAAACCTACACCTGCAGCAGCAAATAACATCTTCGTCATAAAAAAGCTACTCACCGATGGAATGATCAAACACATTACAGTAATCAACCCCAGCGAAATGAGCATCGTTTTTTTATAGCCGATCTTATTTACATAAGAAGCAATAAGAAAAGAAGTGATAGCAATACTAAGATCTTTAAAAGCTTCAAGCACACTGGCCGAACCTTTTGAAACATCAAAGTTTGCCTGCACCTGTAATATAACAGTACCTACACTGTTAAGCAGAATAGCAAAAACAAAATAATTAAGGAACAGAGATATCTTAATGCGGAGGTTGGTCATGGCAAGTAAATGAAACGTGTAATTAAATATACCCGTTACCTATCACTTACCAAAGCATTTTCACTATAAAGAGCCGCCTTTTACAAGTATTGATTCAACGCAAACGTTTTCGGAAACTTCTTCACCTTTTAAACGGCCCAGCATTTGAGAAAAAGAGAGTTTACCAAGTTTGTAACCACTTGTTTCAACATAAGTAATTACAGGGTTATACATGGTTGGAATAAAGCCATTGCTGATACTGATGACAGCAACATCTTCCGGTACTTTTAAATTAAGTTCATGTATTGCACGCATCACACCAATTAAAATAAGATCACCCATGCAGAAAATAACATCAGGTGGATTTGCTGATTGCAATGCCTTTAATGCAATTTCTTTTGAAGGTTCCGGTTGTTCAGGAAAATCAACTGTTATATTAGCAGAAGGTAATTGCTGTTTGAATGTATCAACAAACGTTTTACTACGCACTCTTGAAATACTTAAGTGCGGATGACCAAACAATGCCAACACATTTTTTTTCTTCTTTTCAATGATGGCTTCGGCAGCAAGTCTTGCAGCATCAGCATCTGACAAACAAACGGTATGAAAACCTTTTTCTTCCGGCACACGATCAAAAAAGATGACCGGTATTTTCAGGTCTTCGAGTTTATGAAAAGGTGCCATATCATCCGTGGCAATTGATACTGTTGCAAAAACGCCCATCGCCATATTTTTGCGGAAGATGTTGAGATTGGCTGTTTCGATTTCTACACTGTCTCTCGATTGCATAATCATTACCGAATATCCAAACTTACGTGCTTCATCTTCAACCGCAGCAATAAATGAATCGTAAAAAAAATTATCGATCGATGGTACAAGCAAACCCAATACATTGCTTTGTCTTGTGCGCAACTGCACCGCATAACTGTTGGGTTCATACTCCATTGCCTCTGCCAGTTCCTTTACTTTGAGTTTAGTCGCTGCAGAAATATCCGGATGATCTTTTAATGCACGTGATACAGTTGAGATACTGATACCAAGGGCTTCGGACAGTTTTTTTAGTGTACTTTGCTGCATGCAATAATCTTTGGAATCGAATTATTCTTAATCGTTAGTTGGTTAAAGGTAAATTTTTTCTTCATCCTGCAGGCAAAAAGAAAAACGGCCGCAGAAATCATTGATCACTGCAGCCGTATTATAATTGTAATATCTACTTTTTATTTCAGCGTTTGTGGTTGAAATGTACGCCAACTATGCCAGAACTCCTGGTATGCCACGACCGGTTTTAAGTTGAGAGTTGTATCAATACCTGTTCCATTAATACGAAAATGATTATTGCCAAGCACAATTGTATCATTGCTCATTAAAAAAACAGCATTATAAGAAGGACGTTCAAATGCAAAAAAACTTTTATCATCTTTCGCAAGAAGCAGAAGAATTGCTGTTTGGCTAAAAGTATCATGAATGATGCGTTCTTTTTTTAAACGGTTCCAATCATAAGCTTTTGCTTTATTACCAATCCTTATTCCAACAACCCATGATTTATCTTTCCAGGAAAGACTATCTGTTCCAGTAAGTTTACTTTTACTTTTTCCGCTTTCATACTTGAATGAAGTGTCGTATTGCTTTGTGAATGCAGGATCAGCCTGGAGAATACTTGTTTGCGGATGCAACTGCATCCATTTATCTAATGATGTTTGTTTGCTCAACACTTCTTTCAACTTCATACCCTTTAGTTCACCTGCAATTGCTTCGCCTGTTGCCTGCCGCCACCAGCTTTTAGTTGTTTTGTCTTCAAGCATTGCATTGAAATGATCCATACCAACTAAACGAAACAGTTCATGTTTACCATTTACCATCGGTTCAAACACACGGCCAGTTCTGCATACAGTGCAATACGTTACTAATATTGCTTTGCCTCCAACAGTATCCTGCAGATGATGATGATAACCCATGTATTGAACAGCATAAGCTTTTGCTTCCCCATTAATTTCAATGCCGATTATCAACCGGTTGCTGTCAACTTTATTATCAGCAACATTTGTAAATATGATCTGTTTAGGTTGTTGAAACATTGCATCGGCTGCCATTTTAAAATTGGCCATGTAGATCACGATTGCTAACAAAGCAATTGGAATAGCCAGTGTCCATTTTCTTTTCCATTTGCTTTTTAATAAACCAAGTAATAATAAACCTGCAAATAATAATCTGAAATACCAGCGATAGCTGTATAAAAAGTAAGCAACATCAATACTGTTCATCCGCTGACTGCCGGGCATAGGCATAATGAAATATACATTGCACACTTCAAACAAGATCAAACCAATAACAGCAAACCAAAAAAGCAATTTCATATGATTGATTGTTGATTTAAAAAACAGCCTCCCCTGTTAAAACAGGGGAGGGACAATTTATACTACTGATTAAAAATAAAAAAGCATGATTAATCCGCCCCATCAATATTGGCACGTGCAATAGCGTAACCACCAATTACATTGCCACATTTCAAACCTTCTTCACAATCGCTTCTGTAATGGATGGCGCCGTATAATCTTGAAAGCGATGCTTCTCGTGCCATAGCATCATAAGCTGTTTTACGTGCCGGTATAATACGACCAAGAATTGTAGCAGCTGCTCCGCTGAATGTAGAGTGTCCGCTTGTGTAACTTGGAAAATTGGGCAAGCCTGTCCATGTTTTTATTTCAGGATCTACCTGCGAAGGGCGTGGATTGAAATAAAAGAACTTTGCATCCCAGCAGGCAATAGCTGCATCCATCATACTCATATTCAACAAAGCCATGTTACGTGCCCAACGCACTTCACTGAAACGTTGACCAATAAAATCATCAGCAGCTATTGCATTCCAGTGACCGGGAGGTGTATGTGTTGCCAAGCCATCGGCCCAATAATGGACTTTAGCCAATTCTTCTCTTGTTGCATTTTTACTGTAATGCAATACTTCTGCCACTTCCTGTTTAAACTTTTCTGATTTAGTTGATGGTGGTGGCCCGGGACGAATACTTGTTACCATCGTTAACGAATCGAACAACCATGTGCGCACACGGCCAAATAATGGCAACATTGGTGGGCGCTTTGGTGATTCCAAACTGATCCATGGTGTTTCACCTGTTGCAGCTGTTTGCGTTTCCATTTGTTGCCATAATGTTGCATTACCAACAGCAGCACCGGCTCTGTCGCCTCTTGCACGTGTAACAAATTTCTGTGCAACTAATCTGCCTAATGCTTCACCCGCTTCAATATCACTCCGCACATTCATACCCGCCATAATTCTTGCATTCTTATGCTCGGTTGCGAGTTGTTGAATAGCGGCCTGCTCACCGGGGAAAAACAATTTCAACATTTCGACCATTACCCCAACAACAGCTGCATCTTCACTTGGGTAAGATGGCAGATCAGTTTGCAGCAACAACGTTGTAATGGTATTGTTGATCTTGTAAGGTGCTGAACGGTTATATAATTTTTTATAATGCCATGCTGCCACCAACGCATCGTATTGTGCAGCGCTTACATAAGCGTATGCTCGTGATGCATAAGGTGGATTCGCAAACGGGAACTGCGGATTATTAAATGGATTGTTTGCATCAGGCACAGGATAGGTGCCATCCGGATTTTGATATGGCGGCAGATTATATTTCGCCACCAGTCCCCGCATAATTTCATTCCAGCGTAATACTGCGCCTGCACCCCAATACTTCATGCGTTCTTTCTGTGCACCTGTCATTGATTTCTGGAAGCTCTTGATCTCGTTGATCTCGGCTGTATAACCGGGGCCACTTGCTGCACCGGGTGCCGCCACAGCAAATTCATTGGGAGTTGTAAGCAACACAGGTTTCCATGTACCTGCATTAATATCAATGTTTGCAGGGTTTAATGCAGGTGCATTCTTAGTTCGTTCTGTAATTTCTTTACTGCAAGATGCAACTGTAACAGACAGTAATACTACAGCAGTAATTTGTTTTATGTTGATGTACATACTTTCGTTTTTACTTGTGTTAAATCAATTTGTTCCGGTCTTACTCTTTTTTTCTTTTTTATTGAGATCGAATACATAAAACACAGCTCCGTTTACATTGAAGCTTTGTCCCACGTTTCTTCCTGCAATTACCTGGCTGGCTCCCCCTGTTAAAGAAAGCTGCGGTTTATTGCGAAAAACAAATTTGAAGTTTGCACCAAGTGAAGTAGCATTCATGCGATTGCTGATAAAAGGCATATTGTTTTGTGTAATATCAAAACCACCTTTTGTTGTCCAGTTATTTAATACCGCTTCTGCAATTATCCATTGTGTGCGGTAACCTGCACGAATATTATAACTGGTTGCGTTCGGCATGTTCACTTCATTCGACAGAACAAATTCATCTGTATAATACGAATCACGATCGAGTGTAACATTGCTCCGGTACACATAAGTGGCAGATGCTGTTGCAAACCATTTATTATCGTAATAATAATCAAGCATCAATCTCGCCATGGCTGTTTTGCTTTGCAAGCCGATAGATAACGGCAACAGGTCAGCGGTGTAATTACTAAGTGGAACGGAACCGCCCAGTAAACCAATGAGAGCAATACGATTATTGTAGATCTTTTTATTGATGGCCCTGTACTTCAACATCAGGCTGAGATCCTGCATGCCACGTTGGCCTCTTAATGTTCCTGCACTTGCTTTGGTAACAACATACGGCACATTAAACAACACATTCAGCTTATTGGAAACACCGTAGTTGCCCATTACGGCAAACATTTGTGTTGATACTGTTCCAAGATTGAGGTTCTCTCTTTTCTTTGTTCCTTCCCAATAATTTTTCCAGCTGCTGTATGAATAACCCGGACCAACACAAAATGCATTCTTCTCCATCATAATTGCATCAAGATCTGTTTGGGCCGATGAATGTTTTACTGCAATACACAGCAACATTACGCATACTAATTTTGTAGTCAATTTCATTTGATGATTGTTTTATACAAACTGTTGTCTTTAGTAACAATTAGAATTTTACTGTGCAGCCAAGGTTAATTGAATAATCAGCAAATGCAGCATCGCCTTGTGCG
>JAKFDY010000473.1:0-15838 GCA_036675885.1 Lacibacter sp. | reverse complement strand
AAAATATAAAGATGGCAGAGCAATAATAGAAGTTGGTTCTGGTGATTACAAGTTTACAGTAAGTAATTGAAATAGGCATTAGTATGGAGTTTAATATGAGCGTTTGTAATTTCGACCATAGGGAGAATTCTGACCAGGTGGGGCGGATTTTTTCCCATTGCTGGTGTCCCCACCAGCCATTAAAGCGAATTGCTTGCTTGTTAGCTCTTGTTATAATAACTGTCTCTTCAAACTCTTTCGCTCAGCAAAAGAATCAGGTTTCTCAATCTGAAATGCAGGCAATTTACAACGAAGTAAAAACGCCTTACAAATACGGCCTTATCATCGTTCCTGATAATAATTCAAAAAAAATGGATTGCCCCAGCGTGTTCCGAAAAGGCAAAAACTGGTACATGACCTATGTGATTTTTGATGGTCGCGGTTACGAAACATGGCTTTCTAAAAGCAAGGACCTTTTAAACTGGCAAACTCTTGGTCGCGTAATGTCGTTTGGTGATACCACAAAGTGGGATGGCAATCAACGGGCCGGGTATATCGCTCTGCAAAATAATAAATGGGGCGGAAACTATAAATTGAAGAAATACAAAGGCAAATACTGGATGTCATACTTCGGAGGCGCAGTAAAAGGCTATGAAGCCGGCGACTTAAGTATTGGAATGGCTTTTACAACTAAAGATCCAACCATACCGCATGAATGGCAGCGTTTAGAAAAACCTCTTTTCACCTCAAAAGATCCGGATGTTCGCTGGTGGGAAAACCGCAAGCTGTATAAAAGCACGATCATTCGTGATAAGAATAAAACACTTGGCAGCGAATTCATCATGTACTATAATGCCAATGGCGACAGCAGCGGTAACAAACCGAAGTGGCGTTGGTTCGAACGGATAGGTATGGCTGTTAGTGATGATATGGTGAACTGGAAACGTTTCAATGCTGATCCCGTAATGGAGCATGGCGTTGGTATTACCGGTGATGCAGTGATACAGAAAGTAAATGATGTGTGGGTGATGTTTTATTTTGGAGCATTCTGGGAAAGTAGACCAAAAGAAACCTTCAACCGGTTCGCTTGCAGTTATGATCTGGTGAACTGGACGGACTGGAAGGGAGAGGATCTCATCAAATCATCTGAGCCCTATGATGCAAAATATGCACACAAGAGTTTTGTGGTGAAATGGAAAGGCGTCGTTTATCATTTCTATTGTGCCGTTGATAACAAAGATCATCGTGGAATTGCGGTGGCTACTTCGGTTGACAAAGGAAAGAGTAAATTGCAGTTTTAGTTTTTCCCGCAGAGAACGCAAAGGAGCAGAGTAATTGGTTGTTTCTTTTATTCGTTGCGATCGCTGCATGAAACAAGTTGACATTACATGAAGTGTTTTTATAAATATTGTTTGCTGTATGTGCTGAGCCTTGCTTTGGTGAATAACCTGTTTGCGCAACAAAACAAAGCAAGTGAAATTGAGAAACGGTTTTTAAATCCGCCTCAATCTGCAAAACCCTGGGTATTCTGGTACTGGATGCATGGAGCTGTTTCCAAAGAAGGCATCACTGCTGATCTGGAAGCAATGAAAGAAGTGGGTATTGGTGGTGCATACTTAATGCCCATCAAGGATACGCTGCATGAAATTCCTTTTCAGCCAACCGTTCGGCAATTATCTCCTGAGTGGTGGGCGATGGTTAAGTTCTCCATGCAGGAAGCTAAACGTTTGGGTCTGCAGTTAGGGATGCACGTGAGCGATGGGTTTGCATTGGCTGGTGGTCCATGGATCACACCCGAACTTTCGATGCAGAAATTGGTGTGGACTAAAACTTATGTTGCTGGTAGTTCAAACGAAAAAATTAATCTTTCAGAACCCGAAGGCAAAGAAGATTATTATAAAGACATTGCTGTGTATGCTTACCCTGCTGTAAGCAATGCTGCGTTTTCAGAAGTTGTTTTGGTGCCATCTGTTAGTACCAGTAATGGCATCAGGGCATCTTTTCTTTCGTTCCAGGGAAGTAATAATCAAAGTTTTAAAAGCGACAGCAGTTGCTGGATTCAATACAAATATCCCAAAGCATTTACCTGTCGCTCCATCCGTATAAAGACCGGCGGTAATTCTTACCAGGCACATCGTTTATCCGTTCTCGTGAGCGATGATGGTGTTGTGTTCAGAAAGCATATGCAGTTACAAGCGCCACGTCATGGCTGGCAGGATGCTGATGAAGATGTTACACATGCCATTCCAGAAGTCACTGCAAAATACTTTCGTTTTTTGTATGAGAAAGAAGGAAGTGAGCCCGGTTCAGAAGATCTTGATGCTGCCAAATGGAAACCATCATTAAAAGCGATCGGTATTTATTTGAGTGATGAACCGGTGATCAATCAATACGAATCAAAGAATGGTTCGGTATGGCGCATCAGTGAAACAACAACTAAAGAACAAGTGACGGATGCAATGGCCATACCGATGAAGAAAATCATCAACTTGACTGCTAAGATGGATGCAGATGGAAACCTCAACTGGACAGCTCCTGCAGGTAACTGGGTGATCGTTCGTATTGGTCATACATCAACAGGACATACAAACTATACTGGTGGTGCAGGCTTGGGTTTAGAAGTTGACAAATTTAATGCTTCAGCAGTAAAACTGCAATTCGATAATTGGTTTGGAAAGGCATTTGCACAGGATACTGCTTTAGCAAAACAAGTGTTGAAGGTATTTCATGTGGATAGTTGGGAATGTGGCAGTCAGAACTGGGGTGCAAACTTTGCAAATGAGTTTAAGAAAAGAAGAGGATACGATCTGATGTCTTACCTGTTGGTGATGGCTGGCGTGCCGGTTGAAAATGCAGTGAAGTCAGAAAAAGTGTTGCATGATGTGCGCACAACCATTGCTGAATTGGTGAATAATGTGTTTTACACCACGCTGAAAAAAGAAGCACATGCATTGGGTTGTGTTATAAGTGCAGAAGCGATTGCACCAACGATGGTAAGTGATGGGTTGATGCATTATAAACATACTGATCTGCCAATGGGCGAGTTTTGGCTGAACAGTCCAACTCATGATAAACCCAATGATATGCGTGATGCTATCAGTGGTGCACATATCTATGGTAAGAAAATTATTCAATCCGAATCGTTTACATCTGTGCGTATGAACTGGGGCGAACATCCCGGCAATTTAAAAGCGCTTGGTGACCGCAACTTTGCATTAGGTATTAATAAAATGGTGATGCATGTGTTTACACATAATCCGTGGCTCGATAAAAAACCGGGGATGACGTTGGATGGTGTGGGTTTGTATTTTCAACGTGATCAAACATGGTTCAAACAAAGCAAAGCATGGATCGATTATTTAACAAGATGTCAATCACTCTTGCAGTTAGGCGATCCTGTTGTGGATGTTGCTGTGTTCACTGGTGAAGAAATCCCACGACGTTCGATCTTGCCTGATCGTTTAGTGAACACATTGCCCGGTATTTTCGGAAAAGAAAGAGTGGAAGCAGAGAAGAAAAGATTAGAAAATAAAAATCAGCCATTGCGACAAATACCGGATGGCGTAACACATTCAGCAAACAAGGCTGATCCGGAAGACTGGATCGATCCGTTGAATGGATATACGTATGATTCATTTAATCCTGATGCGTTGATGATGATGCAGGTGAAGAATGGAAGAGTGGTATTGCCCGGCGGAGCAAGCTATGGCGTATTGGTGATACCGGGAAAAATGTTGATGAATCCAAATCCAACCATGAGTGTTGCTGTGCAGAAGAAATTACTACAACTGGCAAGTGCAGGAGCAATGATGATTGTGGATCGACAATGGATAAAGTTGTTTGGCAATAAGAAGAATGTAGTGACAGCACCTTATATGGAAAGTTCGTTTGAAAAGCTGGGTGTGAAGAGAGATGTTACCATTGAAGATAATGATGAGCATACCATTGCATGGACACATCGCACAACAAAAGATGCGGAGATCTATTTCCTTTCCAATCAAAGTGACAGCATTCAAAATTTTAAAATCAAATTCGGAGTTGGGCAATATGATCATGCAGAGCATTGGAATCCTGTAACCGGTGAAATTCTGGATTATAGTTTTTTGGGCGGTAATAGCAAATTTGGAATAGGGATGGCTCCAGGTGATGCTTATTTTCTTGTATTCAGAAAAACAAAAGAAACAAAGGCAAAACAACTTTCGGATGGTATTACAAAAGAGTCGGAAGTGGCTTTTAATTCTACAGACTGGAAAATTCAATTTGATCCAAAAGCAGGTGGCCCGTCTATGCCGGTTGAAGCAACAGAACTGAAAAGCTGGACAATGTCTGTTGATTCAACCATTAAGTACTATTCCGGCACTGCTGTTTATTCAAGGACATTTGAGTGGAAAGATGGCGTTACAAACCGACCTGTTTATTTGGAGATTGATTCATTGTACAATATTGCCACAGTAAAACTAAACGGTATTGAGTGTGGTACTGTGTGGACCTTTCCTTATTCGCTTAATGTAACCAAAGCATTGAAACAAGGAACAAATACCATCGAAATAGCTGTTACCAACACCTGGCATAACCGTTTAATAGGTGATGAGCTGTTACCACAGGAAAAGAGAGTTACATGGACAACAGCGCCTTTCCGTTTGAAAGGAAAATCGTTGTTGCCAGCAGGTATTGTTGGTAGGATTAAATTAGTTGTGAGATAAATCAAATGAAGGCATTTATACTTTCTCTTTTTATTACAAGTTCTGTTACGCTTAGTGCACAACAGAACAATGATGTCATCTGGACTACGCAAAGCAACAACGCATCCGAGTCCATGCCATGCGGTGCTGGGGATATTGGCATGAATGTATGGGTGGAGAATGGTGAGCTGTTTATTTATGTTGCACGCAGCGGCAACTTTGATGAGAAAAATGCGTTGATGAAAACGGGAAGAATAAGAGTGAAATTGTTTCCGAATCCGTTTGCCGGAAATGTTTTTAAACAACAATTGCATTTGCAGCAGGGATACGTATCAGTTGAAAGTGAACACAACGGAACTAAAGCAACAATAAAAATATGGACCGATGTGTTTAACCCGGTTGCGCATATTGATATACGCAGCAACAAAAAAATAAACGTTGAAGCAGCTTACGAAAGCTGGCGCTATCGTGATCGTATAATAACCACTCGTGAAAATTGGGGTAACTCCTGGAAATGGGGAGCACCAAAGAACAATGTGTACAAAAAAGATGTGATCGATTTCAACAAGAATGAAGTTTTGTTTTATCATCACAACAACAGCGAAACTATTTTTGATGCAGTGGTGAAGCAGCAGGGAATGGAATCGGTGAAAGAACAGTTGTACAATCCGATCAAACAACTGGTATTTGGTGGATCATTCAGCGGAAAGAATTTTATACCAGCAGGAATAGATACCGGTTGGTATGCGAGTACTGATTTCAAGGCATGGAAATTAAAAAGTAAATCGGCTGCAAAGCGACATGCATTACAACTCGCCTTGCACAATGCGCAGGC
The DNA here is from genome assembly GCA_036675885.1 of Lacibacter sp. GTDB lineage: Bacteria > Bacteroidota > Bacteroidia > Chitinophagales > Chitinophagaceae > Lacibacter. Next base: position 10,342 of record JAKFDY010000473.1, on the reverse strand, counting down.
TACAGATATTGCTACCTGGAAACAATCACTTGATTCGCTGCAACAAAAAGTAAAAACAGACAAAACTGCTTTTCAGAAATCGCAACAATGGTGGAAACAATTCTGGAGCAGGAGTTTTATTACTGTTGATCCGGAACAAAAGGATAAACGTTCATGGGAAGTTGGCCGTAATTATCAACTCTTCCGTTACATGCTTGCCTGTAATGCAAAGGGAGCATGGCCAACAAAATTCAATGGAGGATTGTTGACTGTTGATCCTATTTATACCGATACCATCAACAAAGGTCTGACACCTGATTACCGTAATTGGGGCGGAGGCTTGCACACTGCACAAAATCAACGCCTGGTTTATTTTCCAATGATCAAGAGTGGCGATTGGGATCTGCTGCAACCACAACTCAACTTTTATTTGCGTCTGCAAAAAAATGCAGAGTTAAGAACGAAAGTTTATTGGAATCATGCAGGCGCCTGCTTTACCGAACAGATGGAAAACTTTGGCTTGCCCAACTATGCAGAATATGGAACCAAACGTCCTGATTATTTTGATAAAGGAGTTGAGTATAATGCGTGGCTCGAATATGAATGGGATACGGTGTTTGAATTTTGTTTGATGATGTTGCAGGAAGCTGAGTATACCGGTAAGGATATCAGCGATAAAATTCCTTTCATTATCAGTTGTCTGCAATTCTTTGATGAGCATTATCAATATCTCGCCAAACAAAGAGGAGCGAAGGCGCTCGATGGCAATGGACAACTGGTGTTATATCCGGGCAGTGCTGCGGAAACGTTTAAGATGGCGAATAATTCTGCTACAACAATTGCTGCGTTGCAAACCATCACTAAACATTTACTCTCATTGCCTGCTCAATATATCGGCGACAAACAACGATTGCAAATAGATAGTTTATCAAAGCGTATCCCTGTTCTCAGTTATGGAAACCATAACGGCCATACAACCATCGCTCCTGCAAAAACATGGGAGCGCATCAACAATACCGAATCACCACAGTTGTATCCTGTATTTCCCTGGGGAGTATTTGGCATCGGCAAACCGGGCTTAGATACAGCATTGAACACATGGCACTACGATACATCAGTTATCAAATTCCGTAGTCATATTGGTTGGAAGCAGGATAATATCTGGGCTGCACGGTTAGGGCTAACCGAAGAAGCATGGCGGTTAACTTCTTTGAAGCTGCAAAACAGTGAACGTCGTTTCCCTGCTTTCTGGGGACCGGGGTTCGATTGGGTGCCCGATCATAACTGGGGTGGCAGTGGCATGATCGGTTTGCAGGAAATGTTGTTACAAACAGATGGTCAACGCATCCTGTTATTTCCTGCATGGCCAAAAGAAAAAGATGTACACTTTAAATTGCATGCACTATCTAACACAACTGTTGAAGCAGAGTTGAAAGATGGAAAGCTTGTAAAGTTGATTGTGCTGCCGGAAGAGCGAAAGAAGGATGTGGAGATATTTTTAAAATAGAATCTCCGTTTACTTTGTTCTTCCTTCGTGTTCTTTGTGAAACAAATAGTAGCGCAAAGAACACAAAGGTTTTCACGAAGTACACAAAGAAAAAGCTCTGCACCTCCGTGGCTCCGTGGTTCAACATCACCAATCATCGCTCCTGAAACTGCTCACCGGAAATCCTTCCGTACTAAACAAATCACCCACGACAAAGTCTTTAAACGCATAACGAACAGCAACCGGCTCTTTCACATCGGGAGATGAAACGATAATTGCTCCTCCACTGATCAATGCTTTAGCCGGACGGAAAACTTTATTGGCACCTGCCACTTCAAACAACAATAATGTTTTACCATATGCAGTTAAGCCGTTTGGTGCACCGCTGAATTTAATGGTAACGATATTGCCACTTACCGTCATAGATTCATAAGAGGGACTTTCATATCCAAAGCCTTTCAGTCCGTATGTTTTTGCCAAGGCCATATATGCCAAACGTTTGCTGCCGGTTAATTTATCCATCGGGTGAATATTAAACTCTTCACCAATATCCATTAACACAGCCATGCCACTGTTAGGAATTTTTGCTAATGCTTTTCGTTGTGCATCCCTTAAATAAGCCGAGTTGTTATTCACCACATTTACCGCTGCGTAGTTGTTATAATTAAAAGGTGCTATCTGGCAATAGTAAAAAGGAAAATCGCCCTGTGTACTTTGTTCACGAATTTGTTTTACAAATGCAGGGAACAATGTTTCGTATTGTGCCGGACGATCATTGTTGCTTTCGCCCTGGTACCAAAGACAACCTTTGATGCTGTAACCAAGAAACGGTTTCAGCATGCCGTTGTATAAAACAGTTGGCGTACGGTTATTCAATCGTGCAGTGTCGGTTGGTGATGGCACTTTTAATTCTGGAAATTGTTTTAATGCTTCTGCATTCATAAATGCTTCAACCGGTGATCCGCCGTAGCTGATGTTCACCAAACCAATTGGCACTTTTAATTTATCATGAAGCATCTTTCCAAAATAATAAGCAGTTGCACTGAAATTGCTGACAGCTTCAGGTTCTGCCAATTTCCAGGGAGAAGCTTTTGTTGTATCCTGCGCTGTTCGTTGTACGGAACGTGGTACAGTATACAAACGTATCTGGTCATTTGCTGAATTGAAAACAGCATCATTAGCACCAAGTATCGGCTGATCCCGATAGCCCTTCATCGGCATTTCCATATTACTTTGTCCGCTGCAGAGCCATACTTCACCAATCAATATATTCTTCAATGTAACAGGTGAGCCATCGCTGATTGTAATGCTGTAAGGGCCGCCGGCAACTGGCGTTTTTACTTTTAATTTCCATTTACCACTTGCATCTGCCTTAGTTGAGTATTTAGTCTTATTCCAGGAAGTAGTTACCTGAACATTACTTCCTGCACTTGCCCAACCCCAGATAGCAGCATCGGTTTGTTGTTGCAGTACCATGTTATCACTGAAAAAATAAGGAAGTTTGATGGCGGCTTTCGCAACTGAGAGTTGCAATAAAAACACGATAAGCAAAGGGCGAATGAGGGTTATATTCTTTATCATGGCAATAGATATCTTAAGTAAACGAATGTAACGTTTTCGTTTGGTTACCCGTCATGCACTTACATGAACAATGCAAAGGTTTATGGATGGTAGTGTTCACAATAATCTTTTTAGTAATTTTCCTGTCAGTTATCGGCTTGCACATGAAGGAGATGAAGGAAAATAAAGAAGGTTCGCATAAGAATATCTGGTATGGCCTCGGCCGGCAACGGATAGAGATACCCAAAACCATTTTAAAATCTAGGGTATTGGGCAACTCATTGCTTAAGCACTTGCATGTTTGCTCGATTGGCTACTATCCAAAAGCAAAAGATCATTATACTTATAGAAAAAAGGGATTGCCAGAAAACTTTTTGTTTTACTGTGTAGATGGGCATGGTTTTTTCCAGGTAGGTAAGCAGCGGCATGAAGTGGGCCCAAACGAATTCTTTATTCTGCCACAAAATACGGAACATGCATACGGCAGCAGCCCCGATCATCCATGGACCATTTACTGGATCCATTTTGGTGGTGATTCGTTACCGCAGTTTAACGAAGTACAGGAAGTGCAGAAACATTTTAAACCGGTGTATGTAAAAAATAACGGCGACATCCTTCCCATCTTCACCAAAATTTATAAAACACTTGAATTAGGGTACAGTATCGATAACCTGTTGTTTGCAAACATGTGCTTGTCGCATTTTCTTACCTTGTTTGTTTACAATTCAAGACACTATGCAGGTACAAACACTGATAAGATCGATTGTGTGGACAGTGCTATCCTCTTTATGCAGGAACATATCAATAATAATATTTCGCTCAACAATCTGAGTAAACAATACAATTATTCTGTATCGAGATTTTCAAACCTGTTCAAACAAAAAACAGGGTATGCGCCGATTGATTATTTTTTGCAGATGAAAATGCAGAAGGCTTGTCAGCAATTAGATTTCAGCGACCGTTCCATTAAAGATATTGCGTTTAGTATGGGCTTTGATGATCCCTATTACTTCTCCAAGCGTTTCCGAACCATCATTGGCATGTCGCCCAAGAAATACCGTACAAGAAGGATTGATGAAGCAAAGGCGGATATGCAATAGTCGATAGGTTTAACCCATCACCATTTCTTTTGCAGTAACCAACGATGAGTCGGTTGGTTTTTCACCGCTCAGCATTTTTGCAACGGTTTCAATTTGCTCTTCTTTATTCAACAAGCGGATTTTTGTTTTGATCACTGATTTCTCTTCCTGTTTGTACACAAAATAATGCGCTGTTGCTTTTGCAGCAATTTGTGGCAGATGTGTAATGGTGATCACTTGTTGCCTGTCAGCCAATTCTTTTAACAGGATGCCTACTTGTTTTGCAGCTTCACCACTGATGCCTGTATCAATTTCATCAAATAACATGGTTGATAAAGAAATTTTTTCAGCAACCAGCGATTTAATGCAAAGCATCAGCCTGCTCAATTCACCACCACTGGCAACTTTACTAATCGGCTCAAAGCGGTTACTCTTATTTGCATCAAATAAAAAGTTGATGCTGTCTGTACCGTAATGATAAAGTGAAGTTGTTGTAAGCTCAACTTTCAGTCTTGCATTGGGCATGCCCACACGACTAAGCAATTCATTTACCTGGCGTGTAAACGGTTCAATATGTTTTTTTCGCTGTTCATGAATAACAGCAGCTTCTTTATTTAACTGTTGCTGTTGTGCAGCTGCTTCTTTTTCTTTTGCTGCAATGCTGTTACCGAGATCAGCAACTGATTGCTGCTGCTGTTGCAGTTGCTCAAGCAAACTCAGTAGTTCATTGGTAGAATGCAGATTGTGTTTTTTCTGCAGCTTATAACCAAGCTCTAAACGGTCATTCAACTGCTGCATTCTTTCTTCATCAATGCTTATGCTGTTTTGCAAATGATCGAGCTCCGATGCAATATCACTCAGTTCAATTTGTGCCGATTGTAAACGGTCGCTGATGGCTAAAAGATCAGCATGCATATCTTTATATTGCTGTAAACGTTGCAATACAATTTTCAACTGTTGCACCACAGGTGTTTCACCTTGTTTTAAAAACTGTACCGATTCTGAAAGTACCGTTGCAATATTCTCTGCATTGCTCAGCAGTTTTAATTCCTGCTCCGCATCTTCCAGTTCGTTTTCTTTGAACGATGCCTGCTCTAATTCATCCAATAAAAACTGTCGGTAATCCTGTTCTTTCTGTTGCTGTTGTTGTTGTTCTTTCAACAGCTGTAATTCCCGTTGCAATTTTGCATAGCGTACATATTGCTGACGGTATTGTTCTACTCTTGCAGTGTTGCCAGCTAATGCATCCAATACTTCACGTTGAAAATCTTCTTCACCCAGTTCCAATGTATCAAACTGCAGATGAAGGTCAACAAGTGCAGAGGTTAACCCTTTTAATTGTGTGAGATTAACAGGAGTATCATTAATAAACGCTCTTGATTTTCCGTTCGGCGAAATTTCACGGCGCAGGATCAACTCCTGTTCTTCATCAATTTCGTTTTGCTGCAGCCAGTCTTTGATATGCTGGTTCGATCTCGAAAAAAAAGCTTCTACCACGCATTTCTTATCGGCACTACGTAAAACACTACTATCGGCACGGTTACCCAATACCAAACCTAATGCGCCTAATAGAATGGATTTACCGGCACCGGTTTCCCCGGTAATAATATTCAGTCCCTGTTGACATTCAACAGTCAACTGATCAATAATAGCAAAGTTTTGTATGGAGAGTTTCATCAGCATATACGGTTTCAAAACTAAATGAATTAATGCAAACCAGGATGGCCTGTTTGCAGCTCCAAAAACAACGGCAATTGCATAAAAAATCAAGACAAAAGCGACAGATGAGGCCATTGATCTCCCTCACTTTTCTGGAAAAAGAACCTGAAACGGTTGTTTTGATTTGAAATCAAAAAAATGAACAACCGTTTGCGCACTGTTTTCAACCGTTTGCGCAGAATTTGTACAGTTTGGAGGTTTGGAGAGACAGGATCACAACTCTAAATTTGGTAACAACAAAGAATTAATAAAAACATCATAAATAATTTTTCAGAAACGTTTGTGATGTGAAAAGAGGATAAAAACGATTAACGACGATTGCATCATTTCAAATGAACTTTTAGTAAATCCAATTTCTGTAAGTAACGCTGTCCTCAAACACCTCGTTTATTTTATTGGCAACCGAAATGATATAGTGAGCAGTGAATGTTGCTTGATTTTTCGAAAACTGATATAACATGATCTTTTGCATGATGAATGTAAAAGACGGATCGAATGAGATAAATGGAATGCTTGCCTGCAACACGGGTAATCATTCCTCGGATATTAAATCTAACTAACTGTTTAATTATGAATAAGCGAGTGATTCTGGCTGCAAATGCCCGGAAATGTATCCTTACTGTCTTAACTTTCATTACTTCGTTGGGCGCAATAGCCCAAACCGATACTGCTTCTGCTCCAAAAGATTCGATTGTAATGGTTGTTACCAACGGGGTAAAACTTGAGCATGAAGTAAACCAGGTACCACTTAAAATCATCCACAAGCAACCCATTCTTTCGCTGCAGCAAATGCTAAAAGGAAATGCGGCAGGTGTATATGTACAGGAACCAAGTGGTGAACCTGGTACAGAACAAAACATTTTCATACGTGGTATTTCATCACCACTTTTAAGTAAGCGTGAGCTTTTCGATCAACAGGCTGCTGTTTACCTGAATGGTATTCCTCTTGTGCAGGATAATCCTTTTGCTTACGAAATTCAGAAGTACGATTTCAACCGCATTGGCCCTGCCACCAATTTACTTGCTGCTATTAACTTAGATAATATTGAATCGATCGAAGTAATTAAAGATCCTGTTGTGCTTGCAAAACTGGGACCTGTTGCAACAAATGGTGCAATATGGATCACCACAAAGAATGCTCATTCCGGTTACAGGGAAATATCAGTTAACAGTTATTATGGTTTTGCTCAAACCCCTTCCGTAACACCTGTAAACGCAGCATACGAAAATAATTTCCGTAAACCATTTTACGATCGCTTTGGTACAATTGCCGACAGGCTTAATTATCCTCCTTATTTACGTGATTCAACCAACGTTGATTACTATGGTCCTGCAAACTGGATCGATAATTATTATAAAAATACACCTCTGTATAATGTTGATCTCAGTTTAACAGGCGGATCGGAAAGAGCCAACTTCCGCTTTTTTGGAGGTGCTACTAAAAACGCATCAAGTGCCGATGAAACAGCAATTAACCGCTACACAAGTTCATTCTTCATCAATGCAGCTCCTATTAAATGGTTAATGGTTTCAAGCATGATCAGTTATAACCGCATGGAGCGTACACGCAACCGTAATATTCGTGACAGGCTGGCTGAGCAGCGTTATATTCCAGATCTTACCAACCCGCTTACACCCAACAAATCACTATACAGTTCTTACCTGAACGAATTTAATAAAGCAATCGATGATAATACCTCAAACGTAATACAAGGGTACTTTGCTTTAGCGGCCAACCTCAACAAATTCTCTTACAACGGACGCATCGCCTTCGATTATAATGAAGGTATCCGTGATGCATTCTGGCCAACTACATTATTAGAGAAAAACAATTTTGTATCGGGCTATTTCGGCTATAATCAACGGGTGGTGATCAGTAACACTGTTTCCTATAAAGTTAAAGTAAACAACACGCAGAAACTCGTGCTTGAAGCCGGGCAGAATTTTATGGCCGATACATACAAGTATGATTATGCGTATGCATACAATGGCCCTAACGATTTCGTGAAGATCAATGTGGTGAATGGTGATCCTAATGCCAGTGACTATTTGCAGTCAACTTCTTTCAGGGTTAACTTTTTCCCAAGCAAAATGCGCTCGGTATTAGCTTCTTTTTCGGGTAATGCCACTTATTCATTTAACGATGTGTTGAAACTGCGAGCTGTTGTAAGCAGGGACGGTTCTTCAAACATGCAACCCGATAATCGCTGGACAACTAATTTTTCCGGTGGTGCAGAATGGGATATCAAAAAACAATTTGAATCAAAACTGAAACGCATTAATGCATTTACTGCAACGGCCTCATGGGCACGCTTGGGCAGATTGTTGAGTGATGACAGGTTTAATGCAGGTGCACAATACCGTGTAGATATGGGTTGGGGAAGCGAACCTACGCTGGGATCTTATATTGGGTTGCCGGGTATTTCAAGACCATATACAAGTGGGTGGATCGGTTATGGCATTCCCTGGGCATATAGCGACCAGGCGAATATCGGTTTCCGTTTAGCAACATTCAAAAACCGTCTCAAAATTGCACTTGATCTCTATAACAGAGATGATAAGGAAATGTTGTTACCTGTTCCTGTACCTGTTGAGTGGGGGTATACAAGTGCATACAAAAATGGTATGCATGTTCGAAACAATGGTGTTGATCTTACGGTGTCTGCCGATTTGTTCCCTGCAGAGTCAAATGCAGTAAGCTGGAATTTTGGGCTCAACCTTAATTACAATAACAATAAACTGATAGCATTACCCGGCGGTTTGCAGGAAGTGATCATTGGCAATAACAAATTAGTTGTTGGAAGACGTATTGATGCGTTTTGGGTGCTCTTAAATAATACCAGCGGATTATATCCGCCAACAGTACCAACAATCAGCTATAGGGGAGTGCCTTTAAAAGCAGGTGATCCGAATTGGGTGGATGTTAGCGATGATGGCTTAATAAACGATGAAGACAAAGTATTGAGAGGTAATTATATTCCAAAAGTGAATGGTGGCTTCAGCAACTCGATCGGGTTTAAATCCTTTACGCTTGATGCACAGTTTTATTTCGCACTCGGTCATAAAGTATTAAATCAATATGCATCATCACACCTCAACTTTATAAATGTTGAAGCAAGCAATAACATTAACTCAGTAAAGGAAATTACTTTCTGGGAAAAGAAAATGGATCTGTCTTCTTACCCCATGTATAACCCCTGGAGTGCAGTTGTTCCTTACCGTCTTGAGCAGGATCTGTTCCTCGACAATGCATCCTTCTTAAAACTCCGTTCACTTTCACTCAGCTACGATCTGAAACCGAAAAAAAGCAAAGGGATTACCAGCTGTACCTTTTATGTAACAGGAACAAACCTCTTTACACTTACACCGTTTAAAGGCGATGATCCGGAACTCGTGAACTACAACGGCATTTATACAGGCTATGGGTTGCGGTTTTCACGCACATTCATTACAGGTGTAAGACTTGGTTTATAATAAAACAGAAATCATTCAAAATAATCAGGAAACATGAAGATTATGTCAGTAACAACAAACAGGGTGATAAGCATTGGAAAAAAACTGGTGCTTGCAACAGGGTTGGTGCTTTTCATGGGAGCTTGTAATAAGCAACTGGATATTAAATCATCCCGCCAGGCAGATGAACTGGGGCATTGGGATTCTTATGAAGATGCAAGAAGCGGATTGATCGGTTTATACGGGTTGCTCCGTGCAGCAGTTGCAGATAACAATGCACATTGGATGTGGGGCGAATTAAGGAATGGCGATTTTCAATCAGTTTCCCGTCCGGATCTGAAAGCGGTAATTGAAGGAAACCTCAATGCATCTTTCCCGGCAATTGAAGCTGTAACAAACTGGCGTCGTTTTTATGCAGTGATCAATGCAAGCAATTTGTTTATTGAACGGGTAGAAGGTTGCAAGGCCGATCAACGTTACACCAATTCTTATTATAAACTTGATGTTGCACAGGCAAGAGCTATCCGTGCATTCACTTATTTCTATATGGCAAGGATCTGGGGCGATGTTCCGCTGATCATCAACACAAAAGAAGGAAGTTTTGATGAACTGCCACGCACCAGTCAAAGCACAGTTCTTTCTTTTGCTGAACAGGAATTGATACAGGTTGCACCTAATCTTCCTTTCCTTTATTCAGGTGTTGATCCTGCGCAGATATATCCGAACAATTACTATGGCTACAACTCTTCACAATGGTTAAATGCACCAGTAACAAGATTGGCTGCTTATGCAATGCTTTCGCATATTGCTGCATGGCAGGGTCGATATATTGATGTAGCTGTTTATACAGAGTTTGTTGTAAATAATGCAACAAAAAGTAATCTCTCGTTGGTAACAACAACCAATCTTGTATCAACATTATTTAACAGTGGTGTAAATAACAATTATAACCAGCTTATTGGTTTCAGCTTTAACCGTAACCTGGGCGAAACCACTTCCGAAGGACACATCGAGCAACTTACATTAGCGAATACCACGCTTTACCCTATGTCGAAGCAGTTGCCTG